>JAKAOH010000003.1 GCA_021812285.1 Acidobacteriota bacterium | reverse complement strand
TCCGGAAAGTTTCTTGTACATGCGGAAATAGTTCTGGAAAGTGATGGTCGCGAGCGTCTGGTTTTCGCGCTCGATCTTCACGCCTTCCTTCGCTTCGATCGCCTGGTGCAGGCCGTCCGACCAGCGCCGGCCCGGCATTTCGCGTCCGGTGAATTCGTCGATGATCACCACTTCGCCGTTTTTCACCACGTAATCCACGTCCCGCTTGAACAGGGCGTGGGCGCGCAGCGCCTGGTAGACGTGGTGGATCGTCTCGATGTTCTGCGGATCGTAGAGGTTTTCGAACCCGAGCAGGCGCTCGCACTTCGAGACGCCCTCCTCGGTCAGCGTCACCGCCTTGTGCTTCTCCTCGACGCTGTAGTCGATGTCCCGGATCAGTTTCGGAATGATCTTGTCGATCCGGTAGTACTTCTCGGTGGATTCTTCGGCCGGACCGGAAATGATGAGCGGCGTGCGCGCCTCGTCGATCAGGATCGAGTCCACTTCGTCCACGATCGAGAAGTGATGGCCGCGCTGAACGCAATCGGCCATGTCGTATTTCATGTTGTCGCGCAGGTAATCGAAGCCGAATTCGTTGTTGGTGCCGTAGGTGATGTCGGCGCCGTAGGCGGTTTTCCGCTGCGCGTCGTCCAGATCGTGGGTGATCACGCCCACGCTCAACCCGAGCGTATGGTAAATCGGCGACATCCATTCCGCGTCGCGCCGCGCCAGGTAATCGTTCACCGTCACGATGTGCACGCCGCGCCCGGCCAGCGCGTTCAAATAGGCCGGCAGCGTCGCCACCAGCGTTTTGCCTTCGCCGGTCTTCATTTCGGCGATCTTGCCTTCGTGCAGCACCATGCCGCCGATCAGCTGCACGTCGAAATGCCGCATGTTCAGCTTCCGTCGCGCCGTCTCCCGCACCACCGCGAAGGCCGGCTCGAGAACCTCGTCGAGAGCGTCCTGCAACTGATGGATGAATTGCGGCGTATCGGTGGGCAGGTCTTTTATCCGTTCGGTGATAAGCGCGCGGAATTCGTCCGTTTTCGCCCGCAGCTGCTCGTCCGAAAGCTGCCGCGTCTCCGCTTCGAGCGCATTGATCCGCTCGACGTGCGGCTGCAGCTTCTTGATTTCCCGCTCGTGTTTGTTGCCGACGAAAAACTCGCTTACGCGTTCGCCAAGCTCTTCAAAATCCATGGGCCTCTTGTGTTTCCCGGCGCCGGGACACCAGTGCCGGGCCTGCGAAACGGCAGGGTTTCTCCCGGAAGGTTCGATGCCACGGTTAAATTTTACTCTGGCCGGCGACCGCGCGCAAAGCCGCTGCTTCGGGCTCCTCGGCCGGCGCGCCTGCGTTCCTGGGCGCCCGCCTGGTTTCGTCCGGCCCGGTCTGGGTCATCTTCCGCCACAATCGGCGAGCTTTCGCGATCCGCGCGTTCAGCGTCGCTTCCACTTCCTCGAAAACGTCCCGCCCGGATCCCGCGTTCGCCTCCGCGTGCGCCTTGAACCGGCACAGTTCCGACGACCGGGTCTCGTTGGTTTCCTGCTCGATCTCCTTCACCCGCGCCTTCACCACCGAAATCCGCCGGATCACCCGCACAAGGTCCCATGGCGTCCCGTCGCCATGCACGATCTCCGGCGCGTATTCGTATTCCTTCACGATCGCCTTCAGCCGCCGCTGGTCGCCGCGTTCGTAAGCCCGGTTCGCGTGCGCCATCAGGTTCGCCCGCAGTTCCCGATCACCCTGGTCTTTTCCGAAATCCGGATGAACCCTCCGCGCCACCGCGCGATAAAGCCGTTTCAGTCCCTCCGCCGGCTTGTTCGCCGTCGAGGAACGATGCCGCCTCACCGCCTCGCGCGACCGGTTCGCCCGTTCCCGCGCCCGCCGCGCCACCTCCTGTGCCGCCTCATCTTCCGGGTGGCTCTCGGCGTGAAGCTCGGCGATCCGCGCCTCGATATCGTCCAGACGCGCGCAGCGAATCCCGATTTTGCGGAAATAGCGGGCTTCGAACGGCGCCATTTCCGACCGCAGCCGTGTGAGCGAAGTTTCCCTCCGCGTCAGCTCCTCTTCGAGCAGCGTGAGTTGCGCCCGTTTCCGCCGTAATTCCTCGTCTTCCGGGGCCTGCGGCGCGGTTTCTATCTCGCCGCGCTCTCGCCGCTCTCGCGCGATTCTGCTCTCTGCCTGCGCATCGCGCACCAGAACGAGCCCAAGGCTTTCCCGTGGCTCCAGCCTCTCTTCCGCCGTCTCCACGCGTGCAACGGCAGGCCCCAGCGCGGCCAAACTTCGTTCGGCAGCATCCCACGGCGCCGGTTTCAGCGGACACACCTCCGCCGGCTCCGGGCTCTTCTTGTGACGCGGAGAGCGCCGGGAAAAATTCCCGGTGGACACAGTCTTCTCCCTCCTGCGCATGGACCGATTGCCGCCTGGATGATCCCCGACAAATCCGGTGGTTCCGGCGCCGGAATCCGCAGGTTCTTGACCCGGCGCGCGTACCGCGACCACCGCAGCCGGATTGTAGGCCAGCCGCGCGCCCGCCTCTAGCCCGATTCGCAGTCGAGTTTTCAGGATTGCACGTCGCTCGCCAAGTCCCGCGCGCGGCGACGTGAAGAAATTCGTCAGCGGTTTTGCGGCTTCCGCACGATCTGCACCGAACAGGGAGCGAACCGCGCCACCGCTTCCGATGTGCTCCCGAGCAGGAATCGCGTCAGGCCCCGTTTCCCATGCGATCCCACCACGATCATGTCCGCCGGCCACGCCGCCGCCCGGTCCACAATCGCGCTTCTCGGATCACCCTTTTCCACCTTGGCCGTCACCCGGAATCCCGCCTTCCGCAGCTTTTCCGCCGCCGCTTCCACCAGTTTTTGCCCTTCCTTCACCAACACGTCGAGTTCGGGAGCGTATCCCGGCGCCATCTGCGGCGGCACGGAAACCGCAATCGGCCCCACCACGTGCAGCACCTGCACTTCGGTGCCGCTGGGCCGGAATTTCTCCATCACCGATTGCACTGCGTACGCCGAAAATTCGGAATCATCAATCGCCAGCAGAACGTTCATGACGCACCCCCGAATTCTCGCGCCGCGCTTCCGGCAACGGGTAGCCGCTACCCACTTCACTGCAAGGCGCGGGCCGCGGGCGTCTACCCGTATCTAATTGATGCCAGACACGTTACAAATCCCGGGCTTCGCCACTCCTCATTCGGCACAGCAAATTCCCGCAACCTCAGGCCAAAATCCCCAATCCCAACCGCGCCTTCACCCCTCCGCTTGTCCGCCCAAGCCGGGACCGTCACGGAATCTGTTCGTTTGCCGCCCTCAGCCGGCCCGTCTATCATGGGATTTTGCGCGTTTTGCTGCGCCTCGCCGCACCGAAAGGAATCATTCGAGCATGCCACAGCCTACTCGCGAAGCCGTCATCGAAGCTCTGCGCGGCGTTCAGGATCCGGAATTGCACAAAGACGTCGTCTCGCTCGGCATGGTCAAGCTCGCCAGCCTTTCCGATGGCGTGCTGACACTGCTCGTCACGCTCACCACGCCCGCCTGCCCGCTTCGCGAAACGATCGAACGCGATATCCGCCAAGCGCTTGCGCCGCTCGGCCTGCGCGACGTTCAATTGCGTTTCGATTCCAAGGTTCCCGCCGGCCGCGCGGCCGCGGAAAAAGCAGCGCCTCCGGGCGTGAAGAATCTGATCGCCGTCGCCAGCGGCAAGGGCGGCGTGGGCAAAACCACCGTTGCGGTGAATCTGGCCATCGCGCTTTCGCGCCTTGGCTCGGCCGTCGGCCTTCTCGATGCCGACGTTTACGGCCCCAACGTTCCCGTCATGCTCGGTTCGACCGAGCAGCCGGAAGCGCTCGACGAGCGCAACATTCTGCCCGTCGAAGCCTACGGCGTGAAAATGATTTCGATGGGCCTGCTGAATCCCGGCGATCGGCCGCTGATTTGGCGCGGGCCGATGCTGCACAGCGTGATTCAGCAGTTTTTGCGCAGCGTGCGCTGGGGCGAACTCGATTATCTGGTGATCGATCTTCCTCCCGGCACCGGCGACGTCGCTCTTTCGCTCGTGCAATCGGTTCCGCTCACGGGCGCCGTTATCGTGACCACCCCTTCCGCCGTCGCGCTCGCCGACGTGCGGAAGTCGGTGGAAATGTTTCGCCAGGTGAACGTGGAAATTCTGGGCGTCGTTGAAAACATGAGTTACCTGCTCTGCCCGCATTGCGAAAAGCGCGTGGATATTTTCGGCTACGGCGAAGGCCGTCGCATGGCCGAAACCTTCGGCGTTCCCTTTCTCGGCGAAATCGAAATCGAGCCGGAAATCCGCGTCGGCGGCGACAGCGGCAAGCCCGTCACCGCGTTTGGCGAGGATTTTCGCGGCGCGCGCAGCCTCTACGCCATGGCGCGCCAGGTCGCTGCGCGCGTCTCCGTTCTCAACCTCGGCCAGCAATCTCCCGTCGTCGAAATCCTGTAATTATCTTTGCCTCATCGGCGACGGGCATTGCATTCTCTTGCGGAGTTCCGCGGCCATTCACGCCCCGTGCTTGAGGAGTTGGAGTATGCTTTCCGTTCGCTCGTGGAACGAGGAGGGATGATGATTCGCAGCCATAAAGGCAAATCGCCGCAAATCGCTGCAGGCGCCTACGTCGATCCCGCCGCGACGCTCATCGGCGACGTCACGCTCGCCGAAGACTCGAGCGTGTGGCCCGGAGCCGTCTTGCGCGGTGATGTGCATTTCATTCGCCTGGGCAAGCGCACGAATATTCAGGACAATTCCGTGCTCCACGGCATGAAAGACTTGTATCCCGTCGTTTTGAGCGACGACGTCACCGTAGGCCACGGCGTCTTGCTTCATGGCTGCACGATCGAATCCCGCTGCCTCATCGGTATGGGCGCGATCGTCCTGAATAACGCGCGCATCGGCGCAGGCTCGATCGTCGCCGCGGGCACTCTGATTCCCGAGGGCGCCGTCATCCAGCCCGGCAGCCTTGTGATGGGCCACCCGGGCAAAGTCCGCCGCGCGCTCACGCCGGATGAACAGGAAGAAATTCTCGCGTATTCGACGCGATACGTCGGCTACAAGAATGCGTACCAAGTGGAGAGCAGCAGCTAACGGCGAGTGGCCGGCGTCGCGCACCCTCGCTGGCCTAACGGCCCCGCGTCCTTTAGACTCGAAGGTTTAGGAATACGATCCTTTCCATGACCGACAAGAGAAAATTTCACACCGTGCGCGGAGTTCGGGACATTCTGCCCCCGGATTCGTCGCTTTGGAATTGGTTTGAGGCCACGGCGCGCGACGTCCTCGAATCCTTCAATTTCCGCGAAATCCGCCTGCCCATCTTCGAGGAAACGGAACTTTTCGCCCGTTCCGTCGGAGCCGAGACCGACATTGTCTCCAAGGAGATGTACACTTTTCACGATCCGCTAGACGTCGACCAAGCCATCAAATCGGTTCTTGGGCATGGACTCGACCCCACGAGGGCTCATCTGGGATCGAGCGCGCCCGCCTCAGCCTCGCAGATTTGGGACTTCCTTAACAAATTTGAGTCCCTCACGCTGCGGCCAGAGGCAACGGCCAGCGTGGCTCGTGCGTACATCGAGCATGGGATGCAGACGCAGCCCGGTCTTGTGAAGCTCTACTACGCAGGACCGATGTTTCGCCGCGAACGGCCGCAAAAAGGACGCTATCGGCAGTTCTATCAGATCGGCGCGGAAGTGCTTGGCACGAGCGACCATCCGGCGATTGACGCCGAACTGATTGAAATGCTCACCGTGCTGCTCGAACGCTGCAAGCTCGGCAATTGGACGCTGCTGGTGAATTCCATCGGCGACCCGAATTGCCGCCCCGCGTACGTCGAATTGTTGCGCGAGGAATTGCGCAAGGTGAAAGATCGGCTTGGCCAGGACAGTCTGCGGCGCGTCGAGACGAATCCGCTGCGCGTTTTCGATTCGAAAGTGCCGGAAGAGCAGGCAATCATCGCGAATTTGCCGAAAATCACCGATCACCTCTGCGACGCCTGCCGCCAGCATTTCGACGATCTGCGCCGCCAGCTTGATTTGCGCTCGATTTCCTGGACGCATGAGCCGCGCCTGGTCCGCGGGCTCGACTATTACATGCGCACCACGTTCGAAATCACCAGCACGCATCTTGGCGCGCAAAACGCGCTCGCCGGCGGCGGACGCTACGACGGTCTGGTGGAAATGCTCGGCGGGCCTCCGACGAAAGGAATCGGCTTCGCGCTGGGCGAAGACCGCTTCATCGAGGTGATTCAGGCCGCCGGCCAAATCAGCGCCGCGTCGGTCGGCCGTCCGCTCGATGCGTTCATCGTCTGGATGGGCTCGGAATCCTACCTTGCGGCGGTACGGCTGGCCAGGCGGCTGCGGCAGGAAGGCTTGTGCGTCGAAATGCCCGCGCAGGAGTTGAAGGTGGGCAAGGCCCTGAACCTGGCGGATCGGCTCGGGGCTCGTCACGCTGTGATCGTTGGGGAAGAGGAGCTTTTGACAGGCCAATTCAGCGTTAAGCGTCTGTTTGGTAGGCGCGAGATTCGTACTCTGCCTGGCGATCAAAAGAAGCTTTCGGAGGCCGAATTGCTTGAGTACCTCAGGGGTTCAGGGAAACACTGATGACCGCGCTCGATGCGCTGGGAGATTGGAAGCGAACCAGCTATTGTGGCGAACTGCGCGCGTCTGATGCCGGCCGCGAAGTGGTGTTGATGGGCTGGGTGCATCGCCGGCGCGACCACGGCCAGCTGATTTTCATCGATCTGCGCGACCGCACCGGCGTCGCCCAGGTGGTTTTCCACGGCGATCGCGCGGCGGAAGCCCATGCCAAGGCGGAAAGCCTGCGCGGCGAATACGTCATCGCCGTACGCGGACAGGTGGTGCCGCGCGAAAAGCCGAATCCGCAGATTCCTACCGGTGAAGTCGAAATCCTGGCAAGTGAACTGCGCTTGCTGAACACGGCGCAGCCCGTGCCGTTTCAGGTGGAGGACGAAACCACCGCGAGCGAGGAAACTCGCCTCCGGTTCCGCTACGTGGACCTGCGCCGGCCCCGACTGCAACGCAATCTCGCGCTGCGCCATCGCGTGATTTTCGAAATGCGCCACGCGCTCGACGAAATAGGCTTTTACGAAGTGGAGACGCCGATTCTCGCGCGGCCCACTCCCGAAGGAGCGCGCGATTACCTGGTTCCCAGCCGCGTGCATCACGGCCAGTTTTACGCGCTGCCGCAATCGCCGCAGCTCTTCAAGCAGCTTCTGATGATCAGCGGATTGGACCGGTATTTCCAGATCGCGCGCTGCTTCCGCGATGAAGACCTGCGCGCCGATCGCCAGCCGGAATTCACGCAGCTCGATCTCGAAATGTCGTTTCCGCGCCAGCAGGACATCTTCGAGACGATCGAGCGCGTTGTCGAGCGCGTCTGGACCTCGCTCGGCCTGCCGATTTCGCGGCCGTTTCGCCATATGCAATTTCGCGAGGCGATCGAACGCTATGGCAGCGACAAGCCCGATCTTCGGTTCGGCATGGAATTGCAAAATGTGACTTCGTTTTTCGACCCGGCACGAGAGACGCTGAAACTGAAAGGCACGGTGCGAGCAGTTGTCGCGCCAGGAGCCGCGTCATTTTCCCGCAAGCAGACGGACGAGCTGGTCGAACAGGCGAAATCGCTCGGCGCAGCCGGCGTTTATCTGGTGAAAATGACGCCGGAAGGGCCAAGCTCCTCGCTCGAAAAAACGCTCGGCACAGAATCGCTGCGGGCGATGGCGCAATCCGCCGGCGCGAAGCCGGGCGATCTGATCGTTGCCGTTGCCGCGCGCGAGGAGCGCAAGGACCTCGATCCCGCGTGCCTCATTGCCGGGCAACTGCGGCTCGCACTCGCGGATCGGTTGCAGATGATTCTGCGCGGGCGCTGGGAATTTTTATGGATCACCGGCTTTCCGCTTTTCGAATGGAGCGAAACGGAAAAGCGCTGGGTGAGCGCGCAGCATCCCTTCACCGGAATCGTGGAAGAGGATCTCGAAAAGCTGGAATCGGCCCCTTGGGAAGTTCGCTCGAAGGGCTACGATTTGGTGCTGAACGGCGTGGAACTGGGTTCGGGCAGCATCCGAATCCACCGGCAGGACGTGCAGGCGCGGCTGTTTCGGATGCTCGGCCTTTCCGATGAAGAGGCGCGGCACCGTTTCGGCTTTTTCCTCGACGCGCTCAGCTACGGCACACCACCCCACGGCGGCATTGCGCTGGGGCTCGACCGCATGACCGCGCTGCTCGCCGGCGAGAAATCCATTCGTGACGTCATCGCATTTCCAAAAACCACCGCCGCGCAAGATTTGATGGCCGAGTCGCCGTCGGCCGTCCCAAGGGACCAGCTCTGGGACCTGAGGGTAAACACTGTGGAGCCGCAGTTCGAGTTTAGCTGCTCCTGCGGCGGTCGGTGGAGGATCTGGGTCGAGTCGACAGGCTACGGCGAGCCCTTTGCGGTGGAGTGCCCCAAGAACCGCCGAGCCTACGTTCTCCAACCGAGTTCGGGGCGGTACAAGGCTGAGCACCGGGATGCTGAAACCGGCTATGCAGTGGAAATCGTGCAGACGCCGAGGTCTGGAGGGGCGGGCACATGACAAGGATCCGCTTTGCGCTGAAGACTGCGGCCAGGCTGGCTGTCGGGGGATGCGGAGTGGGCAGGTCTGCCAGGCCAGCGCCCGCTTGCGGGGGTCGGAGCTTCAGCTCCGACATTACAGCCATGGGGAGGTAAGGGGCTTTAGCCCCTGAAGCTTGATGGCCAGGCTTAGACACCGCACGGGCGCGGGCTACACCTACTTCGTCACCACGAGGAGCTGGGAGGGTCGCACACTCTTTCGCGTGCCCGAGGTCGCCCGAATCGTTGCAGAACAGATCCTGCATTACCGCGGCGAGGGTTTCTATCTGCTTCACGCATTCGTTATTATGCCCGATCATGTCCACGTCCTGTTGACGCCCGGGTCCAGCGTGACCCTCGAAAAAGCCGTTCAGCTCATCAAAGGCGGCTCCTCTCATCGAGTCCATACAGAGCGAAATCACAAAATGTCGATTTGGCAGGCTGGGTTTCACGATTGGACCGTGCGGGACGAAGACGATTTCAGAGTCAAGGTGGCTTATATCCACTCCAACCCTGTGAAAGCCCGCCTTGTGGAGAAGGCCGAGCTCTGGCCGTACAGTTCAGCAAGCGGGAAGTTTGCAATGGATGAATGGCCGCAGGGGCGAAGCGCCTCTTCAGGGGCTGAAGCCCCCGCGTGGCAGGTCGGCGATGTCGGAGCTGAAGCTCCGACCCCCCAAGGCCAGAGACAGCGACAATGAGCAAGGTCCGCATATTGCCGGAGACGGTGGCGAGCAAAATCGCCGCGGGCGAAGTCGTCGAACGGCCCGCTTCGGTGGTGAAGGAACTCCTTGAAAACGCGCTCGACGCCGGCGCGCGGTCGGTGGAAGTGGAAGTTGTCTCCGGCGGCAAGCGCTCGATCGCCGTCACCGACGACGGCTGCGGCATGACGCGCGATGACGCGCTGCTCGCCTTCGAGCGCCACGCCACCAGCAAACTCCGCACGGCCGAGGATCTGCTTTCGATTGCGACGCTCGGATTCCGCGGCGAGGCACTGCCGACGATCGCCGCTGTTTCGCGGATGGTGCTCGAAACACGCGTCCCGGAAGAAGAGCAAGGGACGCGCATCGAATGGGCGGCGGGAAAAATGGTTTCCGTCAAGCCCGCCGGCGTGCCGCCGGGCACGAAAGTCACGGTCAACGACCTGTTTTATTCCCTGCCCGCGCGAAAGAAATTCCTGAAGTCGGATACCGTCGAGCTGGGCCATATCGCGTCGCTCGTCACGCACTATGCGCTCGCGTTTCCCGAAAATCGATTTCAGTTCAGAACGCCGAGCCAGGAAATCCTGAATGCCGCGCCGGTCGAGCGGCTGGCGGACCGCGTCTATCAGGTGTTCGGCCGGCAGATGCTTGAAGACCTGGTGGAAATCCCGGAGCATTCTGCGCCGATGCGTGCTTCGATCACCGAACCCGATTCCGATCCGAATGAGCCGGCGCAGCAGATCAGCGTGCGCGGCTTCGCTTCGCGGCCGCAGGTCGAACGGCCCAATCGTAACAACATTTACATCTTCGTGAACCGGCGTCTGATCCGCGACCGTCTGATCCTGCACGCGGTCGGCGAAGCCTACAGGAATCTGACGCCCGGCGGCGTGTTTCCCGTCGTGCTGCTCTTTCTCGAAATGCCGGCGGAAGCGGTGGACGTGAACGTTCATCCGGCGAAAATCGAAGTGCGTTTCCGGCATTCCTCTTTCGTGCACGATTTCGTTCGCGATTCGATTCGCCTGGCGCTTTCCCGGGCTCGCGCGGTGGCAAGTTTTACCGCGGCCACCGGCGCAGCGCCGGCGTTTCCCTCGGTGCAAGCGGCTTCGCCGGCAGCCACGGCCATAGCGGCCGCAACAAATCCGCCAACCGCTCCCATTGCCCAGCCTGGCGTCGCACCGTCCGGCGAGCCGTTTGAACTGACCGAGGGCCCGCTGCGGCCCGAAACCGTTCGTCTCGCTTTCGATCCCGGACAGACGATCTCCATTGGGTCCGCTCCGGTTGATTTCGCCGAAAAATTTCGCGAAGCGGCGCGCGAACATGCACCGCATGAATCGCAACCGGAATCGATCGGTTCGCTCAAACCGCTCGGGCAGGTGAACAACAGCTTCATCGTCGCAGTGAATGGCGAAGGTCTGTGGATCGTGGATCAGCACGTGGCGCACGAGCGTGTGCTCTTCGAACAGCATCTCGAAGAGAGGCGCAGCGGTTCGCTCGCCGGACAGCGGCTGCTCGTTCCGCTGGTCGTGGAGCTGAGTCCGCGGCAATTCACGATTTTCGATCAAATTGCCGAGGAGCTGACGGCGAACGGTTTCGAAGTCGCGCCGATGGGTCCGCGCACCGTGGCGATTCAGGCTGCGCCGGCCGGCGTGGCGGGAAGCGACGCGGAAAAACTGCTCGAAGAGATTCTCGACGGCATCGAGCGTGAGCATCAAGCCGTTTCGCTCGAAACGGTGCAGCGGAAAATCGCCGCTTCGACGGCGTGCCGCGCCGCGATCAAGGCGCATATGCCGCTCGATCAGCCGAAAATGGAGTGGCTGCTCGCCGAGCTTTCCCGCACCGAATATCCGATGAGCTGCCCCCACGGACGGCCCGTGCTGTTGCGCTATTCCGTGAAGGAAATCGAAAAGGCGTTCAAGCGGATCTAGCGGCGGAAATGGCGAAACTGAAAATCGCGCTTGACGGCCCGGCCGGATCGGGCAAAAGCACCGCCGCGAAACGTGTGGCCGAGTTGCTGGGTTACGCTTACCTCGACACCGGCGCGATGTATCGCGCCGCGGCGCTGGCCGCACTCCGCGCCGACGTCTCCCTGACCGACGCCGCGCAAGCGGAGGCCGTGGTTGCGCGCTCGCGCATCGAGCTGCGCTGGACGGGCGGCGAAACGCGCGTTTGGCTCGACGGCGAGGAAGTGACCGCGGAAATCCGGCGCCCCGAAGCCGCCCAGGCCGCATCGTACGTTTCGACGATTCCCGGCGTTCGAGCGATTCTGGTGGCCCGGCAACGGGAATTTGCCGCCGCGGGCGGCGTAGTGATGGAAGGCCGCGACATCGGCACGGTGGTTTTGCCCGGCGCCGATTTGAAAGTGTTTCTGACTGCTTCAGCCGAAATTCGAGCCCGGCGCCGCGCCGACGAACTGGCCGCGCGAGGCGTGCCCATTGATTTCGCGGAAATGAAGCGCGACGTGGTGGCGCGAGACCGGCGAGACGCCGAGCGCGCTGCGTCTCCCCTGGCCGCCGCGCCCGACGCCATCATCCTGGACACGACGGCCATGGAAGCCGAGGAAGTCGCCCGGCTGATTGTTTTGCTGGCCAGGGAAAAGGAACGGAAAGCCGAAGCCCGCTGAAATGCGCCCGCCGCGCTCGGAAGCCCAACGAGCAGCCCCGGACGATAAAACGCCGCGAAGAATGCCCGCCGATTCCGTCCTCAGGACGGGCTTTGCATCGAAGCCAGAAACTCCGAGTTCGTTTTCGCTTTCGAGAGCCGGCTGAGCAGCAGTTCCATCGCTTCCACCGGCGAAAGCGGACTCAGCACCTTGCGCAGGATCCAGACGCGATTCAATTCCTCCGGCGGCAGCAGCAGTTCGTCCTTTCGCGTGCCCGAGCGGTTGATATCGATCGAGGGGAAGATGCGCTTGTCCACCAGGCGGCGGTCGAGGTTGATTTCCATGTTGCCGGTGCCCTTGAACTCCTCGAAAATCACGTCGTCCATGCGGCTGCCGGTATCGACGAGGCAGGTGGCGATGATGGTGAGCGAGCCGCCCTCCTCGATATTTCGCGCGGCGGCGAAAAAGCGGCGCGGCCGCTGGAGCGCGTTGGCGTCGATACCGCCGGAAAGCACTTTGCCGGAAGGCGGCGTGACGGCGTTGTAGGCTCGAGCGAGACGCGTGAGCGAATCGAGCAGGATCACGACGTCGCGCCGGTGCTCGACCAGGCGCTTCGCCTTTTCCAGCACCATTTCCGCCACCTGAATGTGCCGCTGCGGCGGTTCGTCGAAGGTCGAGCTGATCACCTCGCCCTTCACCGTGCGCTGCATGTCGGTCACTTCCTCCGGCCGCTCATCAATCAGCAGCACGATGAGCGAAACTTCCGGATGGTTCGCCGTCACGGAATTCGCCACCGATTGCAGCATCATCGTCTTGCCGGTGCGCGGCGGCGCGACGATCAGTCCGCGCTGCCCTTTGCCGATCGGGCAGAGCATATCCAGCACGCGGCCGGTCAGGTTTTCCTTCGCCGTTTCCAGCCGAATGCGTTCCTGCGGGTAGAGCGGCGTCAGGTTGTCGAAGAAAATCTTGTTCCGCGCGACTTCCGGGTCCTCGAAGTTGATCGCTTCGACTTTCACCAGCGCGAAGTAGCGTTCGCCCTCCTTGGGCGGCCGCACCTGGCCGCTAATCGTGTCGCCGGTGCGCAGATCGAATTTGCGGATCTGCGACGGCGAGACGTAGATATCGTCCGGACCCGGCAGGTAGTTGTATTCCGGCGCGCGCAGGAAGCCGAAGCCGTCCGGCAGGCATTCCAGCACGCCTTCGGAAAAGATCAATCCGCTCTTTTCCGCCTGCCCGCGCAGGATCTGGAAAATCAGCTCCTGCTTGCGCATTCCGCTGGCGCCGGGGATGTTCAGCTCCTTGGCGATCTTCGCCAGGTCGGAGATATTCTTTTCTTTCAGTTCTGCCAGACTGATGCTCATCTTTGTTCCTTCATTGTGGGTTCGTGAGGGGTTCTTTCCGGATTCAGACATGGGCGGCCGGTCGTCCGCAAAGCGTTTCTGCGGTTGACCGTCTTCCTCCAAATTTCGATTTCGACTGTATTCCTTTGATTCGGCAACCGCCGCCGGGGAGTTCCCGGCCACGGTTTTCTCCCGTAGCACCGGCGTTTCGCCGGCCCATCCTTGGCATTACCCGGGGATCAAACGATCCACGCCAGACCAGCAGCTTCCCCGGAGGCCTGTCAGTTGGTCAATTCCTGGTCCTGCTGCAGGTTCTCGTTGAATTCCTGCGCCACTTCCACCGGCTCGGCCGTGGCGGGCAACGAACGCTCGAGCGCGAGAGAGAGAACCTCGTCCATCTTTTCGACGAATTTCACCGTCAGTTCGGCGAGAATTTCGGCGGGCAGGTCGGCCAAATCCTTTTCATTATCCTTCGGCAGAATGACCGTGCGGATTCCACTGCGATGCGCCGCGAGCAGTTTTTCCTTCACGCCGCCGATCGGCAGCACCTTGCCCCGCAACGTGATTTCTCCGGTCATCGCCACGTGGCAGGAAACCGGGATGCGCGTGAGCGCGCTGGCGAGCGAAGTGGCGATGGTGATGCCCGCCGAGGGACCGTCCTTCGGGATCGCGCCCTCGGGAACGTGCACATGGATATCGAGATGCCGGTAGAAATCGCTGGCAAGGCCGAACTGCGCGCTACGCGAGCGGATGTAACTCATTCCGGCCTGCGCCGATTCCTGCATCACGTCGCCCATCTGCCCGGTCAGCGTCAAGCGGCCCTTGCCGGGCATGATACTGGCTTCGGTGGCGAGCACCTGGCCGCCCATTTCCGTCCAGGCAAGGCCGATCGTCAAACCGACTTCGTTTTTCTTCTGCGACCATGGATCTCGGTACTTGATGACGCCGAGAAATTCCTGAATATTTTCCGGAGTCACCTGCACCGCCGTCTTTTCGCCCTCCTTCACAACTTTGCGGGCGATTTTGCGGCAGACGTTGGCGATTTCGCGTTCGAGGTTCCGAACGCCGGCTTCGTGCGTGTAGTAGCGGGTCAGGTGCGTGAGCGCCTCGTCGGACAGGCCCACGTTGCTCTCGGTGAGCCCGGTGGCTTCCCGCTGCTTCGGCACGAGGAAGCGGCGGCCGATTTCCAGTTTTTCCCGCTCGGTGTACCCGGAAAGCCGCAGAACTTCCATCCGGTCCTGGAGCGGCTGGGGAATCGTGTGGAGCACGTTGGCGGTGCAGATGAACATCACCTTCGACAGGTCGTATTCGACGTCGAGGTAATGATCGGTGAAGGCGTGATTCAACTCGGGATCGAGCACTTCCATCAGCGCCGCCGAAGGATCCCCGCGAAAATCCATGGACATCTTGTCCACTTCGTCGAGGACGAAGACGGGATTCGTCACGCCGGCCTTGCGCATCATCTGGATGATCTGGCCGGGCAGCGCCCCGATGTAGGTGCGGCGATGGCCGCGGATTTCCGCTTCATCGCGCACGCCGCCGAGCGACAGCCGGACGAATTTCCGGCCGGTGGCGCGGCCGATGGACATCGCAAGCGACGTCTTGCCGACGCCCGGAGGGCCGAGGAAGCAGAGGATCGAGCCCTTGGGATTCTTCACCAGTTGGCGCACGGCGAGGTATTCGAGAATGCGCTCCTTGATCTTTTCCAGGCCGTAGTGATCCTCGTTCAAAATCTTTTCCGCGGCGGCGATATCGCGGATTTCGCGGGAATGCTTTTTCCACGGCACCGCGAGGAGCCAATCGAGGTAGTTGCGGGAAACGGTGGACTCGGCCGACATCGGCGGCATCGCTTCCAGCCGCTTCAGCTCCTGCACCGCCTTTTCCTTGGCGTCGGCGGACATTCCGGCCGCCTCGATCTGTTTGCGGAGCTGCTCGAATTCGGCGGCCTCGTTCCGGCCCAGTTCCTTCTGAATCGCCTTGAGCTTTTCGTTGAGGTAATACTCTTTTTGCGCGCGTTCCATCTGCCGCTTCACGCGGTTGTTGATGGTGCGATCCACGTTAAGCTTCTCGATTTCGGCTTCGAGGAGCTCGGCGATGCGGTTTAGCCGCTCGGCCGGATCGAGGATTTCGAGCAGTTCCTGCTTTTCCTGCACCGGGATCTGGATGTTCCAGGCGATGCTGTCGGCCAGGCGGTCAGGGTCCTCGGTGCGGACCGAAGCGACGACGCTGTCGTAATTCAGGCTCTGCGCCAGTTTCACGTACTGTTCGAACAGCCCGGTCACCCGGCGGGTGACCTGCTCGATCTGGGGCGTGATTTCGGCGCGGCTTTGCAGCACGCGCAGCGAGGCGCGGAAAAAGCCCTCTTCGCTCGAAAGTTGAACCATGCGCGCGCGCTCGGTGCCTTCCACGAGCACGCGGATATTGCCGTCGGGCAGGCGAACGCTCTGGACGATTCGCGCCAGCGTGCCGACCTGGTAGATTTCGGTCGGCTTGGGATCGTCCACCGAGGCGTCGTGCTGCGTGGCGAGGAAAATGCGCTTGTCGCTCGAGAGCGCCTCCTCGAGCGCGCGCACGGAAGCCTCGCGTCCAACGATGAACGGCGTCATCACTTGCGGGAAAATGACCATATCCCGCACCGGCATCATCGGCACGCGCCTGGTTTCGCCTTTGTCCTTTGCGAACATTCCCAAGTCTTTCACTGCCGCTTCATCCCGCCTTTTCAAGTAGGGCCCAATTGATCTGCTGGGAGCGAACCATTTCGCTCGTCAAAACGAATTCGCGGATGCGCCGCTGGGCGGGCAGGTGGTACATCAGGTCGAGCATCAGATCCTCGAGGATCATCCGCAGCCCGCGCGCGCCCACCTTGCGCTCGAGCGCCATTTCCGCCACGGTTTCGAGCGCGTCGTCGGTGAATTCCAGCCGCACGCCCTCGAATTCGAAAAGCTTCTGGTACTGGCGCACCAGGGCGTTCTTCGGCTCGCGCAAAATCCGGATCAGCGCCTGCTTGTTGAGGTCTTCCAGAACGCCGACCACGGGCAGCCGGCCGACGAACTCGGGAATCAGGCCGTAGTGGATCAGATCCACCGGCTGGACCTGCTCGAGCAGGCCGATATTGCGCCGCGTCGGAGTGGACGGCTCGCCAGTGGTGTGGAAACCCACCGAACGCTGGCCGATGCGCCGTTCGATGGTTTTTTCCAGGCCGACGAAAGCCCCGCCGCAAATGAAAAGGACGTTCGTCGTATCCACCGGAATGAATTCCTGGTAGGGGTGCTTGCGTCCGCCCTGCGGCGGGACGTTGGCGACGGTCCCTTCCAGGATTTTCAAAAGCGCCTGCTGGACGCCCTCGCCGGAGACGTCGCGGGTGATCGAAGGGCTTTCGTCCTTCTTGGAAATCTTGTCGATCTCATCGATGTAGATGATGCCCTGCTGCGCCTTGGCCACGTCCCAATCGGCAGCTTGCAGGAGCTTCAGAATGATGTTTTCGACGTCCTCGCCGACGTAGCCGGCTTCGGTCAGCGTGGTCGCGTCGACGATGGCGAAGGGCACTTCGAGCATTCGGGAAAGCGTCTGGGCCAGCAGCGTCTTGCCGGTTCCGGTCGGTCCGATCAACAAAATATTGGATTTCGAGACCTCGATCTCGCTCGCCTGGCGGTTCAGCTGGATGCGCTTGTAGTGGTTGTAGACGGCGACGGCCAGCTTTTTCTTCGTTTTCTCCTGGCCGATCACGTAATCCTCGAGAAACTGCTTGATCTCGGGCGGGCGCGGCAGCCGGCGCGTGGCGGCTGGTCCGGCGGCCTGCTCGCGCTTCTCCTCGTCGAGGATCTGCTGGCAGACGCGCACACACTCGTTGCAGATGTAGGCCTTCGCGGTATCCGAGGGCGAACTGATGAGCTTCTCCACCTGTTCCTGCGTCTTGTGGCAGAAGGAACAGCGAAGCATTTCTTCCCCGATTTTCCTCAAGACTGGTGGCTCCTCCGCCTGCGGGTTGGATGCACCCCCGCGCCCGAACCTATTGTAGGCCGGTCCGCCCCCCGAAGGCTTCCCGTGTTCCAGGGCATGAGGTAACCCTTACGAACGGCTTCAGGGATGTTTGGCGATGATCTCATCCACGATCCCGTATTCCTTGGCCTGCTCTGCGGTCATGATGAAGTCACGTTCGGTGTCGCGATCGATTTTCTCGATCGGCTGTCCGGTGTGTTTGGCCAGAATCTGCGCAAGCACCGCCCGCATGCGCAGTATCTCCTTTGCGGTGATATCGATATCGGTGGCCTGGCCGGAAACGCTCGAAATCCACGGTTGGTGGATCAGGACGCGGGCGTTCGGCAGGCAGAAGCGCTTCTTGGGCGCGCCGGCGGTGAGCAGAACTGCGGCGACTGAAGCCGCCTGGCCGATGCAGATCGTCACGACGTCGGGACGCACGAACTGCATGGTGTCGTAAATGGCCATCCCCGCGGTGATCGAGCCACCGGGCGAATTGATGTAGAGCGAGATGTCCTTTTCCGGGTCTTCCGCGGCCAGAAAGAGCAATTGCGCCGTGGCGAGGTTGGCGACGTGGTCGTCGATCGGCGTGCCGATGAAGATGATGTTGTCGCGCAGAAGGCGCGAATAAATATCGTAGGCGCGCTCGCCCCGGTTGGTTTGTTCAACCACCATTGGAATGAGAGTCGTCGCCCGAAAAGTGCCGTCGTCAGATTGTCTCATGGCGGGAATTTGGGAAGCTTCGGAGATCGCGCCCGCTCACCCGCTCTTCCGGGCTACGCGGATTTTGGCCTGCTGGTAAAGCCAGTCCAACGTTTTTTCGCTTCGCAACTTCGATTTCATCGTATCGGTCGCGCCTTCCCTTGTCAAGCGAGCGCGAACCGCCGGCAAACTCTCTCCGCTGCGTTCGGCGATCCCTTCCAGCTCCTTTTCTAGCTCCTCATCAGTCACTTCAAAATTCTCGGCGGTGGCGATCCGGTCGAGCAGCAACTCGGCGCGGACATCACCCTCGGCGCGTTCGCGCTGCTGCTTGCGCAGCGCCACCCAATCCACGTTCACCGCCCGCGGGTCCACCCCCTGCGCCATCAAGCGCCGCACCGCCCGCTCGAGCCGGGCGTCCGCCTGGCGCTCGACGAGGGCCTCGGGCGTGGGAAAGGAATGCCGGCTCAGGAGCAGGTCCACGATTTTGTCCTGCGCCGCCATTTTCTGGCGCTCGTCGCGGGCGGCTTCGAGCGATTCGCGCGCCTTCTTGCGCAAGTCTTCGAGCGTTTCCGCTTCCCCGGTTTCCTTAGCCAGGTCGTCGTTCAGTTCGGGCAGCTTGCGCTCGCGCACCGCAACGACCTCGGCGCTGAACTGGAACGTTTTGCCGCTGAGTTTGCGATCGGGATAATCCTCCGGGTATTGGACTTCGAACTTCCGATGGTCTCCGGCGCTGGCGCCGAGCAGATTTTCGGTGAATGCCGCCACGGTTTCTTCCGAGCCCACGTGGCAGAGCGCGTTGTCCATGCGGATGGGATCCCCGCCGCCCACCGGCGTGCCGAGCAACTTCACTACGGCATAATCGCCGTTCTGAATGGGACGGCCCTCCACCGGAACGAAGGTGGCGGCGCTTTCGCGGCGCTCCTCGATCGCTCGATCGACATCGGCATCGGTGACGTCGGTGGATTCAACTTCGATTTCCAGATTCTTGTAGTCGCCCAGCTCGAATTCCGGCAGGACCTCGAACCGCGCCTTGAATTTCACCGCGCCCGCTTCGTCGAAATCCACCTTTTCCACTTGGGGCCGCGCCACCGGCGTCAGCTTGGCTTCGTCGAGCGCCCGTTCCAGCCGCTCCGGCACCAGCGATTGCACCACTTCGTCCTTGATCTCGCCGGCGAAGCGGCGCCGGATCAGGCTGATCGGCGCTTTGCCGGGCCGGAAACCGGGAATGCGGGCCACGCGCGCCAGGTCCTTGGCGATCTTTTCGATTTCCGCCTGCACTTTATCGGCGGGAATCTCGAGTTCCATCTCTTTCCAGCAGGTCGTTTCCGCCATCAAGGCACCCATATGCTGCGCGTAACCGAATTTCCAGCGATTCCAACTATCGAAAAGCCAGGGAGAGCGGTTCCGCGGAAGGTAAAGCTCATGATAGGGGACGCTTGGCCGGCGGGTCAAGGCGAGTGGACCTCACGTTGGACGGGCCGTTTCGATAGCGAAGGCGCCAGCGTCGAGCGGGGTAGGGTCGCTTCCCGCTAATTTAAGAAATGTCCGCTAGGATTTCCGGCGAGATTCCTCGTAGGCAGCCAGGGCGTCGTGCAGGCGGGAGAAGACGTGGGACGGTCCGATGGCCTCGGTGACGCGATGCCTGTCCAGATCGGCCGCAAGCGCCGGGTGGACGCGGGCAAAAGCCAGAACGATTCCTCGATCGGACAGGTCGCGATACAAATCCCGGACCACGCCCGCGGCGGAATAATCAATGTTGGTCATCGCTTCGGAATCGACAATCACCCAGCGCACTCCGGAATCTTCGCCGAGAACCAAGCGCGACACCTCCTCGGAAAACCGGTTCGCATTGGCGTAGAACAGCGGGGCGCCGAAACGATAGATCGCCATACCCGGCTCGGTCACCGTGCCGGGCAACACCGGCAGCGTTTGCCAGCCGCCGGCGTCCGTTTGCACGAGCACGCCGGTGTGCGGATGGTAGCTGTGCCGCACCACGCGCAGCAGCGACACCACCATCGCCAAAATAATTCCCTGCTCGACGCCGACTAGCACGACGACGCACGCCGTCATCAACGCCACGGCGTATTCGCCGGGGCTCTCCCGGAGGATTTCGCGCAGGCCGCGCAGATCCACCAGTCGAACCGCGATCACGAAGACGATGGCGCCCAGCGCGCAACGCGGCAAATCTTCGAGCGGGCGCGTCAGAAGAAGCAGCGCGATTCCGACGACGACCGCCATCGTCATTTGCGCGATCTGGCTGCGCCCACCCGAGCTTTCCACCATTTCGGTTTGCGTCGGGCTCCCGTTTACCACGAACGTTCCGCTGAATCCGGCGGCCACGTTGGCGAGGACGAGCCCGGCCAGATCGGCGTTCTCATCGAGCGTTTGATGGTGCCGCATCGCGTAGACGCGGGCGGTCGCCGCGCTCTGCGCCACGATCACCACCACGCACGACGCCGCGAGCGGGATGAGAACCGCCGCGTCGTGCCAGCTGACCCGCGGCAAACCTAAACCCGGAAGTCCGCCGGTGACCGGGCCGATGACTTGCACGCCGCGCGAGGAAAGATGGAACAGAGCGCTGGCCACGATCGCTCCGACGACCGCGATTAGCGGGCCGGGAATTCTGGGCGCCAGGCGATGAAAGGCGAAGATCAGGAACACGACGCCGGCCGATACGAGCAGTGTGAGCGGATGCAGCTTGGGCAGGCCGCGGACCACTTCCGCGAGTTGAAATACGGTGCTTCGTGAATGAACCGGGATGCCGAGCATTTCCCCCAGCACCGCGATGCCCACCTGGAATCCCACTCCCGTCAGGAATCCGACGAGCACGGTTTGCGAGAGAAAATCGGCCAGGAAACCGAGTTTGAGCAGACGCGCCAGAAGCAGCAGCGCCGCCGTCATCAGCGCGACGAGGCTCGCCAGCGCGACGTACCGCGGACTCGCCAGCGGCGCCAGGGCCGCAAGACCACCGGCAAGAATCGCGGCGGTTGCGGAATCGGCTGCCACCACCAGATAGCGCGAGGAACCGAATGCCGCAAAACCCAGCGGCGGCAAAAGCAGCGTGTAGAAACCCGTCACGACGGGCGTGCCGGCAATCTTCGTATAGCCGAGCGCCTGCGGGATGCTCAGCGCCGCCAGTTGGACGCCCGCAATCGCGTCCTGTACCACGCGCGAGCGCGTGATCGGGCGAATACCGCGAAACCATCCGGAACCGGCCGCGTTGGTTTCAGAGTTCATGCGGTTCACGGGCTCTCACACTATGGTCTTGCCGGCTCGATCCCTAGTCATCCCGAAATCGAGACGGCATGCGAAGAACTCCAAGGGGGAAAGCGCCGTGCGTGATTCTTGGGCAGCGGCGGAACGTGTGTTATGGAAATCCGGAGCCGCAAGCTACTCCCCGAGGACCCCGGCGGAAACCCAACCCTTGAATACCAGCGCCGAAAGTATCCCCGGGAAAGAATGGCTCGCGAAGACGCTCGCGGCTCCCGGATCTCCCTTACGCTTCCTTTTGCTGCTTCTTCAGCTTGGCCCAGCGAGCGCGTTGCGCATCCGCGATCTTCTTCCGCGCGGCAGCCGAGAGCTTGCGCCGCGCCTTCGGTTTGCTGGCCTTCACGGCCGCGGGAGCGCTCGAAAGCGCGCCAAGAGCCGCAATGGCGCCATCGAGGCGGCTAAGTTCCTTGGCGACGCGATTTCTTTCTTCACGCAGTTTCTTCACGATCTCGGTCAGATTGGCCATGTACTTGGTTTCCTCCGGGGATGACTTGACTTATCCTGCCATATCGGTCGCTACCTACTATACACGAGCGAACGGATTTAGCCTGTTGTGACATTCAGCGGACCAAGCAGATTTTCCGGAGTTATAGAAAGTTCTTGGTGCGGAAGGTGGGAGTCGAACCCACACGGCCTTGCGGCCACAGGATCCTAAGTCCTGTGCGTCTGCCAGTTCCGCCACTTCCGCGAACTTGGATAGGACATTCTACACCGGCTCTGGAAAGGAAACGTCCCGGATTACTTATCCGGTGCCACTCCGGCGGGCACTCACCGTTTTCTTGCCGTTCTTGCTCCGCCCGTGTCTATCTGCTGGTTCTGTATGAGCTGCTCGACGGCGTCCGCAAGAGTCATCGAGGCAGGATCCTGATGGTAATCCAGGTAGCGTTTGTTTTCCTGAATGCCAATCGTTTCGAAAAACAGAGCTTCGCCCTGCATATTGACTTCGAGCCGCACGAGTTTCCAGTTTCCCCCGCCCTCATCGGCTCGCCAAACGTGAAACGTTCCGCCCTTGTCCAGATGCCCCAGCAAGCCCCAGAAAAACTTCACTTCGCTCGTCAGCCGCCCGTTGATTTCCGCCAGCCGCTTCTGCTCCGGATCGATCAGAACGAATCCCGCCATGTGATGAAACACTTGCGCTTCGCGATCCGGCGGAACGAACTGCGGGTTCGGTTGGAAAGCCAGCTTCACCAGGTTCCCTTCCCTGCCGTCGTAGCGAAACAGGAACGCGTGGGGCAGCATGCGAAAGAGCTTCTCTTCCCTGTTCACGTCGTGGTTGTGCGCTTTTGCAGCGCTTCGGGCGTTCGCCGAATGGTGGAGCAACCGATCGAGACGCCCTTTCTGCCGTTCCGCCTGCGCCGCCGCGAGAGGCTGGCCGTTAACGGTCACGAGTTTCCGCACCGTTCCGCCCTTGGTCTGATACACCTCGTAGGTTTTCGGCACCCCATTCGTGATTTCCACTTCGCGAAAACACCAGTAAGTGGGCGGTTCTACGGGACCGCCTAATTCGTTTTGCACAACTTCGCGCATCAATTCCTGCGCGCTGACGGATGTCTCGGCGGCTTGGGAACCGGGCCGTCCGGCGGCCCATGCGCCATTGGCGAACAAAATCCCCGCTACGACCAGTTCCAAAATCCCGCAGACTTTTGGCCAACCGAAGAGCATTACGCAAGCCCCCTCTTGATCGCCGAGGCTCCTCGGACACCCATTTCTTATCCTATACCCAACCCGATAAAAATCCTGTTGCACTAGGGAGATTCCGAAGCTTCTCAAAGCATGCAGAGTATAAACAAGAGGTATTAGTTGAATTGCCGTTATATCACCGTGTACTCCTTACCCTCGCCGGTAATGGTAAAGAAGTGTGATTGTCACCATGGCACTTCTCCTATAGGGTAGACAGCAGTTTGGCGTCTACATCTTGACCGCGTCGCTTCGAAAGGGAGACCAATGAGACTGCTTCTACTTAGGCTCTGGAAGGAAGAGCAAGCGCAGGATCTGATCGAGTATGGTCTGCTGATCGTTTTGGTCTCGCTCGTCGCCGTAGCTTCCATCAACATCGCGGGCAGGGCCGTCAGCGACGCCTTCTCGAACGCGGCGGCTAATCTCACGGTCACGCTCTAGCGGCAGAATTCGGCGGGCCGAGTCCGGTCTGCCGCGGGCTCGATCCGATCGTCTCCTTCGCGCGCATGTTCCGCGCAGCGCTGCACTCCGTTTCGGCCGACAGAGATTTCCTCGCCTGAAATTGCAGCGGTCGCGCGCGTATTTGCAAGGACACCCATCCATTTCCTGCTTCTGCCACGGTCCGGTTTTTTCAAGGCCGGGCCCTGCTTTCACTTGACAAGTCTGCTGGCGGCGGCCATCTTTATTGGCTTTGCTCCGCGGACGCTTTGTCCGCTCAAAGGAACCCGATCGCGTGAACGTTCGCCTCTGCTATCACGATAAGTGCTTCGACGGCGCCTCGTCGGCTGCGGTGTTTTTGCGCTTCTACCGCGAGCGGATCGATTCCGACGCCAAATTCCTTTTCACGGGCCTGGTCCACCGCGCTTCGCAGCTTTTCTCGGAGGACATGTTCGACGGAGACGAAAACGCGATCGTCGATTTCAAATATTCCAGCTCGCATCGCCTCACCTGGTGGTTCGATCATCACCAGAGCGCGTTCCTTTCGCCGGAAGACGCCGAGCATTTCCGCCAGGACCGTTCCGGAAAGAAGTTCTATGATCCCACCTACAAATCGTGCACCAAATTCCTGGCCACGATCGCGGAAACGAAATTCGGCTTCGATGCGCGCCCGCTGGCGGAACTGATCCATTGGGGCGACGTGATTGACGGCGCGCAGTATCGCTCGCCCGAAGACGCCGTCTCGCTTTCCGAGCCGGCGACGCAGTTGGCGCTGGTCATCGAAGCGGCTCCCGACCCCGGGCTTGTCGCTCGCCTGATTCCCTTCCTCGCCGAGCGCTCGCTCGAGGAGATCGTGCGGCTGCCGTTTATCGAACGCCACCTGGGTCCGCTGCTCGATCGCCATCGCCGGTCCATCGATATTCTCAAGCAGCGAACCGACGCCGCTCGCGGCGTCATCTTCTTCGACGTCAGCGACCTCGATCTCGAGGGCTACAACAAGTTCGTTCCCTATTACCTTTTTCCCGATTGCCTCTATTCGGTCGGCGTCAGCGCCTCCTCCGCGCGCGCCAAGGTTTCCGTCGGCACGAATCCCTGGAAGGAAGCGAAAAAACCGCGCAACCTCGCGGAAATCTGCGAGCGTTACGGCGGCGGCGGACACGCCCGCGTGGCCGCGATTTCCTTCAACGCCGGCGAACTCGATCGCGCCCGCCAGGCGGCCCGCGAAATCACCGAGTTGCTGCGCAGCTAACGCTTCCACTTTTCTCCGGTTCTTCGCATTTTTCCGCTTCGTTCCCCCCTCCGCCGCCGCATACTAGGGGATTGAGCGCGGCGACGGCTCGCCGCTTCGGGGGAAGAGCACAAATGGCGGCGGAAAATCAATACGACGTGATCATCATCGGCACCGGAGCGGGTGGCGCCACGCTGGCCTGGCGGCTGGCGCCGTCGGGCAAACGCATCCTGCTGCTCGAGCGGGGCGATTTCCTGCCGCGCGAACAGGACAACTGGGATTCGCACGCCGTTTTCGTCGAGGCCAAATACCAGGCGAAAGAGCCCTGGCTGGATTCCGCCGGCCACGAATTCTTTCCCGGCATTCACTACTACGTCGGCGGCAACACGAAATTCTATGGCGCGGCACTTCTGCGGCTGCGCCGCCAGGATTTCGGCGAACTTCGCCACGCGGGCGGCATTTCGCCCGCTTGGCCGCTGAGCTACGACGATTTCGAGTCGTATTACACGCAGGCCGAGCGCCTGTATCGCGTACACGGCCTGCGAGGCGCGGATCCCACCGAGCCGTCGGCTTCGGCGCCCTACGCGTATGCGCCCGTCGTCCACGAGCCGCGCATCGCCCAGCTATCGCGCGACCTTTCCGGTCTCGGCTACCATCCCTTTCCGCTTCCCCTCGGCATCCTGCTCGATCAGGAAAAGGACGGGCGGCCCACGCGCCACAGCGCCTGCATCCGCTGCCGCGCCTTCGACGGATTCCCGTGCATCACGAACGGCAAAGCCGACGCGCAAACCGTCTGCATCGAGCCACTCCTCGCCGAAAGCAGCAACGTCACGCTGCTCACCGGCGCTTATGTGGAAAAACTCACGACGAACGATTCGGGCCGCGAGGTCACACAGGTCCGCGTGCGCCGTAACGGTGCGGAAGAGGTGTATTCCGCGGGCATCGTCGTGGTTTCCTGCGGCGCCATCAATTCCGCCGCGCTGCTCCTGCGTTCGGCGAATGGGAAGCACCCCGCCGGCCTCGCCAACCGCTCGGGCGTCGTCGGCCGCCACTACCTTCGCCACATCAATACGGCGCTGATGGCCATTTCCATCGAGCCGAATCCCACCATTTTCCAGAAGACGCTTGCGCTCGCCGATTTCTATTTCCGCTCCGACGACTGGGAATATCCGCTTGGCCTCGTGCAGATGCTCGGCAAATCCGATGGCGCGATGCTGCGCGGCGAAGCTCCGGGATGGGCTTCCTGGGTTCCGGAGACGTCGTTCGACGAGCTTGCCGCGCACTCGGTGGATTTCTGGCTTTCCTCGGAGGATTTACCCGATCCCGAGAATCGCGTGACGCTCAACCGCGACGGCAGGATCGTTCTCAGCCTGAAAGACAACAACGCCGAGGCCCACGAGCGCCTGATCGCGAAATGGAAAAGTCTGCTGGGCCGGCTCGGCTTCTGCGAACGCGTTTTGCCGCGCAATCTTTACCTGAGCAAGCGCATCCCGATCGCCGGAACGGCGCATCAGGCCGGCACGATTCGCTTCGGCACTGATCCAATAGCTTCGGCGCTCGACGTCAACTGCAAAGCGCACGACCTCGACAACCTCTACGTGGTGGACGCGAGCTTCTTTCCTTCGATCGGAGCCGTGAATCCCGCGCTCACGGTGATGGCGAATGCGCTGCGCGTCGGCGACCATCTGCTGGCGCGGCTGAAATAGGAAGCCGTGGCGCGGCGTGTCGAAATCCCGGTCGTCTACCTTTCAGGTCTCGCGCAGGGCTTCGCGCTGGTGACCGTGCCGGCGGCGTCGAGCCTGCTCACCAGCCCGCGTGGCTACGCCTTTACCAGCGCCGAATATGGAGCGCTATTCGTTCCGATGGTTGCCGGCGCGATTGCCGCCTCCGCGGCCGGCGGTTTGCT
This sequence comes from Acidobacteriota bacterium, assembly GCA_021812285.1. GTDB lineage: Bacteria > Acidobacteriota > Terriglobia > Acidiferrales > UBA7541 > JAKASX01. The sequence continues at coordinate 40,489 of JAKAOH010000003.1, read as the reverse complement.
CGCTCTGCGCTGGGGCCTGAAACGATTGTTCCTGACGGGCGTCTCGCTCGATGTTCTGGCGATGGCCGTGGTCGCGCTCAGCGCCGCGTTTCTCGGGCGTCACACGCCTTCCTACGTAACGCTGCTCGTGGCCATGCTGCTGCTCGGTTTCGGCTTTGGCGCCACGCTGACCGCGCTCAATAGCCTCGCGCCCGGTTTCTTCCCGAAGCGATCGGAAACGGCGCTGACCGCGCTCCACACCTTGCTCGGCGCCGGCACCGCGCTCGCGCCGCTTTTCGTGAGCGCCGCCGTGGGCCGCGGCTGGTGGTGGATTCCCGCGCTTGTTGCCGTGGTCCTGCTTACGCTCGTGATTGTCGGATCCACGCAGCCTTTGCTCATCTCTCAGCCGGCTCCGCCCGCGTCCGGCGGACCGTTCAGCTTCCTGCGTAATATTTCCGGCCGGCTCTGGGCCTTTTTGGCGCTTGTCTTGCTTTACGGTATTGCCGAAACGCTTTTCGGCAATTGGGCGATTCTGTTTCTCCACGGAAATCGCGGCTTTGGCGTACGCGCGGCCGGTTTTGCCCTGGCCGCGTTTTGGGCCATGGTGACCGTTGGGCGGCTGCTGATTGCTATTGCCTCTGTCTGGCTTGCGCCGCGCTGGTTTTATCGCACGCTACCCGTGCTTCTTTTTGCGGCGTTCCTGCTCGTGCCGCACATGGCAACGCCCGCGGCGGCAATTGCCGCGTTCGGCTTTGCGGGATTGGCGTGTTCCGCATTCCTGCCGCTTTCCGTCGGCTTTGCCGAAGAGCAATTCCCTCGCCTAGCCGAGCTGATGGGCGGCGAAATGATCGCCGCTTATATGGTCGGCTACGGCATCGCAAGTTTCGCGGTCGGCGCTCTGGTTCATTCCGGAGCCGCTCGGCTGGGAAATCTCTACTCCGACGCGGGCCTGCTCGCGGCGGCGATGGCCATCCTCGCATTCTTCCTCACAAAGTCCGCAAGACAAGAGCCGCGGGCTCACAACCAGCCCGGCTAGCGGAATCTCGCGTCGAGCAAGCGCATCGCTCCATCCGAATCCTGCTGCGCGTTAGCATCACGTTTGGAATCGGCCGAGTATAATGGCGCGACGTGCTTCTCATTCCGGCGGAGGGCAAATCCCGTGGTTGCCGATCCCTTTTCTCGCCAGGAAATTCTCCACACGCTCCAGTCGCTCATCCGCACGCCATCGGTGAATCCAACCATCGCTCCCGCAGAACCATACGGCGAATCCGCCATCGCCGCGTTTGTTTGCGATTGGCTCAAGCGGCGCGGCATCCGCGCTTCGATCGAGCAAGCCGCGCCGGGCCGGCCCAACGTCTTCGCGGAAATCGGCTCGCGCACCGGCCCATCCCTAGTTCTTTGCGCCCATCTCGATACGGTCGGCACCGCCGGCATGACGATCCCTCCTTTCGAGCCGCGTGTCGAAAATGAAAAAGTATTTGGGCGAGGCAGCTACGACATGAAAGGCAGCGTCGCGGCCATCCTCGCGGCCGTGGCAGCGCTATCGCAAGACAACAATCTGCCGGGCTGCGTGCTTCTGGCGCTCGTCGCGGACGAGGAGGATGCGAGCCTTGGTGCGCGGGATTTCGTCCGCCGCCATTCCGCCGATGCCGCGATTCTCACCGAGCCCAGCGAAGGCCGGCTGATCCTGGCGCACAAAGGCTTCGTCTGGCTCGAACTCACAACGCGCGGCCGCGCGGCGCATGGCAGCCGATGGGATTTGGGCGTCAGCGCCATCGCGAAAATGGCTCGCGTCATCGAATCGCTCGAACGTTTCGATCGCGAAACCCTCCGCCGACGCGACCATCCTCTCGTCGGGCCCGCTTCGCAGCATTGCGCCCTGATCGAAGGCGGTTCCGGCCTTTCCACGTACTCCGAAAAGTGCGTTCTCCGCATCGAACGCCGCACCCTGCCCGGCGAAACGCCCGAGCAAGTTCTCGCCGAAACCGAAGCTGTTGTGCGCGAATCGGGCGAAGAAGCCGAAATTCGGCTTCTGCTCGATCGTCCTCCGCTTGTTTCCGACTCGAATTCGCCCATCGCGCGCGCCGTTCGCGATGCCGCAACGGCCGTCACCGGCCATAAGCCCGAAGACGCGGGTGTCGCCTATTGGATGGATGCGGCCATTTTCGCCGCGGAGGGCATTCCCGCCGTGAATTACGGGCCCTCCGGCGTCGGCGCGCACGAAGCCGTGGAATGGGTGGATTTCGATTCGGTGGTGAGCTGCGCTCGCGTTCTCGCCGAAGCCGCGCGTCGCTTTTTCGCGGTAGCGTCCTGAGTGGCGTCACCGCACGCGAATCAGCCGCCCAGCCAAGCCGTTGCCTCTGGGCGGTCCGGGACATCGTCGCGCTCCTGTTTTCAGGTGCCCGATATACACTAATCGCCTCGGAGGATCGTGCCATGCACAAATGTTTCGGCGGGTTTAGCGCTATGGGAATTGCCCTGGCAGCCCTCGCTGCGTTTCTCGCCGTAGGAACAATTCCCGCCCTGGCGCAAACCACGAAATCCCCGGATGCCACGCACGCCGTGGCGGCGTTTCTTGCCGCGCGGATTATTTCGCCGCAAGTCCACGCCGACGACCGGGTTACGTTCCGGTTTCTCGATCCGAATGCCCATGAAGTGAAGCTCGCGCTCGAAGGTTCGGCGCCCGTGCCCATGCAAAAAGACGATCGCGGCGTTTGGAGCGTGACTGTGGGACCGCTTGCGCCCGAATATTACGGCTATTCGTTCCTCGCCGACGGCGTAATGCTGATGGACCCGTCGAATCCGCTCATGAAACCGAATCTTCTGACGCCGCAGAACATGGTCTACGTTCCCGGCCCTGCATCGCTTCCCTGGCAAACGAACAACGTGCCGCATGGCGTGATTCACCAGCACTTCTACCATTCGAACGTTGTGGGCGATAACCGCGATTTCTACGTCTATACGCCGCCGGGCTACAACCCGCGCGGCAAAACTCGCTATCCGGTGCTCTATCTGCTCCACGGCTACAGCGACGCCGCCGATGGCTGGACGGCGGTCGGCCGCGCGAACGTCATCCTGGACAACCTGATCGCCGAGCGCAAAGCCGTGCCGATGATCGTCGTGATGCCGCTCGGCTACGGCGCGCCGCAAATTCTCACGGCGAGTTCCCCGCTCACTCACGACGTCCTGATCGAAGAAAATTCGCGAAAATTCACCGAAGCGCTGTTCGAGGAAGTGATGCCGCGTGTCGGTCGCGACTACCGTGTGCTTCGTGGCCCCGCCTATACGGCGATCGCCGGTCTCTCGATGGGCGGCGGCGAAGCGCTCTACGCCGGGCTCAACCATTTGCAGACGTTCGGCTGGGTTGGCGCGTTCAGCGCCGCGATGTTGCCTCATTTGAACCAGGAATTTCCCCACTTGAATGCAAGTGCCAATTCCCGCTTGCATCTTCTCTGGGTCGCTTGCGGCGAGCAGGACCCGCTGGTGGGCGAATTCAACGTGGAATTGCGCGCCTGGCTCAGGACCCGCCGCGTCGCCTTCGTGAAAATCGAAACGCCGGGAATGCACACGTGGATGGTCTGGCGCGGCAATCTGGCCGCGTTCGTTCCGCTCCTTTTCCGGAAAAAAGTGCGGTGAATCGCCGGCTCGCGCGGCGCGTTGCGAGCCGAACAGGCTTCCGCTAGACTTATTGCACCGTTCGTTGCTGGGCCGCTAGCTCAATGGTAGAGCAGCAGACTCTTAATCTGCGGGTTCCAGGTTCGAGTCCTGGGCGGCTCACCAAATCCTCAATGAGAATGCGGTGACCTGAAGAATAGTGCCGGTCGGTGAGTGTTGCCCAGTTTTCTTGCACTATTCGCGCACCATTTTCGGGGCGTCAACAAACGGATGTTTCTCAAACGGAAGTCCTTGACTCCACATACTACAGCGTAGTATATCCTACAATGTGGTATTTATCGAGTCTCGCCCGTTCACGCGGAGGCTGCTGGGGTTAGCCGGGAACCCCGGAGGCGATGTCGTTCTGCGCCGGATTCAGGACGATCTGGTCGAAAATCCGGAACGCGGAAAACTGGTGAAAGGGTTGGGCGGGATACGGAAGGCCAGAGCCTCCAATCCGGCACGCGGAAAAGGAAAGCGCGGAGGATACCGCTACCTGTACATTTACCTCGCGCACCGGACTCACATTCACCTGTTGCTTATCCTCGACAAGGACGAACAGGAAGATTTGACCACGGAACAGCGAAAAATCCTTCGTCGTATGGCAAGGGATTTGTAGGGGGAAAGATGACAAAAAGAATCAAGGTGAAGGTATTCGACGATCTGCGGGAAGCGCTCGCGGACGCGAAGGCTTACGAACGCGGCGAGGCGGTCGATTTGCGCGTTGCCAAGTTTCCGGAGCCGCCAAAGCCGATGAGGCCCGAAGAGATTCGGCAGATTCGGGAGAGCGTCCACGCGAGTCAGGCCGCGTTCGCCCGCTTTCTATGCGTCAGCCCAAAGGCCGTACAGAGCTGGGAGCAAGGGTCGCGCCGCCCGCAGACTACGGCGCTGCGTCTTCTCATGATCGCGAAAAAGAATCCGCGAATTTTGCTTCAGACTTGACCTGGCCCCCGGCGGCGGCCTGGGGAGCCCGTCAAATCCCCAATGAAAATGCGGCATTCAGAAATTGTTCCTACGGCCCCGTCCTGATGGTTCGCTCTGAGGGCACTCCGAGCGCACGGTTGACGTCGACATCCGGCAATGGTGTGGCCGCCTTGATTCCTCTCTTCTGACAATGGGAGTTCCAGAAATCGGGCAAGCGCGCCGTCAAGCATGTCGGATTCTCGCAACGGGTCCGGCGGTGGCGAGCAGGAGGCTACGAGGCTATCTGCCCATCATGCCAGCCCCTGAATCGCCCAGGATCGCAGGAGCAGGCGCCTCTGGTAGCGCTCCGCAGTGGAATTTTCTAGACGTGCCGCCTCTCCCTTGCAAGAATACGGGCTTCAACAAAGGAGCGGGGAACGCCCGTGGCCGAAGAAGTACACACACCCTTCATCCCGCAAGGAAGAGATGCCGAAACGCAGAACTCGGTCGGGAATTTTATCTCGAAGCACTCCGTCGCACTGCTCTTACCGGATGAATTTGGGCCGGGCAGAGTTCGCCCTATCGCCTCAGGCTCCTTGGTTAAGTTTGATGACAGGCGCTTCATCCTAACTGCAACTCACGTCTGGGCGGCGCTGAGGGGTTCCCAAGTCGTCTATTGCTCCGCAATTGCAGGCATCCCTCACGCAAAAGGCCTGCAAACAGCGTCATTGACTCCATATTCGCTGGATGACAACGTCAAAGAGGAACCGGAGCCATTTTGCGCCGACCTCACCCTCCTGGAGCTTCACCCTACCGATTACCGGTTGATGGAGACCCGGCTCTCATTTTTCCAGCTAGAGCGAGAGGGGACGGGGCCGATAGGCGACCACGTCATTGTTGGCTGCCCGGGAGTATTGGCCCGAGCGGATCCCACGCAAATCAACACCCTCTCATGCGAACTGAGGGCTGTGTTTACGGAGACCGTGGTGGACGAGGCTGTACATGACGGATTAGATTTTCATAAGTCTGTCCCGTACCCCGACTCGAACAGCCCCATCGACAAATATTGGGGATTCAGCGGCGGCGGGCTGTGGTCAGTTTACTATTACCCCCAGAGGCCAGGGGATGGACGATACGAAGTTTTTCTAATTGGCGTAAATTTCTTCCAGACCGACGGGGAGATCAGAAGTTTGGGCCGCAAGGCCATCAAGAAATTGATCCAAGATGTGAGGGGCGCCGCATCCAGACAGGCTCCTAGTCAACACAAGTGAACCGGGGCCAAGGGCGTAGGCTGCTTGCGTTCAGGAGCCTCCAACCCGGTGCCCTTGGCTTGGCGGCAGCCACACCAGAGCCATGACTGGTCAGCTGCCTGTGGACCGGCTCAAACAGAGTGATGGCCAGCCCGAGCCGGCTACGGTGTGATGCCAATAACAGATGGCAGCGACGAGGCGGAAAATCGCCAGCAACTCAGAACGCAGCCAAGGGCGGGCGGTTGTTTGCGCAGGATGCGCCCAACCCCCGCACAATAGCCAGTCTGCCCGCCCTCGCTGACGGCAGCCTATGACAACGACTACCGCATCGCTGGCCCCCACGCCAGCCCGCTGCGGATGAAAGTTGGCGCAGCAGTCAGTGAACTGTTACGGTGTGATGCCGGTCAACGCGCAGAACGCTGCCTCGCGCGCCCCTGCCCGCCGCTGGAACGTCCGAACGGGGAGAAAACATTTCGAGATTTTTGAGCGGCGAAATGGGAAACCGATTACGATAGTGACCCGGAGCTTGCCATGAAACCTTCACAGACTGTTCGACGAGTGGGTTCGTTGCTGGTCAAAACTCTGCTTGCTGCCCTCCTGGTTCCTGTTGCGTTGGCTTTCGCGTCGGCTGCGACGCCCCCTCCTCCCGCGCAAACCAACATCACTGGGGTGTGGGTGATCAAGATTGCGACGCCCGATGGCAACGTCCGCAAGTTCTACTTCAACTTGAAACAAGTCGGCGAAGCAGTCACCGGACGCATGCTGTTCGGCCCCGGCCGCGGCATCCCGATCAGCGAGGGCAGCTTGCAGGATGGCAAGCTGCACTTCGTCGTGACCTTCGGCCGGCCGCCGCGGACCAGGCAGTCCTCCTGGAACGGAACCGTGAAGGATGGCAAGCTCTACCTGACTGCTCCGCCGTTTCCCGGTCGCCCGTCCCGCACGTTCGTCGCCGAGCGGACCAGCGCGAAAGCTCTGCTTCCCCCTCCTCGGCTTCCTTTGCCGGCGCTGCACGACGTGCCCTACAACGGCTTGGCGCGCACTCCGCCGATGGGCTGGAACAGTTGGAACAAGTTCGCGGGAAAGGTCGATGAACAGGACGTTCGCGGAATGGCCAAGGCCATGGTGACGAGCGGCATGAAAGCCGCCGGCTACACTTACGTCAACATCGACGATACCTGGGAAGGCCCGCGCGACGCCCACGGCAATATCACGAGCAACCGCAAGTTCCCCAGCATGAAAGCGCTCGCCGAGTACGTTCATTCCCTGGGCTTGAAATTCGGAATCTATTCCTCGCCGGGCCCCAAAACCTGCGCCGGATATACCGGCACTTACGCCCACGTGCAGCAGGACGCCGATACCTACGCCAAGTGGGGTGTGGATTACCTGAAATACGATTGGTGCAGCGCCAGTGAAATTTACCCTGGTCCCAAAGTCCACGGTTACCCCACCGTGCACCAGATGCGCGCGGTCTATCAGGAGATGGGCGACGCGCTCCGCAAAACCGGCCGGCCGATCGTATTCAGTCTCTGCGAATACGGCTGGGACCACGTCTGGACCTGGGGCCCCAAAGTCGGCGGGAACCTCTGGCGCACCACCGGGGACATCGAAGACAACTGGAATTCCATGATCCGAAATGCTCTCGCGCAACTCCCCATCGCGAAATACGCGGGGCCCGGGCATTGGAACGATGCCGACATGCTCGAAATCGGCAACGGCGGCATGACGAACGAGGAAGACCGCGTGCAATTCAGTTTGTGGTCCATGCTCGCCGCGCCGCTGATTGCGGGCAACGATCTGCGCACCATGTCGCCCGCCACCACGGCCATCCTCACCAACCGCGATGTCATCGCCATTGACCAGGACCCGGCGGGAAGTCCGGTGAAGAGAATCTCGCCTTCCCAATCCACCGAGCTCATCTTGACGCGACCCCTCGCCGACGGCTCGCACGCGGTCGGCCTGTTCAATCTTGCCGACCATCCGCAGAGCATCACCGTGAATTGGCACGCAGCCGGCGTCACCGGGAAGAAACTGCGCGCGCGCGACCTGTGGAAGCACGCCTACGTCCGCGTCTCGGAGCCGAGCTACACGGCCACCGTTCCCGCACACGGAGTCGTCCTGCTTCGCGTGCGGTAGTTAAAATCCATCCTGTGAGGGGTTCAATTCCCTTCGCGCGGCGCGCGGGAACTTGCTAGAACTGCACGGAGACGCGGACTTGCGTCTCGACAGGCTTGCCATCCACCGTTGGCGCGTTGAAACGCCAGCCCTTTTCCGCTTCGCTCAACAAGGCTTGACCCAGGCTCGCGTTCCCCGAAAGCACGCTGCCGCCGGTGACGCGCCCCTGCTGGTTCACGGTGAATTGCAATTCAAATTGGCTGTTTTTCGCCGCTGCCGCGGCCACTACGGCAGCCGGCAGCGGATGGCTCACAACCCGCATGCCGCCATCCACATATTGCGCGCCGACCATCTGACCCGGCGTGAGCGACCCCTGCCAGTGCGCGGGAGCCGCGTTCGCGTCCACTTCCACCGCCCAAAGCAGCCGCTGCGTGGGCGCGGCCGATTGTTGTTGCGGCGCGCCGCCGGCCGCGGCCGCCCCGGAAGCCGCCGGCGTGGACGCAGCTTCCGTGCTCTGAAGTTCCTTCATCTCCTGCGGAATTCGCCGCTCGGCGTAAAGATACGCGCTATGCCCCACCGAACCGCCATACCGCTCGAGCGCGCGGAACTGCGCCTGCAATTTCACCAGGTCGCTCATCTGGTCGGTGCCAGCGTTATATTCCGCGACGAGCGCCTTCAACTGATCGGCCGCGCCGAGCTGCGACGACAGACTCGATTCCAGCCGCGCCGCATCGCGTGCGCGCGGCCCTCCACTCGCGATCACTTGCTGCAAATCCTGATTCGCCTGCTGTAGGCTGCTCGGATTGTTCCTCTGCCGCGCGAGCGATTGCGCCTGCCGGAACAGCGCGTCGGATTTCCGCGCCTGCGGAATCACCGTATTCACGTAATTTTGCGCTTCCGCCTGATGGGAGCTTCCCGTCATTCCCGCCACTTGACGGAAATCGCGCTCGGCCGCGTCGAGCCGGTCGCTCCGGTAGGCGGCCATCGCCTGCGTCCAGACGCGGCCTTCCTTTTCCAGCGACGCCTGCGCGGCCTTGTTGCTCTGCGCCTTCACGATTTCCGCACGCAAGTTCCGCGCATCCGCCGTGAGCGGGCCATTGAGCGCGATCGCGCCGTCAGCTTGCTTGAGCGCATCGCTGAATTTTCCCTGTCCAACGAGCTGTTGCGCCTGATCCATCAGCGCGCGTTGCTGCCGTTCGATCGAATTCACCGGAGCGGCTGGCGCAGCGGCAGAAGCGGCAGGCGTCGTGGGAGTTTCCGCGGCCGATTGCGGCGCAGTCGCGACCGAAGGCGATGATGGACGCGTTGAGAAGTAGTACGCAGCTCCGGCTGCCGCGGCGATGGCGACGACTGTAGCCGCAATCCATGGCGCTTTGCTGCGCGACGGCTGCGCGGGCACGGGACTTGCCGTTGCCTTCGTTTTGGTTTCGGCTGGCGCGGGCGCGGCTTTTGTTTCCTTCTTGCCTTCTTCCGCCACGCGAGCCGCCGCTTGTTTGGGCTTGGCCGGCTCGGCTTTCTTCGTTGGCTCGGGTTTCCCCGCCGGCTGCGCTTTCTGCGCGGGTTTGGGTTCGGGCTTCGATTCCGGCTTCGCCGGAGCTGGTGCGGCCGCTTTGGCTTCGGGCTTTGCCGGTTCAGGCGCGCCAGCCGGAGGTTTGGCGCTCGGTGGCGCGGGCTGCGCAGGCTCGACAGGCGCGGACGAGGCCGCTGCGACTTCCGCCGTTGGCGGCTCCGGCGTCACGGGAGCGGCGGGAGCGGGCGGCTCGACCACGGGAACGCTGGCAACCGGCACGGCCCCGCTACTCTTCTTCTTTTCCACTTCCTCGAGCAGCGATTTCACCCGTGGATCGCTTGCATCGAGAAGTTGGGTCTCGACGCCGTCGTTCACCACCGCGGCGGCTTCATCCACCTGGCCGCCGGCGAGCAGCGTTCGCGCGTCGACAAACTTTTGCTCCTGTTCTTTTTCCCGCTCGCGTTCTTTCCGCTCGCGGCTGGCCGCCTCGAGCAGTTGGCCAATGTCGGTGTCGGGGCCGAGCGCGGCGATGGTTTCCTGCGCCAGCTCGATGGCCCCGGTCACGTCCTTGCGGTCGAGCTTGACTCGCACCTCGCGAATGCGCAGCTCGATCTGCCTGCGGCGCTCCTTCTCTTTTTGCTTTTCACGAGCGTCACTGCACAGCGCCAGCAGATCGGCGTTGCCGGGGAAATCTTTCAGGAGCTTTTCGGCGGTGCGGATGGCGTCGCCGTAGCCGCCTTCTTCGGCGAACTTCCGCGCCCGGCGGATGCCCTCTTCCAGGTGCTTCGCCTGCTCGCCGCGCTTCGCCTCGGCCTGCGCGAATTTCACGAGCTCTTCGAGCTCGAATTCGCCCGGAAACTCCTTGAGCATGGCTTCGCCGCGGCGGCCGGCCTCGGCGTGCTTGCCCTCGTTGACCAGCGTCCGCAGCGAAGCGATTTCGCCCCGCAGCCGCTGCTTGCGTTCCTCGACGCTTTTCTCGTCCTCGGCGAGATGGAGCAGATTGAGAACGGCGGTATCCTGGGGGAAATCCTTTTCCAGCGCGGATAGCGCGGTCCGCGCGGCCTCGTATTGCTGGTTCGCCAGCAAGTTCCGGGCTTCGCTCAGTTTCTTCTGCTTTTCCTGTTCCGCTTCGTCGCGCCGCGCCGTATCCAGAAGCTTCGCGATATCCGTATCGCCCGGGAATTCCGCCTGCAATCCGGTCAGCTCGGCGATGCACTCCCGGTATTGCTGCCGCGACCACAAATCGCGGGCGTGCTGCACGCCCTCCGACGCCTGCTTGCGTTTCTCGCGGCGCGAAACCTCGTCCCGCACCTGCCGGAGCAATTGCTGCGCCTGGTTGTTGTAAGGATCGAGCGTGAGCACTTCGCCCAACTGTTTTTCGGCGTCGGTCAGCGCGCCTTCCGCGATCCGCTGCTTCGAGACGCGCAGTTTCTTATCCATTTCGCGGACGCGCTCGACCGCTTCCTCGACGCTCGAAAGCAGTTCCTGCGCCGGCGAATAGGTGGAATCGAGCTGCAGCGCGGCCTGCACCTCGCTTTTTGCTTCCTGGAGCTGTCCCGCATCGAGCAGCCCTTGCGCCTTCGCCACCTGCTCCTTCACTCGTGGCAGCAGTTGCTGGCGGCGCAGCTCGCGGCTGACGGTTTCCAGCAGCGTCTTCGCTTCCCAGCGCGAGCTATCGGCATGGAGCGCTTCGCGGAGAAGTTCCTGCGCCCGCTTCAGATCGTTTGCCTCGAAAAGCCGCTGGCTTTCCTGCACCAGATCGCTCACGCGCGCCTGCTGGAGGCGCTTCCAGGCGGAATCGAGGTCGAGCAGCGCCTCGTCCATGGACTGGTAACGCGCCAAGGCGTCCTTCTGCAACATGCGGGAGACGATCGCCTCAACGTCGCTCGTGCAATCGGGCGCCAATTCGGCCAGCGCCGGCGGTTCCTTGGAAATGATGCTCATCATCAGCGCGGCGGGGTTATCGCCCTGAAACGGCCGCTGGCTGGCCAGCAGTTCGTAGAACAGCACGCCAACCGCCCAGATGTCCGACCGCTCGTCGGCGTGCTCGCCGCGCAATTGCTGCGGCGACATGTAGCCGAGCGTGCCGATAAGCGTCCCGGTCTGCGTCTTCGAAGCATCCACCAGCCGCGCGATTCCGAAGTCCACCACCTTCACCTGGCCTTCGGAATTCAGCATGATGTTGGCGGGCTTGACGTCGCGATGCACCACGCCGTGCTTGTGCGCGTATTCGAGAGCGCGGCAAATCTGCACCACGTAGCCGACCTTCTTCGCCAGCGGCATCGGCGCCTGCCGCGCGATGATCTTTTCCAGGCTGTCTCCGCCCAGATATTCCATCGCGATGAACGGCAGATCGCCTTCCTTGCCGAGCTCGTAAACCGTGACGATATTCGGATGCTGCAGCGCTCCGGCCGAACGGGCTTCCTGATAGAACCGCTCGAGCAGTTCCGGTTTGCCGGCCAGGCCGCTCGTGATGACCTTGAGCGCAACCATGCGCCCGATCAACGGGTCGCGCGCCTTGTACACCTCGCCCATCGCCCCGCGGCCGAGCTCGGTGATGATCTCGTATTTGCCGATCGTCTTTTGCGGTTCAGAAGCCATTTGCCGTCACTTTAATCAGCACGTCACCCGTATTCCGCGTCCGAATGCCGCGACAACCTTCCCGCGTCCGGTCGCAGCGCAGACTTCACCGTTTCGCCGGCGCATGGAGCTTCTCTTTTGCGCCAGCTCACTCTATGGTCTTGTTCGTTGCCACGCCTCTGATCGCGGCCTACGTTCGCCTTCTGCGGCCCATTGTAAACTCTACACTACTGCACAGCCGTTCCGCCTGTGATTTTGCCGGTTTCGGCTGCTCAGCTAAATACCCCAAGTTCCTCGCCCTGTCAACGCCGCAAGCTCTTGAAGAGTTGAGAATTGCGAATCCACAGCGCGGTGAAAAATCCATGAAAATCGGCAGGCGCGACGCCCTTGGATTACTGACCCGTCCCGTGGCTCAATCTCCCGCCAGACGCGCTCGCCAGGATTCCGGCATTTCCTTCAGCAGCGCGAGGAAGACGCCGTTCGTCCAACCGAATCCGATTACGTTTTGCCGGTACCCAGCCCGCACGGAGACGTCCGACGACCGCGTCACAACATTATATTTTTCGCGGATGGTGCCGTCGCGTCGAAAATTCTCTAGCACCGTTCCGAGGAATCGGTAGCTGATGCGGTCGGCATCCTCATTGTATCCGTAGCGGCGAAGTCCTTCTGCAGCAATAAGTTGGAGCGGGGCCCATCCGTAGGGATAATCCCATTGGGCCAGGCTGGGGCGCAGGCTCGTTACGAGGCCGCCCGGTTCGAGAAACAGCTTTGCGTTCGCGGCCACGGCGTGTGCTTGGTTGGTCGAGGCGAGGCCGGCCCAGAGAGGATAAAAAGTAGTGGCGAAAACATAGGAGGATTGGCGCTTCGTCACGAAGTCGTAGTCGAAAAAGAGTCCTCGTTTCGCGTTCCACAAATACCGGCGAATATTTTCCTGCCTTTGCGCGGCCAAGCGAGCCCACCTCTGCGCCTCTTTCGGCCGGCCCAGCAATCGGCTCATTCGCTCGAGGTCCCTAGCGGATTCGTACAGCAGGCTGTTCAGGCCCACGGGGGCGTAGTCGGGCGTATCGGCGCCAAAGGGGCCGAAGCGGAACGTCACGTCGAATCCCGATTCACGCAGGCTGCGATCCCCTTTGTAGAATTTCGCGGTCAAACCGACGCGACCCGCCGAGTCGCAGTCGCGACGAGAAACCACCGGCGACGGCTTACAAACGGAAACGGTGAAGAGCGGTCCCACGGGGCGCACTCCGGAATCGCCATTCGGAACCCAATCGAGAAAGCCGCGTGCAGCCGCCGGATGCCGGACGAAATACGCGGCGACGTAGCGGTAGTACTGCGGACTGCTCGCCATCACTTCCGGAGCGGGTCCGCTTCCGAAATCGTAGAAGCGCGAAAGACCGGTGCTTCCCGCAAGATGGGCGCCGTGCGTCCAGAAATCGTAATAGCGCACCGCGTACGGATACGCCTTGCGGAGCCAGGCGAGATCGTCACGGCCGGCGGCTTTTTCGCTGTCGTAAACCGCCAGAATCATCGCGGAAAGAAACGGCGGCTGGGACCTGGTGAGGTAATAGGTTCGATTGGCGTTGAGCACCATGCCGTAGTGCTCGATTTCGTAGAAGAAATTTTCCACGATCCCGCGCGCCAACCTTATTTTCCCGTCGAGCAGCAATCCGCGCAGGATGAAATAGCTGTCCCATCCGTACATTTCGTTGAATCGGCCGCCCGGCACGACGTAGGGATGCGGCAAATAAAGGAGCCCCGGGGGCTCGATCGCGCTCGCGGCTTTTTCTCCTGGCTTGCGAATCGGCTCCGGCAGATGCCGCACGGCGACGCCGCACTGAGTTTCGAGATGTTCGAGCATCGCGGGCTCGGCCACGCCGGCGGGAAGATAGAGGAGCGGTTTTCCGATAGCTTTTTCGTCGGCGTACGTTTTACATTCGCCGAGCGAGCGCGTCAGGCTTTCCCAGCCGCGAGAAATGTAGCCCAGGATTCCAGCAAGCCCGTTCGCAGCGGCTTTTTGGCTCGCCGGCGCGTGCCCACGATGGGCGAAGGGCTGCGCGAAGGCGGGACTTGCGGCCCCAAACCACAGCCCAAGGCAAATCAACAGGGCCGCGCCAATGCGCTTCTTCGCTCGGCCTGGCGTCATCTTTGGCTTCGCCATATCCAGCCGCCTCACAGTTGTGCGCCTTACATGGTAAACGACTCGCGTATTTCTCGCCGCCTTGAAATTCAATCCCCATCATCCGCCTCACAGACTTTCAAAGCCGATTTTCACTGCGCACCCATTTTCCACTCACGTTCAGCGCCACGGCCCGAGCCAGCTTGTTTGGGCCGCGGAGCGCCTGATAGAATCGGGTGTTCCGTGTGGCCGCGCCCTCGTCGGCTGTTGCAAACGGACCCGCTTCACCGCTTCCCAAGGAGAGCAAATGGCCGCGTTCCCCGGTGTGGATTTCGTGGATTTCGATTCCCTGCTCAGCGACGAGGAAAAACTCGCGCGCCAAACGGCCCGCCAGTTCGTTGACGACCGCGTTTTGCCCATCATCGAAGAGTGCAATCGCGACGCGCGGTTTCCGCTGGACCTCGTGCCGGAAATGGCCGAACTGGGCTTTTTCGGCGCGAACCTCGAAGGCTACGGCTGCGCCGGAATGTCCAACGTGGAATACGGATTGGTGATGCAGGAGCTCGAACGCGGCGATTCCGGGATGCGGAGCTTCGCTTCCGTGCAAAGCGGCCTGGTGATGTATCCCATCTACGCGTTCGGCACCGAGGCGCAAAAGGAGAAATGGCTTCCCGCGCTGGCGCAGGCCAAGGCGATCGGCTGTTTCGGTCTCACCGAGCCGCAATTCGGCTCGAATCCCGGCGGCATGCTCACCCGCGCCGTTCGCCGCGGAGACCGCTGGGTGTTGAACGGCGAGAAGATGTGGATCACGAACGGCTCGATTTCCGACGTGGCCGTCGTCTGGGCCAAAACGGAAGACGACGTTGTCCGCGGATTCCTGGTGGAAAAAGGGACGCCGGGTTTCAAGGCGTGGGACGTGCACGGAAAATGGTCGCTGCGCGCTTCGATCACATCGGGACTCTCGCTGAGCGATTGCGAAATTCCCGCCGAAAATCTGTTGCCGGGTGTCGAAGGGCTAAAAGGACCGCTGATGTGCCTCAACCAGGCGCGGTATGGCATCGGCTGGGGCGCGATCGGCGCGGCAATGGCCTGCTACCAGACCGCCCTCGATTACTCGAAAACGCGGCGCCAGTTCCAGAACCGGCCGATCGCCTCGCATCAGCTGGTGCAGGAAAAGCTCGTCTGGATGATCGCGGAAATCACCAAGGCGCAACTATTGGCATTGCACGTCGGCCGGCTGAAAGACCGGAATCGCGTGGATCACACGCACATCTCCCTGCTGAAGATGAACAACGTGTCGATCGCGCTCGAAACGGCCCGCAGCGCGCGCTCCGTGCTCGGCGCCAACGGTATCGTGGACGATTACTGCGTGATGCGGCACATGAACAATCTGGAGTCCGTCTACACCTACGAGGGCACGCACGACATCCACAAGCTGATCATCGGAGAGAAGATCACCGGCGTGGCCGCATACGTCTGAACTCGTCGCCGGCCGCGACACCTTTCGCCATGGCATTTACCGAAGAACTCGCCTCGCTCGACGCCATCGCCCAGGCCGAACTGGTCCGCACGGGGCAGGTGCGGACGATCGAGTTGTTGGAGGCGGCGATCGCTCGCGCCGAACGTGTGAATCCCGCGCTGAACGCCGTCGTCACGCCGCTCTACGACCAAGCGCGAACCGAGACGCAGGGTGAATTGCCCGACGGACCGTTTCGCGGCGTTCCGTTCCTTTTGAAGGATCTGGTCGCCTCATATGCCGGCGCGCGTATGAGTTCCGGATCGGCGTTTCTGCGCGATTTCGTTCCCGATCGCGATAGCGAGCTCGTTTCGCGCTTTCGCCGCGCCGGCCTCGTCGTTTTCGGCAAAACGAACACGCCGGAATTCGGCATCTTGCCAACCACCGAGCCGTTACTCTTCGGCCCGTGCCGGAATCCGTGGAACACGGGCCACTCGACCGGCGGCTCGAGCGGGGGCTCGGCGGCGATGGTCGCTGCGGGCGTTGTGCCGATGGCGCACGCCAACGACGGCGGCGGCTCGATTCGCATCCCGGCGTCCTGCTGCGGAATTTTCGGCATGAAACCCACGCGCGCCCGCAATACGCTGGGCCCGGATATCGGCGACATCATGGGCGGTCTGGTCGCGGAACACGGCGTCACGCGTTCGGTGCGCGATTCCGCGGCTTTGCTCGACGCCGTTTCCGGACCTGGCGTCGGAGATCCCTACTACGCACCGCCGCGCACCCGGCCATTCCTGGATGAAGTGGGCGCCGATCCGGGCCGTTTGCGGATCGCATTCACCACCATGGCTCCCTCAGGCGCCAAAATTCATCCGGATTGCATTGCCGCCGTGCACGACGCGGCGAAACTCTGTGAAAGCCTGGGCCACAGCGTCGAGCAAGCGGCACCGCCGATTCCCGGTGAGCAGATGGTCAGCGCGTTTCTCGCCGTTTGGCGAGCCGGCACCGCGCATGCGATCGATTCCATGGCTTTGCTCACCGGCCGTCAGCCCGCGCCGGAGCTTTTCGAGCCGCTTACTTGGGCGCTCTATGAA
This sequence comes from Acidobacteriota bacterium, assembly GCA_021812285.1. Taxonomy (GTDB): domain Bacteria; phylum Acidobacteriota; class Terriglobia; order Acidiferrales; family UBA7541; genus JAKASX01. Next base: position 23,835 of record JAKAOH010000003.1, on the reverse strand, counting down.
CTCGGCCGCCAAGTCAGCGCGTCTTCTTACCTGCTCGCGCAAACGTTCTTGCAAGGCATTTCCCGCCAGATCGCCGGGTTCATGTTGCGCTACGACGTCTGGCTCACGCCAACCCTCGCCGATCCTCCGCTTCCGCTCGGCTCGTTCGATCCGGCGCCGGGCAACCCGCTCGCCGGCTTCGAGCGCGCCGTCCAGTTCGTCCCCTTCACCCCGATGGCGAATCTAAGCGGCCAACCGGCGATGTCCGTTCCGCTCCATTGGAACAAGGATGGATTGCCCGTCGGCGCCCATTTCATCGGACGACTCGGCGACGAAGCGATGCTTTTCCGCCTGGCCGGCCAACTCGAGGCCGCACGGCCCTGGCGAAACCGGCGGCCGGCCGTTTTCGCCGGCGAACCCTTAGTGAAGTGAATTTCACGCCGGCGTGGAACGCCCGGCTCGTGCTGGTCGTATTCTAAGAAGAGGCTTCCAGGACAACCTTTGGAGGCCTGGAAACAAGAGGCGAGCCATGACCACCCCTTCCCAAGGTCCACCGCCCGGCGTCCCGCTCCCGCAAGGGCCACCTCCTTCCAATAACCGAGCCCTCTTGTGGGTGCTTGGGACCGTCGTTGCTCTTGCGGTTGTGTTCGTTGGCGGCGGCCTCTATATCGCCAGTCGCATCGTGCGCAACGTCACCGTCGGCCCGAACGGCAACGTGCAGGTCAGCACGCCGGCGGGAGAAATCAACGTCAGCAAGATAACCGCGGATACCACCGGCCTACCGGTTTATCCGGGCGCGGCGCTGCAACCCCGCCAAGGCGCGCAAGTTCAGTTCGAGCCTTCCAAGAAGGAGGGTGGTGGTGTCGGCGTCAACGTCGCGACCTACATGGCGTCCGCTTCGCTCAACGAAGTCGCCGGATGGTACCGGAAAAACCTCGACCCCAGTTTCGAAGAGCGCCACGGGAACCAGGCCGAAATCAACGATTTCGGCGTTGTGCGGATGGGCCATCCCAGCATCGCCTTTGTCTCGAAAGACAAAAGCCACGACCGCGCCCGCATCATCGCGCTCGAATCCAAGGGCGATCAGACGAAAATCGTACTTGTCCGTATTGGCGAGCGGGAACCGCAGTAGAGCGAAAACGAACCGGCACAAACCGACGCGCTTAAGGAATGGAAATTGCGGCCGGAGAACACGCCCGGCGCACGAGCTGGCGGGGACGCTCGAACCTCTTCTTGGTTCAGCGAAAGCCGCCCCTGAGGCCGCTTCCCCTCAGCAATATTCTTTTCAGCGTTGCGCTTGATGTCCGGCTACCATTGCTCCGTGCCGGCCCGTTTCGGCGTGCCCTCGGTGTGCCAGGGGCCTCGTGCCGTGGGCGTGGCCGTTCCCGTTGCCATTGCCGTTCGAGCCTTCCAGGTGCTCGCTGATCGCCTGCAAGCGCTTCAGAATCGATTGCCACTGATTGAAATCCAGCTGACGGAGGAACGGCCGAACGCCTTGAATGAACGGATCCTCGAGCAAAGCCTCGCTCTTCGTCGCTGGAATGAAAAAGCGGTTCAGCCCTACGCCGAGCGATTCGGCGATCTTTTCGAGCGTGCCGAGGCTGGGCGTCATCTGGCCGCTCTCAATGCGGGAAAGATAAGAGCGTGAAACGCCCGACCGCGCCTGCAACTGGCTTTGCGTCATCCCGCGCGCTTCGCGCAACTGACGGATTCGCAGGCCGATGTTTTCCACCGTCTCCCGATTGGGCCAGTTTTCAAACAGCTGCCGCTCGTCGCCGGGCAGATCCTCGGCAATCGTGGGAGGAACGATCGCTTCGGCCGGCGGAGGCAATCCGCGCAAACAGCGGCGGCAATGACCGCTCTTCGTGCGGAACTGCACCAGGCCACAGGCCTGGCAACGAATCACTTCCCGATCCACCTCGGTCTCGGTCGTCACGTTTTTCTCTTGTACGGGCACAGAATCTCCTCGTTATCGCTGACGAATCGGGATCGAGAAAAGGCGAGTGAACTCGTTTGAGGAAAGACAGAACGGCGGCAAAACGTCTCTGGGCGCACGGGCATTCTCGCGGTATGACACACTTTCGTCAAGTGCTTTTTTCAGCACGCGCACTTGACAAACAATGGGCATCTCTCGTTCCACGATTTCTTTTGCCATCCCCAATCCCGATTTCCCTAAAAATGCCTTAAGATAACTACCCGGCGACTCCTCCCACCGGGAACCGTCGCCAAAAGGGAACGTTCCAGCGCTCTATTTACCTGTTTCGCATGTGTCTAAAGAGCAATTCGGATGCCAAGTTCTAGGAGGACCCCAATGCCCTCGCGTGAAGCTGCGTGGCAGCTCCTTTGTGAGTTCACACAGAACGAAAACCTGCGACGCCACGCCCTCGCCGTCGAGGCCTGCCTGCGCACGTATGCCCGCAAACTACAGCAAGATGAGGAATTATGGGGAATTACCGGCCTGCTCCATGATTTCGATTACGAGCGATGGCCCAACACGGAACATTCCCCTACTTCCGGCCATCCCTCCGAGGGTTCGCCCATTCTTCGCCAGCACGGTTTCCCGGAAGAAGCTGTCCACGCCATTTTGGCCCACGCTCCCTATACTGGCGTTTCCCGCACCACGCCGCTCGATCGCACGCTCTTCGCTTGCGATGAACTATCCGGTTTCCTGGTGGCTTGCGCCCTCGTCAAACCGTCACGCAGCCTTCACGATGTGGAACCTGACTCGGTGAAAAAGAAAATGAAAGACAAGGCTTTCGCCCGCGGCGTCAGTCGCGACGATATTCGCCTGGGTGCCGAAGAATTGGGCGTCAGCCTGGAAGATCACATCCGCACCTGCATTGAAGCGATGCGGCAGATCGCGCCGGCGCTGGGTCTGGATGGAGCGGGCCAGAGCTAAACGGCCGCTGTATCACAACGGAACTGCTTCGCCTCCTCTTATCGCGTGGCTGTTGCTTCCGGCATTCGCTCTTTCTCTTGCCCCTTCCCCGACGCCATAGGAAATTGGCTCGCGTCGCGAATCCACGTGTACCGGTAATCCCGATTCCGGCAAGCTACACGTGCGCGTGGCGACGATCGCCCCGCTCGGCTCGAACCTCATCAACTTCAGCGTCAGCGCCGAGCGGTTCACCATCTCGCGCCACCGGCCGCCGCAACCCTTTCACAAAAAAAACGATGGATGCCGCACGGTCCGCATGCCCGATACTCCGCCAAATTTCTGCTAAACTGAATCATTCGTTATGAAAATCACACGTGAAACCGTGCTGAATGTGGCCGAGCTCGCCCATCTCGAGCTTTCCGAATCCGAGATCGAAACCTACCGCGAGCAACTCGACCAGATTCTCACCTACATCGAGAAGCTGAACGCGCTCGACACATCGAGCGTCGATCCGCTCGCGCAGGTGGTTGCGGCGGCCTCCGACTTCTCCGCCGCCTGGCGCGACGACGAAACTCGCGACGCCGGCATCGCCGCCGAGGCCCTTGCCGCTGCTCCCGACGCGCAGCCGCCCTTTTTCCGCGTACCCAAGGTAATCGAGCGCGAATCATGACCGCTCCGGCCAAAACCCTGTCGGCTGCCGAGATCCGCGCCGGCCTCGTTGCCAGGAAATTCACGGCGCGCGAACTCCTCGACGATTGCTACGCGCGGATCGCGGCCGAAAATCCCCGGCTCAACGCTTTCCTCGCTCTTTCCCCGGAACGCGCCTACGCCCAAGCCGATCGCCTGGACGGGCAGGTCGCCCGCGGCGAGCCCCTTCCCCCGCTCGCCGGACTCACCCTCGGCGTCAAGGACGTCCTCGCCACCCGAGGCACGCCGACCACTTGTGGTTCGCGCATCCTGGAGCATTACCGCCCTCCCTACGACGCCACCGTCGTCGAGCGCGTCGAGCGCGCCGGCGCGCTCATCATCGGCAAAACGAACTGCGACGAATTCGCCATGGGCAGCTCGAACGAAAATTCGGCCTACGGCGCAGTCCGCAATCCCGTGGCGCCCGATCGCGTTCCCGGAGGATCGAGCGGAGGCTCGGCCGCCGCTGTGGCTGCGGGCCTGGTTTGCGCCGCGCTCGGCACCGATACTGGCGGTTCTGTGCGGCAGCCCGGCGCGCTTTGCGGCATTCCCGCGATGATGCCCACCTATGGGCGCGTTTCGCGCTACGGCCTCATCGCCTTTGCGTCTTCGCTCGACCGGGTCGGACCGATGACGCGCTCCGTATCCGACGCCGCGGCGCTGCTGGGCGCAATCGCTGGCAGCGACCCGTGCGATTCCACTTCGGCCGCTGTCCCCGTGCCCGATTACGCGGCCGCGCTCACGGGTTCGGTCGCCGGTCTACGGATCGGTGTTCCGCGCGAATATTTCGGCGAAGGGATGGATGGTGAAGTGCGCGCGCGTGCGGAGGCCGCCATCGCGAAACTCGAATCGCTCGGTTGTCGCCGCGTTCCGCTCGAAATGCCGCATACCGATTACGCGATTGCCACCTATTACCTGATCGCGACGGCCGAAGCCAGCTCGAACCTGGCGCGCTACGACGGCGTGCGTTACGGCTTGCGCGCTCCCGCCGATACGCTTGCGGGAATGTACCGGAAAACGCGCGGCGCGGGGTTCGGCGCCGAAGTGAAGCGCCGGATCATGCTGGGCACCTACGCTCTCTCGGCGGGCTATTACGAAGCCTATTACCTGAAAGCACAAAAAGTGCGCACGCTCATCGCCCGTGATTTCCAACTCGCGTTCGAAAAATGCGAACTGATCGTTACGCCCACTTCCCCCATCCCGGCTTTCCGGCTCGGCGAGCGCACAGCCGACCCGCTGGCGATGTATCTGGCCGATATTTACACCGTCACCGGCTCCCTCGCGGGCGTTCCCGGCATTTCGGTGCCCTGCGGCCTGACGAGCGAGGGACTGCCGGTGGGGTTGCAGATTTTCGGCCCTCGTTTCGGTGAAGACCGCGTCCTGGCGCTCGCCCACGCCTTCGAACGCGCATCAACCGCCGCCTGACCCGGTCTCTGGCCGGCAATTCCGCGCAGCCCGGTCCTAGAACCAATCCGGAACAGTTTCATGCCCATCCGTTTCCCCAAGCGAAAGGAGACCGCGCGCGTTCTACGTTCTCTTGTCTATGCGAGGAACAGCTAATGCGCGATTCGACACCAGTTGCGTTTCGCGCACTTGAGCAGCCAATCGTTTCGCGAGAGCATCGTATTCACCGAGGGGGCGCTGGACGTGCCAACGATACGATCGAGCCAGAAGTTTTTCACCGAAGAGGAAGTCTCCTCGCTCACGGGCATCTGCCTGGACCATCTGCGCGCGCTCGCGGGCAATCACCACCTCGGCTCGTTCATCGAAGCGGCACAACAGGCTGGCTCTACGGCGCTCGAAGCGGCGCAGGCGGCGAGCGCTCGCGCGCATCTGCTGTTCAGCGTTTCCGATCTCTACATCGTCACCGCGCTTTTCCCCCGCTGCCAGCACTAATTCGCGCGGCCTCCGCACGCATTGCCGCGCGCCCTGGTTCGGTTCCTTGCCTTGCGTTGCCCGCAGGCGCCACTCGGCTTTATGCTAAGTAGCGTGGTGCGGCGAACGGTCGCGCGGAAGCCGCGCCAACGAGGATTCCGTTGAAAATGGGGGAGAATCTTCCCGTCCTGCGGAACGCGGTCCTTGCCGTTCCGTTCGTCTTCCTGCTTTTCTCACTGCCGCTCGCCGCGCAATCGAAACCTGCTTCCGCCCAACCTCCGGCGAAAAGCGTCGAAAGCGCGGAAGGCGTTCGCGGCCAGAAACTCATTCTGAAAGACGGCACCTACCTGCTCATCAGCAAATATCAGATCGTTGGCGATCGCGTCCGTTACTACAGCGTCGAGCGTTCGGAATGGGAAGAAATTCCATCGAGTCTCGTGAACTGGCCGGCGACGCGAAAGGCCGCCGGCGCTCCCAACGCCACCGAAAAAAAGGCGATGCGCCTGGCTCGCGACGTGGATATCGAAGCGCATCCGGAGCAGTATGACGTGGGTCCTGGCCTGGGGCTGCCCATCGGCGTGCTGTTGCCGCCAGGACAAGGCATGTTCGCCTACAACGGCGGCTCGATCCTGAAACTCACCACCGATCTCGCCAAACTGAATCTGAACAAAGGGCGCTTCCTGGCCACGCTCGTCGTGCCCGTTCCCGTGCTCGCGAAAACCTACACGGTTTCCCTTGCCGGCAAACATGCGAAAACCCGCATCGCCAGCCCCGAGCCCGTTTTCTTCTATCGCACCTCGAGCCGCCTGCGCCCGCATTTTCGCCTGATTCAAGCCGTCATTCACGGCAAGCGCCGCAACATCGAGGTGCGCAGTGTCTATTTCGGCGCGAAGCAGACCAAGGCCGACGAAATCCCGACGACGATGCACCAGGTCGAAAACGACACCTATCGCATCACCGCGGACCAGGATCTTTCTCCCGGCGAATACGTTCTCGCGGAAGTGGATCCCGGTCGGGGCATCGACATGTACGTTTGGGATTTCGGCATCGCCGGCCCGCACGCGAAACCGCAGGGCAAAAAACACAAGAAGAAGTAGGTTTCCGCAGCCGCTCCCGCGCCTTTCCCCCAAAGCTCGAAACAATCGAAATGCAATCCGCCGATCGAGACTCGCGCGGACATTGCTAGCCCCCGCGCGAGTCTCGACGAAAGCAACGGATGCTCGGCCGCCCCTATTTCCATTCCCACATTTTCGTGTTCGTCTTTCCCTCCGGATCGACGTCGTATTCGAAGACAACGGCCACGGAGTTCAACGACGCCAGCTTCTTCGCGGTTGTCTGAAAATAGAGAATGCCGCGATAGCTGAGCGCTCCCTTGTCCTTCAGCTGCCCGCGCCCCGAACCCTTCCAGGTGGCCATGTCTCCTTCCGCCGAAATCACCGTGCCTTGCCCTTCGCCGTACAGCAAACCATCGGCTCCGACCACGGACTGATAGGTCGCGAAGCCGCTCGTCGCCACTCCCAATATTTTTCCGCTCTCCTCGAAAGACACTTCCACTTTCAATGGATCCGTGGAAAGCACTCTCCGCACGATTCTCTTTCCCGACGTTTCACCAATCTGTTTTCCGAGCATGGAATCTCCTCCAACTGAGGTGTAAAGCGGAAATGAATCGAAAAAACCTTCAGACGCTTTGTGGCGAGAAGTATACGCCCGCGGCTCCGGCGAGTCACGAACGCCAAAGAGCACTCGATCGCATGCCGCTCGAGCGTGATCATCCAGTCTCCGCCGACCGGTGCGGGTCCCGTCGCCATAGAGCTACGCCGACGCGCTGACTCGAGTGATAGAATCCGGAGCACGTATGGCCGAAGTGGAGAGGTATCTGCTTTACCGCCAGCCCCAAGTTTTGGAGCGCTCGGACGCCGAGCATGCCTGCGGGGGCAATTACTTCTATGCCTTTTTCCTGCTGGCCGCGATCGTCTCGCTCACGCTCGGCCGGTACGGCGCTGCCGCAGTTTGGTCCCCCCTGGCGGCGATGGGCGTTTTGCATTTCTCTAGGAAGCTTCGGCGACGTTTCCGCACGATCTCCCCCGGCGGCCTTTCCACGGCTGCGCAACCGGCTCCGCCGGAGGCGCCATTCCCCTCCCACGACGCCCTCCTTGCCTTGGTCTCGGATTCCGATCGCCCGCTTCTGGACCCCACCCCACCACGTTGCGTCCGAAACTCGCACGCGAGGACACTCGGCCTCGTCGCGGTGTCGTTGTTCTTTGCTTCAGTCCTAGAAGTAGGCATTTCAAACGCGGCTTCCAACAAAAGGGGCGATACATTCGCGTGGCTTGTCGCCGGACTCGGCGGGCTCCTCATGACGGCCCTTCTGGCACAGGAGGCGCGTCGCGCAAAAATGGAGAAGGGCTTACAGATTCAGGGGAGAACTGCTCTCGGTCTCGTAATTCTCCAAACGGAGGAAGGCGGCAGGGGCAAACATCGAAAAATCTGGTATGACTTTTGCGACGGGGCTGGGAAGGTACACCGCTGCAGCGGACGCGACGGAACCAAGCGCTGCCTTGCGGGCTCCGTTGTGGTGGTATTTTACGATCCCGATCAACCGGAGAAACAGGTTGCTCGTCCCTGTTCTTCCCTTCAGGCTGTGTCATCGAGATCCGTCTGAAAAGGCGCAAAAAGAAAATGGCGGCAAGCGCGAATCGCGCCTCCCGCCAAATGGTTTCGTGGTTTTGCCGCGGCTAGCTTTCCGCGGCGGCGCCGCTGTCCTTCCGCAGGTAATCGAGCGTAGCCGCTTCTTCCGGCGTCAGCTCCGCGGGAACGATTTCTTCCTTCGGAATTTCGGTCAGCAGCTTGATGCCGCGGTAGTGATGGAAACCGGTGCCGGCCGGAATCAGGCGTCCGACGATCACGTTTTCCTTCAACCCGCGCAGGTAATCCACCTTGCCCGCGATCGCCGCTTCGGTGAGCACGCGAGTGGTTTCCTGGAAGCTCGCGGCGGAAATGAACGAATCGGTCGAAAGCGAAGCCTTGGTGATGCCCAGCAGGAGCGGCCGCCCGGTCGCCGGACGCCCGCCTTCCTGGATGGCGCGCTCGTTTTCCTCGCGGAAACGGAATTTATCCACCTGTTCGTCGAGCAGGAAACTGGTGTCGCCCACTTCCTCCACTTTCACCCAGCGCATCATCTGCCGCACGATCGTTTCGATGTGCTTGTCGTTGATGTTCACGCCCTGCAGCCGGTACACCTCCTGAATCGCGTTCACGAGGTAGGCCTGGGTGAACTTTTCGCCGAGCACGGCCAGCAGGTCGTGCGGGTTGAGCGGGCCGTCGATCAGCGGCTCGCCGGCGCGCACGCGCTCGCCTTCCTGCACGTTGATGTGGACGCCGCGCGGAATGGCGTATTCCTTGGTGGTTTTTCCGTCCTCGCTCTGGACGTAGATTTTCCGCGCGCCCTTGGAAATTTCGCCGTACTTGACGACGCCGTCGATTTCGCTGATGACGGCGGAATCCCGCGGACGACGCGTTTCGAAAAGTTCTGTGACGCGCGGCAAGCCGCCGGTGATGTCCTTGGTGCGCGTGGTTTCGCGCGGGATTTTCGCCAGGATGTCGCCGGGAGCGACTTCGTCGCCGTCGGCCACCATCAAGTGCGCGCGCGACGGCATCAGGTATTTCTTTTTCGCCTTGCCGCTCGAGTCGCGCACCTGAATCATCGGTTGGTGCTTTTCGTCGCCGGGCGGCAGCGTCACCACGAGCTGCGCCAGGCCGGTGACCTCGTCCACTTGCTCCTCGATCGTCAGTCCGGCCACCAGGTCCTTGAACTGCACCGTGCCGCCGGTCTCGGTGAGGATCGAGAACGTGTACGGATCCCATTCAACCAGCGTCTGGCCCGTCTGCACCGGATCGCCGTCGCGAACCTTGAGCCGGGCGCCGTAAACGACGTGGTGGCGTTCCTTTTCGCGTCCCTTCTCATCCACGATCGCGACCACGCCGGACCGGTTCATGGCGATCAGCGCCTTGGCGCGGCCTTCCACCACGTTCAATTCGATGAATCGCGCGAAACCCGTGCTGCGCGCTTCGATCTTGGATTGTTCGCCGACCCGGGTCGCCGCGCCGCCGATGTGGAAGGTCCGCATCGTCAGCTGCGTGCCCGGCTCGCCGATCGATTGCGCCGCGATCACGCCCACCGCTTCGCCCAATTCGGCCATGCGGCCGGTGGCCAGGTTGCGCCCGTAGCAAAACTCGCAGGCGCCCCGCCGCGATTCGCACGTCAGCACCGAACGAATTTTCACCCGCTCGATGCCGGCGTCCTGAATGGCGTTCGCAAGTTCCTCGCTGATTTCCTGGTTGACATCCACAATCACGTTGCCTTCGTAATCGCGGATGCGCTCGAGCGAAACGCGGCCCACCACGCGGTCGCGCAGCGGTTCCACTTCCACCCCCGCTTCCAGCAGCGGTTCCACCACGATTCCGTCGGCGGTGCCGCAATCTTTTTCGGCAATGATCACGTCCTGGGCCACGTCCACCAGGCGCCGCGTCAGGTAGCCGGAATCGGCCGTCTTGAGCGCGGTATCCGCCAGCCCCTTGCGCGCGCCGTGGGTCGAAATGAAGTATTGCAGCACGGTCAGGCCTTCGCGGAAGTTCGAGGTGATCGGCGTCTCGATGATTTCGCCCGAGGGCTTCGCCATCAAGCCGCGCATTCCGGAAAGCTGGCGAATCTGCTGTTTCGACCCGCGGGCGCCGGAATCGGCCATCACGAAGATGGGGTTGATCGCGCCTTGCTTGTCCTGCTCTTCCATGGCCTTGAACATCTCGTCGGCCACGCGCTCGGTGACCTCGCCCCAGATCGCCGTCACCTTGTTGTACCGTTCGCCGTTGGTGATCGCGCCGTCCAGGTATTGCTGCTGCACCTTCACCACTTCGCGTTCGGCCGAGCCGACCAGACGCGGCTTATCGGCCGGTATGACCATGTCGTCGATCCCGATGGAAATTCCCGACCGCGTGGCGTACTGGAAACCCAGCGCCTTCAGCTCGTCGAGCATGCGAACCGTCATTTCCAGCCCGAAGCGCAGATAGCCGTACTGCACCAGCATCTGCGCACCCTTTTTCTTCAGCAGGCCGTTGATAAACGGCATGTCTTTCGGCAGGTGGTCGTTGAAAATCACGCGGCCGACGGTGGTGTTCAGGAACTGCCGGTCCACGTGAATCGTGTCCGTGTGGAGCACGTCCTGGTCGTCGAACGCCGTCGTCAGGTCGATGACGTCGCCGGTGTAGCGGAAACGAATGGGCGTCAGCAGCTCGACTTGGCCCGCTTCGAGCGCCAGCACCACGTCCTCGGTTGTCGCGAAGGCGCGGCCTTCGCCCTTCGATCCCGGCTTCGCCTTCGTCAGATAGTAAAGGCCGAGCACCATGTCCTGCGTCGGCACCGCGAGCGGCATGCCGTTCGCCGGCGATAGAATATTGTTGGCGCTCAGCATCAGCACGTGCGCTTCGATCTGCGCTTCCGGCGATAGAGGGATGTGCACGGCCATCTGGTCGCCGTCGAAATCGGCGTTGAACGCCGGGCAGACGAGCGGATGGATCCGGATCGCTTTGCCTTCGATCAGGACCGGCTCGAACGCCTGAATGCCCAGCCGGTGCAGCGTGGGCGCGCGGTTCAGCAGCACCGGGTGCTCTCGCGTCACGTCTTCGAGAATGTCCCAAACCACCGGCTCCTGCCGCTCCACGGTTTCCTTGGCCTGCTTGATCGTCGTGCAGTGCCCGGCGGCTTCGAGCTTGTGGTAGATGAACGGCTTGAACAGTTCGAGCGCCATGCGCTTCGGCAGGCCGCACTGGTGCAGTTTCAGTTCCGGCCCGACCACGATCACCGAGCGGCCCGAATAGTCCACGCGCTTGCCGAGCAGGTTCTGCCGGAAACGGCCCTGCTTGCCTTTCAGCGCGTCGGAAAGCGACTTCAGCGGCCGGTTGTTCGTGCCGCGGAGCACGCGCCCGCGCCGGCCGTTGTCGAACAGCGCGTCAACCGCTTCCTGGAGCATGCGCTTTTCGTTCCGCACGATCACGTCGGGAGCGTGCAGCTCCATCAGCTTCTTAAGCCGGTTGTTGCGGTTGATCACGCGCCGGTAAAGGTCGTTCAGGTCCGACGTGGCGAAGCGGCCGCCGTCCAGCGGCACGAGCGGCCGCAGCTCGGGCGGCAGCACGGGGATCACGTCCAGAATCATCCATTCCGGCTTGTTGCCGCTCTTGCGAAACGCTTCGAGCACCTTCAGGCGCTTGGCGTATTTGATCCGCTTCTGCAAGCTCGGATCGGCCTTCATCTTTTCGCGGAGTTCTTCGCTCAGCTTCTCGATATCCACCTGCCGCAGCAGTTCCTTGATGGCTTCGGCGCCCATGCCCGCGCGGAAGCGGCCGGGGAAATCGCGCTGCAATTCGCGGTATTTCTGCTCGTCGACGAGTTCGCGGTCCTTCAGCGGCGCTTCGCCCGCTTCCACGGTGACGTACGTTTCGAAGTAGAGGATGCGCTCGAGGTCGCGCATGGAAATGTCGAGCAGGTATCCGATCCGGCTCGGCACGCCCTTGAAGAACCAGACGTGCGAACAGGGCGAGGCGAGCTCGATGTGGCCCAGGCGCTCGCGCCGCACCTTGCTCAGCGTCACTTCCACGCCGCACTTGTCGCAGATCACTCCGCGGTGCTTCATCCGCTTGTACTTGCCGCACAAGCACTCCCAGTCGGCGATCGGCCCGAAAATCCGGGCGCAGAACAGGCCGTCGCGCTCCGGCTTGAAAGTGCGGTAGTTGATCGTTTCCGGCTTCGTCACTTCGCCGTGCGACCAGGAGCGAATTTTCTCCGGGCTCGCCAGCGAAATCCGGATCGAATCGAAATCGGCAATCTGATTCGCACGGTCATAAGGGCTGCTGCGGTACAAGGTATCACCCTCCCGTCCCGGTATTCCGGGAATGAATCCGTTCCCCGCGGCTTAGTCCGCCGCGGGCTCCTGCGGCTTCTGCCGCTTCATCAGCTCGACGTCCAGACAGAGCGATTGCAGTTCGCGCACCAGCACGTTGAACGACTCGGGCACGCCGGGCTCGATTCCCGGTTCGCCCTTCACGATCGCTTCGTACATCTTCGCGCGTCCATACACGTCGTCCGACTTGCAGGTCAGCAGTTCCTGCAGCGTGTGCGCGGCGCCGTAAGCTTCGAGCGCCCACACTTCCATTTCTCCGAACCGCTGTCCGCCGAATTGCGCCTTGCCGCCCAGCGGCTGCTGCGTGATCAGCGAATAGGGTCCGATCGAACGTGCGTGGATCTTGTCGTCCACCAGGTGCGCCAGTTTGAGCATGTAGATGTAGCCAACCGTCACCGGCTCGGCGAACGGTTCGCCGCCCAGGCCGTCGCGCAACATCGTTTTGCCGCTCGCCGGCAGACCGGCGATCTCCAGCAAGTGGCGGATTTCGCCTTCGCGCGCGCCGTCGAAAACCGGCGACGCGAAATTGATCCCGCCGCGGAACCGCTGCGCCAGATCCAGAAGTTCCTCGTCGGAAAGCTCCGCGAGCGAACGCCAAACCGGCGTCGGCCCGAAAACCTCCTTCAGCCATTTGCGAAGTGCCTCGGCGCGCGCGCCGTCCGAGAGCAACCGGGCCACCGCACGCCCCAGTTCCTCGGCCGCCCATCCCAGGTGCGTTTCCAGAATCTGGCCTTCGTTCATTCGCGACGGCACGCCCAGCGGATTCAGCACGATCTCCACCGGTGTTCCATCGGGCAGATACGGCATGTCTTCCTCGGGCACGATCGTCGCGATCACGCCCTTGTTCCCGTGCCGGCCGGCCATCTTGTCGCCCACCGACATCTTCCGCTTCATCGCGACGAACACCTTCACCAGCTTGATCACGCCCGGCGGCAGTTCGTCGCCCTTCTTCAGCTTTTCCACCCGCTCTTCGGTGATCTTTCGCAGCACTTCGATCTGCCGCGAAGTCATCTCCTCGATCTCGTCGATTTTCTCGACGAGCAGCGGATCCTTTTCCGCCAAACGCATGCGCTTCAGGTTCCGCGTGGAGATTTTTTCCAGCAGTTCCCGCGTCAGCGTCGTGCCCTTGGTCAGCAGCCGCTTGTTCGTCTTCTCGTCATGCAGATCGGCCGCCAGTTTCCGTCCGCCAGCGAGTTCCGCGAGCCGCTTCAGGCGCTCGTCGGTCAGAATGCGGATTTCGTCGGCCAGGTTGCGTTCGAGCTTGGCCACCTGGGCGGCTTCGATCGCCTTGTGCCGCTCGTCCTTTTCCGCCCCCTTGCGGCAGAAAACCTTCACGTCGACGATCGTCCCTTCGATGCCCGGCGGGCAGTAGAGCGAGGCGTCGCGCACGTCACCGGCCTTCTCGCCGAAAATCGCGCGGAGCAGTTTTTCCTCGGGCGTGAGCGTTGTTTCGCCCTTCGGCGTCACCTTGCCAACCAGGATGTCGCCCGGATGCACCGTCGCGCCGATGCGGATGATGCCGGCTTCGTCGAGGTTTTTCAGGAAACCTTCGCTGATGTTGGGGATGTCCCGCGTGACTTCCTCGGGTCCCAGCTTGGTGTCGCGCGCTTCGATTTCGAGCTCTTCGATGTGGACCGAGGTGTAGTAGTCCTCTTTCACCAGCTTCTCGCTCACCACGATCGCGTCTTCGAAGTTGTACCCGCGCCACGGCAGGAAAGCGACCAGGACGTTCCGTCCCAGCGCCAGCTCGCCGCGGTCCGTGCAAGGCCCGTCCGCCAGCACCTGGCCCTGCTTCACGCGGTCGCCCACCCGCACCAGCGGTTTCTGGTTCATGCAGGTGTTCTGGTTCGACCGGCGGAATTTGATCAGCTGGTAGATATCCGCGCCCACCTCGCGGCTGAGCACGCCGGACTGGTCCGATTCCACGCGCACGATGATCCGTTCGCTGTCCACCTGGTCCACGACGCCGTCGCGCTTGCAGAGCACCACCGCTCCGGAGTCGCGCGCGGTGACGCGCTCGATTCCCGTGCCGACCAGCGGCGTTTCCGCGCGAATCAGCGGCACCGCCTGGCGCTGCATGTTGGCGCCCATCAAAGCGCGGTTCGCGTCGTCGTTCTCAAGGAACGGCACCAGGCTCGCCGCCACCGACACAAGCTGCTTCGGCGAAACGTCGATGTAATCCACCTCGGTGCGGCTCTTCAGAACGAAGTTGCCCGCCTGCCGGCAGTTCACCAGTTCGCTGGTGATCCGTCCGCGATCGTCGAGCGGAGCGTTGGCCTGCGCCACCACGTAGCGGTCCTCTTCCCACGCCGACAGGTAGAAGCAGAAGGGATCGAACGTCACCCGGTTCCGCTTCAGGTCCGCGTTCTCCTCTTCCACTTTTTCGAACTCGGCGATCTCGCCCGCCTTCAGGTCGCTGTCGCCCGCGTTCAGCACGCGGACGTAGTCAATCACGCGGCCGTCCTTCACCTTGCGGTAGGGCGATTCGATGAATCCGAACTCGTTGATCCGGGCGTAGCAGGAAAGCGAGCTGATCAATCCGATGTTCGGGCCTTCCGGCGTCTCGATCGGGCAGATGCGGCCGTAGTGAGTCGGGTGGACGTCGCGCACTTCGAATCCGGCGCGCTCGCGCGAAAGGCCGCCCGGCCCCAGCGCCGAAAGCCGCCGCTTGTGCGTCACTTCGCTCAGCGGGTTCGTCTGATCCATGAACTGGCTCAACTGGCTCGAACCGAAAAATTCCCGGATCGCCGCCATCACCGGCTTCGCGTTCACCAGGTCGTGCGGCATCGCCGTCGACATTTCCTGGTAAACCGACATCTTCTCCTTGATCGCCCGCTCCATGCGCACCAGGCCGATCCGGAACTGGTTTTCCAGCAGCTCGCCCACCGCGCGCACGCGGCGATTGCCCAGGTGATCGATGTCGTCCACCGTGCCGATATTGCGCCGCAGCTTCAGCAGGTACTTGATCGAGCTGATGAAGTCCGCCACGTCCAGCGTGCGCCGCTCGAGCGGCGTTTCCAGCCCCAGCTTCGTGTTGAATTTCAGCCGCCCCACCTTGCTGAAATCGTATTTCCGCGGATCGAAAAACATTCCCTGGAAAAGCGCGGTCGCCGTCTCGAGCGTCGGCGGGTCGCCCGGCCGCAGCTTGCGGTAGATTTCGATCAAGGCCTCGCGCGGGCTGTGCTGCGTGTCCTTGTCGAGCGTCTTGCTCAGGATCGAGCCGACTTCATCCCGCTCGGGGAAGAAAACGTCCAGTTCGCTCACGCCCGCTTCGCCGAGCTTGGCCCACAAGTCGGCGGGAACCGGCTTGTTCGATTCGACCAGCACTTCGCCGGTCTCTTTGTTCACGACGTCGGCCACGGTGAACGCGCCTTCCAGGTCCGCGGGCTCCGCTTTCACCTGCGCCACGCGCGCCTTCACCATTTCCTTGTAAGCTGTTTCCGTCACGCGCTTGTGCGCCGGCACGAGCACTTCCTCCGACCGCGGATGCCGGATTTCGTGGCTGAATTTGCGGTCTACGATGCCGTCGGAAACGCCCCACCACAGTTCGCCTTCGCGCAGCGATACGCGATCCACGTGGTGGAACGACCGCAAAATATCCTCGTTCGTCTTCATGCCCAGCGCGCGCAGGAAAATCGAGCCGAGAAATTTGCGCTTGCGGTCGATGCGCACGTACAGCAGGTTCTTCGTGTCGTATTCGAACTCTACCCAGGAGCCGCGATACGGAATGATCTTGCCCAGGAAATAGGTCCGGTTGTTGGCCGTTTCGTAGAAAACGCCCGGCGAACGGTGCAACTGGCTGACGATCACGCGCTCGGTTCCGTTGATGATGAACGTCCCGTTTTCGGTCATCAGCGGGATGTCGCCGAAATAGACTTCCTGCTCCTTGATGTCCCGCACGGTTTTCGCGCCGGTGTCGGGGTCCTTGTCGTAGGTGGTCAGCCGGATGGTCACCCGGAGCGGCGCGGCGTAGGTCATTCCCCGCTCCTGGCATTCGTTCACGTCGTATTTCAGCTGCAAGCTCACCGGGTCGCCGCACTTATTGCAGAAAGTGGGCGTGTTCCGATTGAACGTGCCGCATTTCGGGCAGATGACGTCGCCGGTGCGGTAAGGGTTCGTCACCACCGAGGCGCCACAATTGCGGCAGGTGGCGCGCAGGTGATGCAGCCCGCGCAGGTGCCCGCACTTGCATTCCCAGTTGCCGATCGAGTAGTCGACGAATTCCAGCTGCGACAGCCCGCGGAAATCCTGGATCGGAAACACCGAGGAGAATACCGCTTGCAGCCCGTTGTCCTCGCGCTCCGAGGGCAGCTTGTCCATCTGCAGGAACCGATCGTAGGACTTCTTCTGCACCTCGATCAGGTTCGGAATCGGCAGCGACGTCTGGATCCGTGAAAAATCCAGCCGTGGCAGCTCTCGCACCGCCCGAACTCCATTCTTGCTATCGCTCATGGCTCCCTTCCCTCAGACCGCTCTGCGGTGACGCGGGTGGCATACCGGGCAAAAAGGCGTTCCGGGGCACACCCGTCCCCGGAACGCCCGCGGAAAATTACGCTGCGGGACGAACGTCGTTTACTTGATCTCGACCTTGGCTCCAGCCTCTTCAAACTTCTTCTTGATGCTCTCGGCTTCTTCTTTGCCCACGGCTTCCTTCACCGGCTTCGGCGCGCCATCCACCAGGTCCTTGGCTTCTTTGAGCCCGAGGCTGGTGACTTCGCGTACCACCTTGATCACGTTGATCTTGTTGGGACCAACGTCCGAGAGGACCACGTTAAACTCGGTCTTTTCCTCCGCCGGCGCTGCTCCCCCCGCCGACGCCGCGCCACCGGCAACCATCACCGGTGCCGCAGCCGCCGCCGATACGCCGAACGCCTCTTCCATCTTCTTCACCAGTTCGGCGGCCTCGAGCAGCGTGAGCCCCTTGATCTCGTCCAGAATCGCTTCCACCTTGCTCGCCATCTCTGCTTCTCCTTCTAGATTAGGCAAATTTTTCCGCTTTGGCCGCTTCGTTCGTGACAACGGCCAGATTCCGCGCCGTTCCCGCCATCGCCCGCGCCATCCGCGACGCCGAACTCTGAATCAGCATCATCACCTTGCTGATCAGCTCTTCCTTCGACGCGAGCGACGCCAGCGCTACCAGCTCGTCCACCGACACCACGCGGCCCTCCACCACTCCCGCCCTGAACTGGAGTGCCGGAATGTCCTTCGCCAGCTTCGTCAGCGCCTTCGCGAACGCAACCGGATCGGTCGCCGTGTAGGAAATCGAATTGGCTCCGGCCAGCCCCTTCAGCAGCGCTTCCGCCGTCGTGCCTTCCGACGCGCGCTGGGCCACGGAATTCTTCACCACGCGGTACCGGCCGCCGGCCGATTCCACGGCCCGCCGCAGCCGCGTCTCCTGCTCGGCGTTCACGCCCTGGAACGTGCTCAGAATCACCGTGGAAACCACGGCCAATTCCTCGTGCAGTTTGCCGGCGTCTTCGACTTTCTGTTTCCGCGTCTTCATCGGCGCTCCTCAGGCCGCCGCCACCGTCTGCTCGATTTCCCCGGCGTCGATCGAGATCCCCGGTCCCATCGTCGAGCTCAGCGTGACGTGCCGAATGTATTTTCCTTTCGCCGCGGCCGGCTTCGCCTTCCACACCGCTCCCAGCAGCGCATGCGCGTTCTCGGAGAGCTGCGGCGCGCCAAAACTCATCTTCCCGATCGGCGCGTGGATGATTCCCGTCTTGTCGATGCGGAACTCCACCTTGCCCGCCTTGATTTCCTTCACTGCCCGGCCGATTTCAAACGTCACGGTGCCCGTCTTCGGATTGGGCATCAGGCCGCGCGGTCCCAGGATTTTTCCCAGCCGCCCGAGCGACTTCATCATGTCCGGCGTCGCGACCACCGCGTCGTAATCGGTCCAGCCTTCCTGAATCTTCTGCACCATGTCGTCGCCGCCCGCGAAATCGGCCCCGGCTTCCTGCGCTTCCCGAATCTTTTCGCCGCCGGCGATCACGAGCACGCGCTTCGACTTGCCCAGACCGTGCGGCAGAACCACCGTTCCGCGCACCATCTGGTCGCTCTGCTTGGCGTCGACGCCCAGGTTCACCACCAGTTCGACCGTTTCGTCGAATTTCGCGTAGTGGACTTTCTTCAACAGCTCGGCCGCTTCCAGCAGATGGTACGCGCGCGTTTCCACCTGCTTGCGCGCACGATCGATGTTCTTGCCCACCGCTCCCTTGCCCATCGCGCTAACCCTCCACCTCGATGCCCATGTTCCGCGCCGTGCCTTCCACCGTCCGTATCGCCGATTCCAGCCGCGTCGTATTCAGGTCCGGCAGCTTGATCCGCGCGATCTCTTCCACCTGCTTGCGCGTCACCTTGCCTACCTTCGAGCGGTTCGGCTCGGCCGATCCTTTCGCGATCGTAGCCGCCCGCTTCAGCAGCTCGGCCGCCGGCGGCGTCTTCTGGATGAACGTGAACGACCGGTCGCTGAAAATCGTGATCAGCACCGGGATGATCATCCCGTCTGGCTCCTTGGCCGTCCGCGCGTTGAATTGCTTGCAGAATTCCATGATGTTGACGCCGTGCGGTCCGAGCATCGTGCCCACCGGAGGCGCCGGCGTCGCCTTCGCCGCGGGCAGCTGCAGCTTCACCTGCGCCGCCACTTTCTTCCCTTTTCCAGCTGGTGCCGCCATTGCCGCTCCCTTCGAATCCCTTGCCTTGCCTGCCGCCGCTTCAGGCGATCTTTTCCACCTGTCCGAAATCCAGCTCCACCGGCGTCGAGCGCCCGAAAATCGTCACCGAAACCTTCAGCGTGCTCCGGTCCGCATTCACCTCTTCCACCACTCCGGTGAAGTTCGCGAACGGGCCTTCGATGATCCGAACCTGCTCGTTGCGGTCGAACGTCAGCTTCGGCCGCGGCTTCTCGGTGGTGGTCGCCGCGCGGAACAAAATGTTCTGCACTTCCTCTTCGCTCAGCGGCGTCGGCGTCTGTCCCGACCCCACGAAGCCGGTTACCCAGGGCGTCGACCGCACCACGTGCCACGTGTGGTCGTCCATGTCCACTTCCACCAGCACGTAGCCGGGATAGCAGAGCCGGGTCGAGGTGACTTTCTTCCCTCCGCGCACTTCCACCACTTCCTCGGTGGGAATCGCCACCTGGCTGATCCGCTCGTCCAAACCGAACGCCCGCGCGCGGCTTTCCAGGCTCTCCTTCACCTTCCGTTCGAAGCCGCTATAGGTGTGAATGATGTACCACTGCTTCGCCATTCCGTCGGCCCTGTTTCCTCAGTGTTTGAAGTGCCCGAGCACCCATTGGCTCGCGTAGCTGAACGTGCTGTCCGTGATCCAGAAAAAAAGAGCGAAAAATGCCACCGTCACCACCACCACGATCGTCGTCGAATAGACCTCGCGTCCGGTCGGCCACGTCACCAAACGCAACTGGTTCCGCGTCTCGTGCAGAAACTGACGCGCGCGCCGGGGCCACTCGCGCACCCGGCTCACGAATCCCGGCGCTTCCATTCCACCCGATCGCGCTATCTGCTCTTCTCGCACCCTGGTTGCCTGCGCCATCTACCGCGCTCCGCCTCCACCTTACGGCTCCCGCCGCCGAAACTGGCAGGGGAGGAGGGATTCGAACCCCCACATCCGGTTTTGGAGACCGGCGGTCTGCCGTTGAACCTACTCCCCTTCGTCGCTCTCGCGCTCCGCTCGGGAGCGCATGCTCCAAACCGTCTCCTGCGCTCTTATTTCACCTCGCGGTGCGCCGTGTGGCGCCGGCACGCGGGACAGAATTTCTTCGTTTCCAGCCGGTCCTGATGCTTTTTCCGGTTCTTCATCGTCGTGTAATTCCGGTTTTTGCATTCGCCGCATTGCAGCGTGATGATTTCTCTCATTGCCCTGTCACCGCTTCCTCGTTCCGTCCTCCGCCGGTTTGGAGCGGGGGACGGGATTCGAACCCGCGACCATCGGCTTGGAAGGCCGAGACTCTACCGCTGAGTTACCCCCGCACCCGCCCGCGAATCTGGAGCCTGGGACCGGGATCGAACCGGTGACCTCGTCCTTACCAAGGACGCGCTCTACCGTCTGAGCTACCCAGGCCCGGCGCCTTGCGGCCTCTTCGCCGCCGCGGCAAACGCGCAACTGCTCTGTTCGGGCCTTTCTTTCGCCCGGTTTCCGTTCCCGCTCCGCGATGGCCTTCGGAAATCCTCCCTGGGTTTCTCGGCAGCGCGCCCGGTGCCGCGCCTTTTCAGCATGGTGGACGGGGGAGGATTCGAACCTCCGTAGCCCGCAAGGGGCGGCAGATTTACAGTCTGCTGGTTTTAGCCACTCACCCACCCGTCCGGGCTCGGGGACACAGATCAGACCTTCGTCCCGTGGCGGGAAGACACCTTGGCTGCTCGGCGTCCTCAAGTTCGCTGGAAACTTGTAAGCCAGAGGCACAAAACCGCAGCCGCGCCCTTCTCGCTTTGCCCTACTCAGCTGGCGGAGGGATTTGAACCCCCGACCCTCTGATTACAAATCAGATGCTCTACCGACTGAGCTACGCCAGCACAGACCAAAACAGCATAAGGGTACCACGGCGCTCGCCGCCTTTGCAACACCTCCGGCTCGCCCCTGCGTGCCCTGAAAAACAGGGTGCGAAAACCGCTTCCCAAATCGCGAAAAACGCTCTTTTTCAGGCCTTTTCGCCGCTTTTCCGCCCGGCGTTCGCGCTCCGGGCAACCGTTCCGCCCCGGCCATGCGCCTGCGCCCACGCTCTTTTTCCGAAGCGCTTTTCGGGAATCCGTCAGTTGCCCGGCGTTTCGTTTTCCGCTAGGCTCGCCGCCATCGTCGACCGCAGAAACCGCCAGGGATTCACCGGAGTGTTGTTGATCCGCACTTCATAATGCAAGTGGGGCCCGGTCGAACGCCCGCTATCGCCAACGTACGCGATCACCTCGCCGCGATCCACGCGCGCTCCCTCTTCCGTATTGAACGCGGAAAGGTGCGCGTAATACGTCGAAATTCCGAATCCGTGGTCCACCACCACCAGACGGCCGTAACCCTCTTCCCATCCCACGTAAGCCACCACCCCGTCCGCGGTCACGCGCACTGGCGACCCATACGGCGCGCCGATGTCGACGCCCGGATGAAATGCCGCTTCACCCGTGAAGGGATCTTCCCGCTCGCCAAAGCTCGCCGTGATCGGCCCGATCACCGGCCAAAGCGAAGGCACCAGAGCGGAATGGAGCGGCAGCGGGCCCGGCAACAATCGCAGCCCGTTCGTATCCACCATGGATACCAGGCTGGCGTTTTGCATCAGGAAATGGAACTGGTCGAGACTGGTTTCGAATCCCGCCTTGCTCGGCTTGGGGTCCGGCACCGCGCGGAACGGCGTATTCCGCCAGCGCATGATTCCATACGTCATCGCCACTTCGGTGGCCAGCGATTGCAAGGAACTCAGCTGCTTGCGCGTGTCTTTCGCCTGCACCTGGAGTTGCATGTAATTCTCGCGCAGCCGCCCCTCTTCGCTCCTCAGCGCGTTGTAATTGGCCACTTTCAGCAGCATTCGGCTGTAGGAAGCCAGCGCGGCGCCCAGCGTTGCCGCTCCGATCACGGCAAGCACCGCCAGGACGTGTACCGCATAAAAGGGTACCCGTATCCTGCGAACCGTGCGTGCGTCGCTCGTCGCAAGATACAGCGTGTAAAAGCGCTTCTTCATATTCTTAATAAACCGCCGCCTGAACCGAACTGACGGAAGAATTAGCCGCCCCTGCCCGGCGGCCCGCAACTGCCAGAGTGTTTGAACCGAGAGCCTTGGTTCGAAACAAAGAAAGTCTAAAAACCCCGGCGTATCGTGTCAACCACAAATTGCCGACTCGAGCTCTTCCCCGCTCCGGCCGGCCTCCGCTCCGGATAGCCGTTTCGGACCGCGCGAGGGCCCCTTCGTGCGACGCTACTTCTCGTGCAGCGGGATGCCCGCTTTGTTTCCACCGCCGCACGCCTTGTCACTTTCGTCACGCCTTCGCCGGCGGCCTCCGCGCACCTTCGCTCATTCACCGCTTGCTCTCGGCCGCGAATTGAGACACGATAGCCGGCTTCTGTGAAGTCGCAACTGCATCCTCGTGCCGGCACGCCCCCGCCGCATCCCTGGCGGGAACCTGGAGAAAATCCGAAGGACCATCCCATGGAACCAACTTCCAAATATTTTCCGCAATGCCTGCTGATCGCCTTGTGGGCTCTCGCGCTCGCTTCTCCCGCTATTGCGGCGCCGCGTCCGGCGCTCGCGGCTCCGAACGCTCCGCAACATCTTCGTTGCGAATATCTGAAAAATCCGCGGGGCATGGACGTCTTGCGCCCGCGCTTTGCGTGGTGGCTGGCTTCATCGCGGCGCGGCGAATCGCCGATCGCCTACCAGATCCTGGTTTCCACGTCCCGTGAAGTTCTCGCTCAGGACCATGGCGACCAGTGGGACACCGGCAAGGTTGCATCGCGCCGGTCCACGCAAGTCGTCTACGAGGGCCGTCCTCTGCGGAGCGGCGCGGCGTATTACTGGAAAGTCCGGTGGTGGAATCGGGAGGGCGAAGCCAGCCTTTATAGCCAACCTGCGCGCTTCGAGATGGGGCTGCTTCACCACGACGAGTGGCACGGCGAATGGATCGGCGGCGCGAACCTCCTGCGCAAGCCGTTTACACTTCCCGGACCGATTCGCCGGGCCCGCGTCTACGTCGCCGCGCTCGGCTACTACCAGCTGCGCATCAACGGCCGCAAAATCGGCCGCAACGTTCTCGATCCCGCCTGGACCACGTACCCCAAGCGCGTCCTCTATCGCTCCTACGACGTGACGCATGCGCTGGCCGCCGGGAAAAACGTCATCGGCGTTATGCTCGGCAGCGGCTGGGCCACGCAAGTCGCCGGCGGCATTCCCGGTTACTACGCCGCGCCCGCGCTGCTTCTCCAAATGAACGTCACCTTGGCCGACGGCCGCGAAATCAGCATCGCCAGCGACACTTCCTGGCAAACGCATCCGGGGCCGATCTTGCGCGACAGCGTCTACAACGGCGAAATCTACGACGCCCGGCTCCAGCAGCCGGGGTGGGACCGTCCCGGATTCCATGCCTCCGGCTGGCAGCCCGCTCGCCGGATGACTGGCTCGGCCGGGAAATTATCCGCCGAAATGATGCCGCCCATTCGCGCCGTGGATACGCTCGTGCCGCGCAGCATGTCGAATCCCCGGCCCGGCGTCTACGTCTACGATTTCGGCCAGAATATTTCCGGCTGGGTCCGCCTGCGCGTGCGCGGCCCTCGGGGCGCACGCGTCGAGATGCGCTACGCCGAACTCGTCTATTCCGACGGCATGATCAACCGCGAAAACCTGCTGCGCGCGAAAGCGCGCGACGTCTATATCCTGAAAGGCCAGGGCCTCGAAACCTTCCAGCCCATTTTCACCTATCACGGTTTCCAATACGTCGAACTCACCGGCTATCCCGGCACGCCCAG
>JAKAOH010000068.1 GCA_021812285.1 Acidobacteriota bacterium | reverse complement strand
ACGAGAGCCCAATAGCATAGGGACGAAGCCGTGGTGCAGGTCGCGCTCTTGGCATCCCTCTCGGACATGTTCGTTGGCCGGGATTATAGTCCCATCCGCGCTCGGGTCAAGCCCCCCTCCCGCCGAACACGCCCGGCAGCCTCAAGGAGCAAGCGCCACGGCCTACTCGATGCGGGCAAGGGATTACGCGCAGCGCAGCGCCCGGCCTCGGAAAGAGCGTATGTAAAAACGCGCGGCGGTTGCACCGTCGCGTCGTTACTTTTGTTCCTGCCAGGTCATTTGCACGGTCACCGGAATCTGATTCCGGATGGGCACGAAAAGCAGTTCCGGCGCGGGAATCTTGAAATCGGTCAGCGTGGCGGGAATCGTTCCGTCGAGCTGAACGTCGCTGCCCTGGCGTTTCACCTGAAACGTCACCTGCTTGAAACCGGCCGTCTGCCCCGCGAATTGAATCTGGAAATCGGCGTGGATCGTGCCGGTTTTCAGCTCGTTTTCGGGCAATTCTCCGCGTACGACGACCATCGGGTATTTCGCGCCCCGCACGATTTGCAGCATGTGGAGGTCGCGGTTCGTATCGCCCGATTTGAACGAATTCACCGGCACGGCCACCAGAAACGTGCACGTTCCCGCGTTGCAGACACCCTTCCCCCGCGCCGCGGTGCTCACTCCCGCCGCGTGGTGCAAGGGATGGGTCACATGATAGGTGAGCGTGGACTGCTTCAGAATCCACGTCGTCTGGGCGCGAGCGGGGCCGGCAAACGCAAACAGAATGCAGAAGAGGCCAATCCATTTCACGTTGAGGACTGCGGCTGTTTTGGATTTCATCGCAACCTGCCTTCTTATGAATTCACAGCTTGGATCAATTCGTAGCCGCGAGTGCGGCAAATTCCCGGCGCTGGCGCAGCGTTAGACGCGTAGGCGCCAGCGCGTCGCGAACGGCCCGGTGATGATGAAACGGGAACAGTGAGGCAACGTGGTGGCCGAGGCCCGGAATCCAGCTCGGCTTCGTTTCCGAAAGCAGCGCCAAACCGTAAGCGATCGCGGTGACCAGCGCCACGTCGCCGTGATATTTCGCGGCGCCATGTAGCCTTTCCCCCTTGTTCAATTGCGATTCCGCCATTGCGCCCAGAATCGGCGTCAAGATCATGCCCGGCCCGTGAATCCAAGCCATCGCCACGTGGAATTTCGTCGGCCCGCTGTGCTTCAGCCCCTTCGGCTTGGGAGCAAAAATCGCGTAGTAGGCAGTGGCGAAATACAGACC
The DNA here is from genome assembly GCA_021812285.1 of Acidobacteriota bacterium. Classification (GTDB taxonomy): domain Bacteria; phylum Acidobacteriota; class Terriglobia; order Acidiferrales; family UBA7541; genus JAKASX01. The sequence goes on along the minus strand of JAKAOH010000068.1, from coordinate 16,518 downwards.
GGCAGTGGCGGAGCCGAGGCCGATGTGAAGGTCGCGCGCGGCCGCGGTGGTATGCCGGCCGTGGGCGCGGAACGAAGTGACCACCGTCGCAACGAGCGGGAAAAAGGTGATCAAGCCGAGCTTCTGGTGAATCTGCAGCATGCGCGAGCGCTTGTTCAGCAGCGCCTGCTCCTTCGCGCTTCCCTTCGTGACCGAAGAGGAAAACCCGAGCGAAGAAAGAGAAAGCGACGGCGTCAGCTGGAAATTCAGCGTTGCTCCTTCTCCAGTGACCGTCACCTTTGCCGTCTTTTTCGCAAAACCCAGCGCCGTCGCCGTCACCTCATAATCGCCCGGAGCAAGGCTCGCCACTCGGTAGCGCCCTTTGGCGTCCGCCTGCGCGGTTTGCGTTTCGCCGGTCGCTACGTTTTTGATCGTCAACATCGCGTTCGGCAGGGGCCCGGCGGGCCCCGCAACCAAGCCCGCGAGCGTTGCGCCCGGAGATTGCGCGCGCAGTGGCGCCGAGGCCAGCAGGCAAATCAGGAAACTCACGAGCAGCGTAACGAATTTCCCCCACTTCCCTCTCATTTGGAATTTCCCTCTCGATAGGACGGTACGAGCGAATGAATTCATGAGCCCCCACTCCTCGCCTGAAAGCGGAAAGATGCCCAATCGGCCCATCCCGTTGCATGCGTTCCGGCGAATCTTTCGCCGGCAGCGGGGCCTGCGGGCGCCGGCTCAAAACAGCATATGCCAGACCGTATCCACCAGAGCGTGTACGAGCGCGTCTCCGGTGAGCGATTTCGTTTTCCGCCAGGCGAGGCCGTAGAAGAGGCCGGCGATCGCGGCAAGAAGAACGTAGCGCCAGTTGGGAAATCCGTGAACGATGTGGGAAAGCCCGAACAGGAACGATGCGACGATCCATCCCGCCGTTTCGCTGCGAAAACTTTTCGAAAGGACGTTTTGCAATACGCCGCGAAACAAAAACTCCTCCGGCCACGCGGTGAAAAACAGGATGCCTAGCGCGGAAACCGGCAACTGCTTGAAACGAGCGACCGAAGGCGCCCACCGGATGAAATGCATCCATTCGCCCAGCGGAATCGCGATGGCCGCAAAAACCAGGAAATTGATCGCCACAACGGCGGCGAATCCCCTCCCCCACGCGATGGTGTAGCCGACGCCTTCGAGTTCCCGCAAGTCGAGAAAGGCGATCGTGCCCGCGTTGAGCGCCAGCAAGATTTCGAGCGTGTGCGTGGCTTCGCCGGGATAGGGAAACAGGTAGCGGCCCCAGGCGAATTCGATCGGTATCCACAGCACCACCATCGCCGCGTAATCCTGCCAGGCCCCGGCGCGACGCCCGCGCGCGGAAAGCGCCAGCAAGGCCGGCGTTTCGATCCACGCGAGCCCGCCCACCAGGCGCAACCAGGAAAATTCCCCAGCGCCCAGCAGATAAGCGAGGTAGACCACGCCCAGCAGCAGCGGCAGCAGCGTAACGCCGGAGCGGCCCAGAAGCTTTTTCAGATTTTCCGTGAAGCTGCGGGCGCCATGAAAAATCTGGCCGGCGAGCAGGAGCGAAATCACCAGCGCGGCCCAGGCGTAGCGCTCGCCGCCGTAGCCGAAACGCAAGAGGCCGAGCAGCGTGATCGCCAGCGAAAGCGCGGCCCACAGCCCAACCGCGCCCCAGATGGGAATTGCTCGGCTTCCGTTCATCCGGTCCTTCGCGATCCCCCTCGCGCCGTCACCCGCCGCGCGTTCCGGATGCCATTGTGTCACGCCGCCGCACGGCTGAGCCATCGTGTAACATAAGCGAGACGATTCCGAGAGCAACGACCTTCCCCGTGCCGCCGACCGCCAAACTCCGCCTTACCCACATCGATTGGATGCGCGGATTCGCCTGCCTGCTGATGTTTCAGACGCATTGCTACGATTCCTGGCTCGCTCCGTCGGCGCGCAAAAGCTCGTTTTTCCGGTGGTCGCAGCTCGGCGGGACTCTGCCCGCGCCGCTCTTCTTGTTTCTGGCGGGCGTGGCCGTGGCGCTGGTGATCGATCGCAAGCTGAGCCGCAACGTTCCTCGCGGTCGCATCGCCTGGGAAACGATTCGCCGCGGCGGCGAAATTCTCGGCTTGGGACTGCTGTTTCGCGTGCAGGAATGGGCGCTCGGCCAGCCGTGGTCGCCGTGGACGGACCTGCTGCGCGTGGACATCCTGAACGAAATCGGCGTATCGATCGCGCTGCTCGGCGTGATTTACTGGCTGGGCCGGACGCGCCGCGGCACCGCGCTTGTGGCTGCGCTTGCTGCCGCCGCAATCAGTCTGCTGACGCCTCTGCTGTGGACCACGTGGCGACCGCGCTGGCTGCCCTGGTATCTGGAAACCTACATCAACGGCGTGCATACCTTCGCGCAGCCGCAGCCCTGGCTTTTCCCCATATTTCCCTGGGCCGCGTTCGGATGCGCCGGGCTCGTCTTCGGCTTCCTCCTGATTTCCCAGTTGGCGCGCGAATATCCCGCCCGCGCGCACTTCGCTTTCGCCGCACTGGGCGCGGGACTTTTTGGCTTGGCGCTGTGGCTTGATTCGCTGCACGGAAAGATTTATCCGGTTTACGATTTCTGGCACACCAGCCCGAATTTCTTTCTGGCGCGCGTGGGCGTGCTGGTGACGATCGTCGCGCTCGCCTACGCCTGGTGCCACTGGACGCCCATTCTGGCGGAACGCATCGGGCTCAATCGGCTGACCGGCGGTTTCCGTCCGCTCGTTCAGCTCGGCACCACTTCTCTCATCGTCTATTGGGTCCACATCGAATTCGTTTACGGCCGATTTTCGATCCTGCCGAAACGCGCGTCGAGCATTCCCGAAGCGACGCTTGGTTTGGTGGCGATTTTCACGGCGATGGTCGCGCTCTCCGTCGCGCGAACCAAATGGAAAGGCCGGGGAGCCGAAGCGTGGGCACGCCTGCGGAAACTGGCCAGCCAGGCCGCGTCTGCGGGCGAATGAATTCATCCAGTGCCGGGGCGTGCTATTGAAGCCGCGCGTATTCCGATTTGGCTTGCCGGAGGACCGGAAGGCCGGGATCTGCGTGTTGCCATAGCGCGAAGAAATCCTGATATGCTTTGCGCGCGCCCGCCTTGTCGCCTTCGAGCGCCCGTGCGCGCGCCAAACCCAGCTGCGCAAGGGGGTAGAGCTCCGGAACGCGGGCGGGGCTCAAAGCCAAGCCTCGATGACGGAGGAGCGCCTCGAACCGCGCGGCGGCGTTCTTGCCGTCCTTGGCCTCCAGATAGGCGAGGCCGCTGACATAGAAGTAGGAGAAGCTATCGAGTCGATACTGTTGCACTGGCCGGAGCATCGTCAAAGCCTGTGCGGGGTCCTTGCGAACCATGGCAATCAAGCTGCCGAGGATGGGAAGATTAATCAAATTCAGCTGCGTGTCTTCCGGCCATTTCCTGGCTAGCGCCTGCGCCAGTCTCTCGGCCTGCGCCGCCTCGCCGGCCATGGCCAGCGCGGCGAGAGCCAACGGATTTGGATCGCCCGGCTGAAAAGCGACGGTCTTCAAGGCATCGGCGCGCGCCTTGGGAAGATTGCCGACAGTCGCTTCGGCGAATGCCATAGCGGCAACCATATTCGAAGACGTCTCGCTCGATCTCGGGCTGGGGGTTGGGCCGGCCATGTCTTGTGCCATTTCGTCGGCCCGTCGCATCTGGCCTCGAAAGAGCGCCGCCTGGAACTCGAACACGAGCGCCACGCCTCGTTGCCCACTTGCATCGAGCCACTGCAATTGCCGCTGCTCCTCCGCGGAATCATTCTGGCCGAGAGCGGTCCAGTAGAGAAAGCCGTGGAGGTACCCGCCTCCCGGGAACTGTGATGCGCCCTTGGCGAGGATTTCCTTGGCCTCGTCGAACTGATTTTGAGCGAGGTAAGTGGCGCCGAGGTCCAACAGAGCGATGGCATTGTTGGGGTCCAGCCGAAGGGCCGCGACGTATTGCTCTTGAGCGCGCCGTGGCTGACCCAGTGCGAGGTAGTTGAGGCCTAGGTCAATGCGAGGGGTGATGTCGCGCGGATACGTTTGCTGCCAGACCTTGTAGACCTGGTTGGCTTTGATCTGGTTTCGCTTCGCGAAGTCGTAATACCGCGAACTGATGTACAGCTTCTCGCGCTCGCTTACGCGGTCCCGAAGCTCGTAGGCTTTCTTCGCGCTGTCAACGACCTGCTGGGTGTCACTGAGGCGGTCGTCGAAGTACGCCGTGGAAAGGGTGGCGTAGGCCATGGCGAAGTTGGGATCAAGCGAAATGGCATGCTGCAGGAGCGCTTCGGCGCCGGCAAAGTTATCGGCGTTGACGTCCTGCACCGCGAGCGAATAGGCTTTCAAGGCTTCGAGCGAATCGGTGGTGGCCTGCTCAATCGGCGTGTTGAATTTCCTGATCGAGGCGAGCGATTCGCCGAGTTTGGAACGCATTTGGGAGGCCAATGCTCCCAGCGCGGGAAGAACCTGGTTTTTTCCATTGGCTTCTGCCTCAGCGCGTGCCAGCGACGAACCCGAAGCGCAATCGGTGGCGTCCAGCGTGAGAGCGTACCGATCACCAAATCCGGAGATTGTCCCGCCAAGCACGGCCTTGGCCCCCTCGCGCTGGCAGACCTGACGGGCGAGTTCCGGCGTCAGCCTGGAGTCGGGCGGCTGTTCCGTGAAGCGCAGCGTCTGGCTGACGACCGCATCGGAAACGATATTCAAGTAGGGCGATTCGGCCAGCTTGGCGGCCAGCGCTTGACGCAAGGAGCCGTTGAAGACCGAATCTCCCGTCGTATTCACGAAATCGGCGAGAACGATCGAATCCTTGGATGTGAGCATCGGTGGGCGCGGCCAGAGGAAATAGGCGCCTGTGCCGAGTGCCACGACGAGAGCCACTACAGCGGCGAACAGGGGCCAACGGCGCTTGCCACCCGTTGCGATCGTGGCCGCGGGAAGCGCGCCGCTGCCAGCCGAAACGGACGTACGGGAATCGAGGGCGGGCACGGCAGCTGGTGGGGTAGCACCGATCGCGTGCCGGCTGGAATTGGTGTCGCGCTTCAGCCGCTCGAAATCCACGCGCATCTCGGCGGCGGAGTGGTAGCGGAGTTCGCGATCCTTTTCGAGCGCCTTGGCGATGATTTCGGCGAGCTTGGCGGGAATCGCGGGATTCAGACGCACCGGATCGGCCGGCGCACCATGAAGGATTGCGTCGAAAATCCCTCCACTGGTCTCGCCGCGGAAAGGCAGAACGCCCGTGGCCATCTCGTAGAGCACCACGCCCAAAGAGAACAGGTCGGTGCGCGTGTCGAGCGGCTCGCCGCGCACCTGTTCCGGCGACATGTAGGCGACGGTGCCGATGGCCGTGCCGGGCCTGGTCAACTGTTCTTGGGCGACGGTTGGGCCGGCATCGTCGCGCGTAAGGGTTGCGCCAGGGACAGCATTGGGGATGGCCGTCTGCTTCGCCAAACCGAAGTCGAGGATTTTCGCGTGCCCGCGGGTAGTCACGAAAAGATTCGCGGGTTTGATGTCCCGGTGCACGATTCCCTTGGCGTGAGCCGCGTCCAGGCCGTCGGCCACTTCGATGGCAAGCGAGAGCAATAAATCGAGTGGCAGTGCCTTGCCGCCGATGCGATGCTTCAGCGTTTCCCCTTCGAGGCACTGCATCACCAGGAATGGCCTGCCCTCGAATTCGCCGATTTCATAAATGGTGCAGATATTCGGATGGTCGAGCGCGGAAGCGGTCCGCGCTTCGCGTTCGAAGCGCTCGAGCGAGCGGGAATCGCGCCCCAATTCCTCGGGGAGGAATTTCAGCGCGACGAAACGGTGCAACCGGATATCTTCGGCTTTATAGACCACACCCATCCCGCCACCACCGAGCCTTTCCGTTATCCGGTAGTGGGAGATGGTTCTGCCTATAGGAGACGACTTCTCCACCACGCTGCTGGAATCTTATGGTGCGCCCTGCTCGAAGTCAACGCGCGCGCGCTAAATGCTACCTGGGCCCTTGTTGCCGTACGCCGCTTGAATTCGGCGCGGAGGATTGCGACTTGGGGGACTGCGGGGGAAGTTGGAAAATCAACTCGCCCGGCTTGACCAGGCCCATGCGCTCGTGCGCGACGTGCTCGATCGTTTTCGGATCGGTTTTCAGTTTGCGGACCTGTTGTGCGTAAACCTGATTTTCCTGGTCCAGTTCCTTGACTTTTTGCTCCTTCTGATTCACCTGGAGCTTCAGCCGGTAGGCGGCAAAGGCGCCGTGCGGGCCGAAAATACCGTCGAGCACGAGCGCGACCAGCGCCACCGCGAGCGCCGTGTAAACAATGCGCTCCAGGCGCGAGCGTTTCGGTTTCAATTGAGCATCCACCGTTCGGTCTCCTTTGCCAGGCGAGTGGCCACGTCGTGTGATGCGGCTTCGGCGTGAATTTCCACATGCGGGCCTCTCGCCGGCCGCACCAGCAGCCACGATCCATCCTCGAATTCAATTTCCCAGCCGTCCATGCGGTCCACGCGGACCACCTGGCGTTCCAGAAATTCCCTTGAATCCGATTCCAGAAGCTGCGCCAGGCGCTCGCGAGCGGCATCGTCCATCGGGACGTCGCATCGCACCGGCCAGAACTCGCGCCCAATGCGCCGGAAAAGCGTTTCGAGCTGCGCTTCGAGCGGGCCGCGCTCGGCCACCATTTCCGCTGCGAGCAACGCGCCCAGAATCGCATCGCTTTCGGGAACGTGACCACGAATCGCGAGCCGGCCATCGGCGTCGCCCGCCAGCGCCACGCGCTCGCCGAGCAGAGCCGGCGCGAAGTGCCGGAATCCGCCCGGCGTCTTCACCGTCGAGAGCCCGTGCTGGCTCGCGACCGCGTCCACGAAATGCGATGTCGCCACGCTGCGCGCCGCGTCGAGCCGCCAGCCGCGCGTTTCCACCAGAAAATCGTAAAGCAGGGCGACCAGTTGCCCCGGCGTCAAAAACCTGCCCTCCGAATCGAGCATGGCGAAGCGCGTTCCGTCGCCCGAAATGCCGAAGCCCAGCGTTTTCCCGCCCGCACGAACGGCATGAGCGAGCGATTTCAGGTGCGCGGCGACGGGACTTGGGCTCGATCCCTGGAAAAGAACATCTCGATTCCCGTGCAAAACTTCCACCGGTACGCCGCGTTTCGCGACCAGCCGGTCGAGCCAGCCCGCCGCGGCGCCGTGCATCGCGTCGAAAATCAATCGAAGGCCGGCGCGCCGAATCGTAGCGAATCGCACCTGTTCGCCCAGCCGGTCCAGGTAGTATACCGAGGGGTCGAACGCTTCGAGCCCAGCCGGCTCGGCAGCCCCGGGTTCGCCCAGCGATTCGGGCAGCGATTCGGCCAGGTCCAGAATCTCACTTTCGAGCGCGCGATCGTCCGAGCCGTCGCGATCCAGAAATTTCAAGCCGCTCTGTTCGGCCGGGCGGCTGCCTCCGGTCACGTAAATGCCGCCGGCCAGATGGCGGCGCCGGATTTCAAAACTCACCGCCGCGCGAGGAGCGTAGCGATCGGCCAGAATGGCGTGAACGCCCTCGGCTTCGATCGCACAGGCCGCCGCGCGCGCGAAGTCCTCGGAGAAAAACCGCGTATCTCCAGCGATAAAAATGGCCGGGGCATTGCCGCGCCGGCGCTCGATGCGGGCGAAGGCGGCCGCGGCCAGGCGCACCCGGCCAAACGTGAAATCGTCGCCGATCGTTCCGCGGCAACGCAGTCGGCCGGAATCGGTCCCCGCAGGCGACATCATCGGCTGGTATTGTATAGCCGTGCGAAGCGGGCGCGGAATCTTTCGCATTCGACAAAGCGCGAAGAAGTAACGTGAGCGCGGCCGACGGCCGCAAAGAACCCTTTGGCCCGGGAACGGATGCCAGGGGGCAGCGCCAAGGAGCAAAGACCGATGACCCGGAAACTGGTGGCGATGGTGACGTGCGAAAACCGGCGGCAGGCCGGGCGAATCGCCCGCGCGCTCGTCGAGGAGCGGCTGGCGGCGTGCGTCAACGTGCTCGAAACGAACGTCCGCTCCATCTATCGCTGGCAGGGAAAAGTGGAACGCGCGCGGGAAACGCTGCTGATCATCAAAACGGCGAAAAGCACCTTCTCACGCCTGGAACGGCGCGTCCGCCAGCTCCACAGTTACGACGCGCCGGAAATCATCGCGCTGCCCGTCGTCGCGGGCTCGCGCCCCTATCTTGCGTGGATGGAGGAATCGCTCGCCGGCGCGCAGCGCCGGCGAAGCCGCAAATAGAAAACGCCCGCCGCCGCGCGTAAAGCCGCCGCGGGAGCTGGTCGCAGGGATTCTTAGCCCGATCTATTTACTGGGAGGAAAACGTGCCTTTCGAGGCGGCGTTTTCCGCGGGCGAATCGGATCCGGCGAAGGTTGGAACTTCCCGGCGCGATTTGCCGTTCCGCGAGGCTTTCCTGGTCGCCTTGGCCACCAGGCCGGTGCGCCGCTTGCCGCGTAGCGCGAGCGGGTTGGAAGTTTGCCGCCAATTCACATTCGGCTCGAATTGCGCCGGCTCGATGCGGTCGCGATAGCGAATCGCGATATTCATCAGCGAATCGAGCAGGGCTTCCGAGAGCAGATGAGGCTTCAGGCCGAGATCCACCAGGCGTGAGTGCTTGGCGTTGTAATAGTGCGCTTCGGCTTCGACGCGCGGATCGGGCAAATGATCGACCGTCACCTTCAAGCCCAGCTTTTCTCCCGCCGTTTGCACCAGTTGCGCCAGTTCGAGCACCGAAAACTGCTCGGTGAACTGGTTGAAGACGCGAAATTCGCCCGGCGCGGCCGGATTCAGGCACGCGAGCTCGATGCAGCGGACGGTGTCGCGCAGATCGAGAAAACCGCGCGTCTGGCCGCCCTTGCCGTACACGGTGAGCGGATAGCCGACGGCGGCCTGCGCACAGAACCGGTTCAGGACGGTGCCGAAAACCTGGTCGTAGTCGAAGCGGTTGATGAGCGCTTCATCGCGGGCGACTTCATCAGTGAGCGTGCCGTAGACGACGCCCTGGTTGAGGTCGGTGGCGCGCAATCCCCAAATCTTGCAGGTGAACGCGATATTGTGGCTGTCGTGAACTTTGGAGAGGTGGTAGAACGAGCCGGGCTGCTTGGGGTACGGCAGCGTATCGCGCCGGCCATTGTGCTCGATCGTGATGTAGCCCTCTTCGATGTCGATATTCGGCGTGCCGTATTCGCCCATCGTGCCCAGCTTCACCAGGTGGCAATCGGGGCAGTTTTCGCGCAGCGCGAAGAGCAGGTTCAGCGTCCCCACCACGTTGTTCACCTGGGTGAAAACGGCATGCTCCAGATCGATCATCGAATAGGGAGCCGAGCGCTGCTCGGCGAAATGGACCACCGCGTCGGGCCGAAACTCCTTCAGCACGGAGGAAAGAAATCCGTAGTCCGTCACGTCGCCCCCGAAGACGTCAAGCGTTTTCCCGCTGATTTTCCGCCAGGTTTCAACGCGCTCATCGAGCGGCCGGATCGGCGTGAGCGTCTGCGCCCCAAGTTCCTTGTCCCATTCCCGGCGAACGAAGTTATCGAGGACGGCGACGGAATGGTTTTTCTCCGAAAGATAGAGGGACGTCGCCCAACCGCAGTAACCGTCTCCTCCCAGCACGGCAATACGCATGAATGGCTCCCGTTTCCGGCCCGCCGCCGGCGTCAATGATTCTGCCTGCAGAACCCAAGCACTACGATGCGGCTACCGTCAGCCGGGTTTCAGGGTTCGGCCGCCGAATTCACCACGGCGGGCGTGGTGCTCGTGGGCGTCAAGCCCACCAGCGCCACTCCCAAGCAGATGAGCACGATGCCCATCCAGCGCGCCGGCCGAACCGATTCTCCCAGCAGAAAATGTCCCATCAAGGCGACGATCGCGTAATTGATCGCCGAAGCCGGGGTCACGAAGCTGTAATCGGCCCAAGACAGCACCAGAAAACTGGCAATCGTGAAGAGGATCCGCGTGGCGATCCCCAGCACCACCACGCCGTTTGTGAAAATGCGCCAGCCGTAAAGCAACAGGGCGGCCGGCGTAAAACCCTGCAGCGGGCCCACGTGCTGCATGCCGACTCGAAACAACACGTTGCTGGAAGGGCCCAGCAGCGCCATCAGCAGCAAAAAAACGAGCGTTTTCGTTCGCAGCCGACGTTCCCGCTCGCGGTGAAGCAGGCCTTCCGCCTCGTTCGCTATTCTGGTCACGGACACGCCTCCGATTCTACGTGGCCACGGGCGGCGATGCCAGTGGCTTGGCCCGATTCCCGGGCCAGGCCCGAATCTGATTGTCAGGCGGAAATTCTTCCGGCTCCGCGGCCGCTCAACCGGCCATTTTTATTCCACGGAAGATACCGGCATTTTGAGCGAAGCTCTTTCGCTATCGGAGACACAGCGGCGCAATCCCTGCAGGTAGTAGAAAAGCCCAAGCATGCCCACGATCACAGTAACCAGGCGCCAGCCCAGCAAAATATCGGCTCCGTGGGCGATTCGCCCAAGCGAAAACAGCAGCCCAAACGCCGCCTCGCCCACGCCCAACCCTCCCGGCGTCAGCGGCACGGAATTCGCCACGTCGCCCAGCGGAATCAGGAAGCTCATCGGCCACGCGATTCGCCCCGGATCGACCGCCAGCCCAATGAGCATCGTCGAAGCCAGTGCCATAAGATTCCCCACCAGGCCGAGCGCGATCGCGGCGGCCAGGGTTCCCAGGTTGCGGCGGTAGGAACGCAGCGTTTCCCGCATCCGCAGAACGTGGCTTTTGCCAGGAAGCCGCTCAAAAATCCACAGAAGCAGCCGATGCCGGATCTGGAAATCGGAAACGGCGATCGCGCCGGCGGCAAGCAGCCCCATAGCAAGCACCGCCGTCGCCGCCAGCAGCCCGCTCAAAATCGGGCTCGGCTCGATGAGGCGGAGGAAAAACGGCGCGACCAAAAGCGAAAGCAGCAGCAGCGAAAACATGCCCACCGCGCGATCGAACAGGATAATCGTGACGATTTCGGTACGGCGGCCGCGGTTTTCGCGCGTCGCGTAGTAGAGTTTCGCCACGTCGCCGCCGGCGCCTCCCGGCAGGAACGCCGTGAAAAACTGCCCCACCATCGTCAGGCGAAACGCCGATCCCACCGAAAGTTTCAAGCGGTGAGGACGGAAAAGCGCCGAGAGCCGAACCGCCATCAGCCCCATATCGCACAGAAACAGGACTCCGGCTCCCACGGCGAGCGGCCAGGAGATTACCAGGCGGTCCATCGCGTGGAAACCGATCAGGCCGGATTCCACCAGATAAACCAGCAGGCCGACGCCGATTCCGAAACGCGCGAGCCCCATCAGGACGCGCCGCAGCGGCGTCCCGAGAGACGGGCTCTCGGCGACAAGCGTCCCGGAAGGACTCTGCGTTTCCTCGGCCGCGTTCATGTACGTCCGACTAATCTCCCCGCCGGCGCCCAAGCCACGCCCACTCCCTCGCGGGCGGGTTGGAGCCGGGAACTGCTTCCCTTCAAAGGCTGGTTCGTAAACAAAGACTTTCCGCCGCTCTCAAGCACCGTATAAAGATTCGCCTTGCCCACCAGACGGTCAAATCGCGCCAGTTGCCTATGATCGGTCACTAAATAATAGCGCTGTTTGGTCATCCATATCTTCTCGAAATCCTGGTCATTAATGAAAATGTAATCCGGAGCGTCCGGCGCATAGGATCCGTATTCCAGATTCTCCACGCGGCCGTTGAGCAGGAACGCCCGGCGGTTCGTATAAAAAACGACCGAGGAATAGTGGTAATACTGATTGTCCAGAATCAGTTTGCCGGGCGGTGACTGGCGCAGCGCCATCGCCAGTGGCTCGGAAGACATGTAGGGATTGAAAACGATCATCGCCACGCGCGCCGCTTGCAGGAACATCACCATCATCAAGGCGATCAGAACGTAGCCGCGGACGACGTGCTTCCCAGCGTAGCGCCACGCCGCAAACGCCCCCAGCGCGAAGGCGAGCCCCGCGATCGCCAGCGGTTCCTTCAAATAGGCGAAGGAGCGCAGCGTCAAATCTTCCATGTGGCCGAGCGAGAGGGTATAGACCTTGGGATTGTAACTGAGCGCCCGCCAGATATCGCCCGGCGCCGGCATGCGCCACACCTGGTAAAGGATCGCGGCGATGGCCGTCGCGGCCAGGGCGCTGACCACCGCGATGAGCCGGTTGCCGTAGCGGACCCACCTCCCTTCCGTCACCATCACCGAGCCCAAGAGCAGCGCGATCGCCGGGTAGATGGGCATCGAATAGTATTCCTGCGTGGTGGAGAAAGTGAAAAACACCATCACGAAGCCCGCCCAGCAAAGCGCCAGCAAGCGTGTGCGGCCGGCGCGATCCTCGGGCTTATAGGAAAGCTTCACCGTTCCCACCAGATACGCGCTCCACGGAAACAGCCAGATCAGGTTGAACAGCCAGAACCAGAGCCGGGGAACCGTGTTGTAGTCCCGGGGATAGCGCATGTTCAGGAAGCGCAGCAGTTGCTCGTTGATGAAATAAAACCACAGGAACCCGTGGTAAATCCCCGGCCCGCTGTACATGGACCAGACGAAGTAGGGAGGGTTATGGAGCGTGGCGAGAACGTGCCAGGGCGCCGCAATCGCGAGCATCAGGATCACACCGGTGTAAACGTGCAGCCGTTCCCATGTTCTCCGCAAAAAGAGCTGATGCGTGATCGCCAGATAGACCAGCGCCGCGCCGATTGGAAACACGACCGCGATCAGGCTCTTCAGCAGCAGCCCCACCGCCATGCTCGCCCATCCGATGTAGGCCCATAAGCGTGGATGCGGCTCTTCCTCCTCCAGCAGGCGCAAGAACGCCCACATCGAGAGCGCGATCATGGCCACCAGCGTGACGTCGGGAATCAGGATCCGGGTGAAGAGAAACAGCCCGATGCACGTGGAAATGCATAAGCCGGCGTAAAAGCCGGCGCGCTTGTCGAACGCCCACATCCCGAAACTCGTCGTCAGCCAGCACAGCAGCAGCACCGACAGCACGATCGGAATCCGCGCCGCCCACGCGTGCACGCCGAAAACCCAAAAGCAGAAAGCCATTGCCCAGTAGATAAGGGGAGATTTTTCCAGGTACCGGATGCCATCGAGCCGCGCCGTCACCCAATCGCCTGATTGCAACATGTTGTGGGCGATCTGGGCCTGCACGGAGTCCACGTCGTCCATCAACGATGGCCCGGCAAAAGCACAGGTCACATACGTGGCCGCGGCGAAGATTAAAACGATTAGATGGAGGGCGACACCTTTTCGAGCGTTTCCCCGCAGACTTCCTGGTACGGTATTGGCTGGATTCCCCATCTCCTCATCCATAGAAACAGAATCATCAGGCCCCACAGGTGAAACCCGAGGTTCGCCCGCCGTTCCAGGTGGCGGCGCACAAAGGACTGTACCACGCCGGGACGGAACAACCCGATTCGCTCGACCGAATCGCTCGCCAGCGTGTCCTCAAGCAGGGGCCTTAACGCACCGCGCAGCCAGTCGTGCGTCGGAATATCGAGTCCGACCTTTTTCCGGCGCAGAATCGCGGCGGGAAGCTTTTCCTTCATCAGTTCACTCAGCAGGTACTTCTTTCGCAAACCGCGCAGCTTGAACCGCTCCGGCAGCGATGCGGCGAATTCCACCAGCCGGTGATCGAGAAACGGCGGCCGCACTTCGAGCGAGTGGGCCATGCTCATGCGGTCGCTCTTGTAAAGAATGTCGTCGGGAAGGTAGCAGTTCTGGTCGAGCAAAAGGAACCGGTTCACGCCGCCCAGTGGGGCCGAGTTGCGGGACAGCTGGCGCAAGGCGTCGCGCAGATATTGGTGATCGGCTCCGGGCAGCAGGGCTTTCTTCTGCTCTTCGGAAAACGTGCCGTTCCAATAGAGGTGCGCTTCGCCCGGCGGTAGCAGCGAACCTTCGAGAAACCGCTTCACCTCGTATTCCAGACCGATTTTTTCGTCGGAAACCGGCCATCGCTGGAGGGCGCGAAGCGCCAGCGCACGCGCCGGCCCCGGGACCAGCCGCGCCAGATGCGCCAGCCGGTCGGCCTGGTAGGTCAGGTAACCGGCGAAGAGTTCATCCGCGCCTTCGCCGCTCAGCGCCACCGTCACCTGTTTCCGGCTCATCCGCGAAAGGAACCAGACGGGAAGCGCGCCGGAATCGGCGCTGGGTTCGTCGGAAAAGTAGGCGAATTCCTCGATCGCTCCCGCCAGATCCTGCTCGGGGTTCAAATCCAGTTCGTGGTGTTCGGCCCCGTAGCGGGCCGCGACGGACCGCGCGTAACTGGTTTCGTCGAAGCTCCGCCCTTGAAACGAAATCGAGAAGGTCTTCAGCCGGGCGGACGTCTGGCTGGCGGCGTAGTGGAGGATCGTCGAGGAATCCAGGCCGCCGCTCAGCCAGATGCCCAGCGGAACGTCGGAAATCATGTGCTCGCGAATCGATTCCCGCAGCAGCCAATCCAGCCGCTCCTTCGCGGCGCCCTCCGTCCAATCCGCGCGCTCGCTGAATTCGAGCCGCCAGTACGGCCGCGTGCGAATCCTTCCATTCGTCCATTCGAAGAAATGGCCCGGCGGCAGCTTTTCGACGCCCTCGGCGAGCGTCCACGGGCTGGGCACGTAGTTAAGCGAGAGATAGCAATTCAGCCCCGGCAGGCTGATCTGGCGCTTCACTTCCGGGTGCACGAAGATGGCTTTCAGTTCCGATCCGAACAGGATGTCGTCCTGAAGCCTGTAGAGGTAAAGCGGCTTGATGCCCAAACGGTCGCGCGCGAGAACCAGCCGCCTTTTCGATTCGCTCCACAGCGCGATGGCAAACATCCCGCGGAGCCGTTCGAAGCTGCCCGTGTCCCATTGCAGAAACGCCCGCAAGACGACCTCTGTGTCGCTGCGGGTGAAGAAGCGGTGGCCAAGGCTTTCCAGCTCACTCCGCAATTCGTTGTGATTGTAAATTTCCCCGTTGAAAACCAGCACAATGTCCCCATCCTCGGAGGACATCGGCTGGTGGCCGGAGGCGAGATCGATGATTTTCAGCCGGGTGGAACCGAGCGAAACTCGATCGGAGCGGAAGACACCCCGCTCGTCGGGTCCGCGATGAAGCAGTGTGTCTACCGCACTCTCAATGCGGCGAGGTTCAAATAGATGACTGCTCTGGGTGAAACCGACGATTCCGCACAAACAGGTATTCTCCCGAGCCTGGCAACGAATCCTGCTTCGAGAAACGCCGCCGCCCCGGCGGCTGGCGGGCGTTAGAGGCGCCGAACTTGCCGGCGGAAAAGCTCCGGCCTGCCACGCAGACTATCATAAAGCCCCGGCTGACTCAACGAAAGCGCTTGCTCCACGCCGCCAGGCGACTTTTAGGATGCGCGGCTGCGGGCTGGCGCTGCCCGGTTTACCGTCCGGGGGAATCGCTCCTCCGCGCTGCTCGCCTCGGTGAGCGGATTCCTGCTATTCTGCTAGGTACGTCGGCGGCGGTATCCTCGCGTCGTCAAGGAGAGGGATGGTCCACAGGGTGGTCGTCTATGGGTTGCTGGCTGTCGCAACGTTTCCTTTCATCTATTACCTGCTCGTTCTTTACAGCTCCCTGCGATTTTTCCGCCGCAGTCCCGCCGCGGAAATATCCGAGCGCCCGTTTACTCCGCCCGTCAGCATCCTGAAGCCGATTCGCGGCCTCGATCCGGACGCCTACGAAAATTTCGCCAGCTTTTGCCGGCAGGATTATCCCGAATACGAAATTCTGTTCTGCGTCGGATCGAGCGACGATCCGGTGCTTCCCCTCGTCGAGCGCCTGCGCGGCGAATTTCCCGCGATCCCCATCCACGTCATCCTCCACAGCGGAAGCCGCGCAACGAACGACAAAGTGGCGAAACTCGCCCGGCTCACCCGTGAGGCGCGCTACGAAGTGCTGGTCATCAACGACAGCGACGTCCGCGTGCGGCCCGATTACCTGCGCAGCATCGTCGCCCCTCTGGCCCACGAAAATGTGGGTGCGGTCACCTGTTTTTACGTCTCGACGGGGGAAAAAACGTTTGCCGAGCGCCTGCAGACCGTCGGCATGATTTCCGATTTCTATCCCGGCATCCTCGTGGCCAGGGAACTCGACGGCGTGAAGTTCGCCCTGGGACCGACGATCGCCACGACGCGCACCCGCCTGAGTGAATTCGGCGGCTACGCCTCCCTGGAAAATCGTCCCGCGGACGATCTGCTGGTCGGCCGGCTGATCGCCGAGCAGGGACACCGGGTGGAATTGCTCCCGTACACGATTCTCACCGTTCCCGACTACCACTCGATGGGCGACTTGTGGGCCAAGCGATTGCGCTGGCTCGTCGTCATGCGCCACATGCGTCCGTGGGGGCATATCGGGCTCGTTTTCACGCAAGGGCTGGCCTGGGCGATTGCCGCCGTGGCGATTCGGCCCACGGCGCTGACGGCGCTCGCGTATCTGGGCGGTTACGCGGCGCTGCGAATGGCCATCACCTGGGACATCGGCCGCCGCGGACTGAACGAGCCTGGCATTGGGGGGAAAATGCTGCTCGTTCCCATCTGGGATGCGGTCGCTT
>JAKAOH010000251.1 GCA_021812285.1 Acidobacteriota bacterium | reverse complement strand
GCCGGAAACAATTCTCCATTGATCGCACCGTCGTCCGCGGCGGCGAAGACACGCTCTCGAAGATCCTGCGAATAGGATTTGCCACGCCGCCAAAGCCTCCGTCCCTCCGGCTACCCGGCGGCGATGTCCGATTCATAGTGGAGAAAACGCCACTGCCGAGAGACACGATCGGTTCTGGTGCTCGTGTCGGATAAATATCTCCCGCACGCTGCCACCACGTCCTCGGGTGTAATCAACTGCATACAGAGATTGTTGCCACCGCAGGGCGGCACCGCCACGTGATGAACACAGGGGCTGCACAGAACCGGATGATAGAGGATGATTTTACGCTCCGGTGGTCCGAGATGCGCATTGTGATTGGGATGTACCGGACCAAAGAGGCCAACCACCCTGGCCCCGAGAGCGAGCGCGAGATGCAGCGGCCCACTATCATTGCTAAGCACGCAATCGGCGCGGGTGATCAGCGCCATGAGGCTGCCAAGCGTGGTCAAGCCAGCGAAATTCCTCACCGCGTTCCCTGGCGTCGCGACCATCTGGTGGAGCTTGCCAACATAATCCCGTTCCGATGAAGACCCGATCAGCGCCACGCGAAGCCGAGGAACGTGGTCAAGCAAAACGCTGATCGCCTCGGCGTAGGAGGCGAGCGGCCAGCGCCGAACATAGGCCGTTGCCGAGGCATTGGGATTGACGACAAGCAAGCGATCGCGCCCGGAAAGCCAGCCGTGCAGAAGCGCATGCGCTTGGTCCTCGTCGGCGCGGCCGATCAAAAGCGCGTGATGTGGCTCGGATGGCGGATGGGTCGCTCCCACGAGACGCGCCATTTCGAGATAGAGTTGCTCGACCGGGGCGAAGGGATTGGCGAAAACCCCGTGGCCGTCGCGTGGGATCGTCTCGCGCGCGCGGAAAAAACTAAGCCGACGCTGCGCGCCGCTCAGTCGCGCCAAGGTTCTTCCAAGGCCACGATGGGTATGGATCTGCAGATCGAAAAACATGGCAGGTTTTTCTCTCCGTAACGCGCGCCCGAGGCGAAGCGTCCGGATGAAGGGAAAACCGTTCGGCTCCAGGATTAAAATTCGATCGGCGAGATTCATGCGCTCGACCAGGTCGGCGTTGGAGGCGGACGTGATGTAGATGATCTGACGTTTGTTGCCGAAACGATCGCGCAGTGCCTGTAAAAATGGCCGCGTCGTCAGGACACTTCCGAGACCACCCCATTTCAGTACGCAGAGCGGCGGCGCCGCGCGACGAGCGGAAACATGGCGTTTTCGCGCAAAATCGATGCTCATGCCGTCAATATGTTCATATTGCGAGACTTGGGAGCCGACATGACAATTAACACCGGAAAAATATGGGAGTTCCCCGTATATCTGTTGAGCAAAGATATTTCATGAAATTTTTTGTAACACCGGAAAATGCGATGCATTCGTGTTTTATCAAAATTCTCGATATAATCTGATGCTTTCCGGACGCACCAAAAAAAACATGTTACAGCGGCGCGCAGAGAGGCTCAAACATCCGTGAGCGCGCGGTCTCGTGAGGAAAAAGCGGCGCCGAACAGGGCGACGTAGACGGCTTGCAACGCCGCCGCCAGCAGGAACGGCGCGGCAAGATCGTTCGCCGCGATCCAGTCTCCGGCCATGAGCGGGCCGAGGCCACGCGGCAGGGCCAGCGCGGCGGTGCCGAGGCCGCCGGCGAGGCCGCGTCTGCCGGCCCCGACCAGGGTCATCATGACCGCTTCCATCGCGCCGGTCGCGCCGCGCTCGATCGCGAAACGCAAAATCCAGACCATGGCGGCGAGCGGAAACGCCGGCAGGAAGGGAAAGCCGAGCAGCAGCACGGCGCCGAACCCTTGGAGGAAAACGAAGCTGCGCGCGGCGCCGAATCTCCTTGCGAGTTCCCCGGTCACGGCCGCCGAGAGCGCCGCGGCAAAATAGGCGGCGGCGAGCACCGGCGCGATCTGCATTGGGTTGAGATGGAATTTCACCGCGAACCAGTAGGCGATCAGCGGTCCGGAAAGCCCGAGCGAGACGCCGCTGAACAGGCTGATCAGACCAAGCTGCCAGAGCCGCCGGCGTTCGTCATGGGCGAGCGGCGGGAGCGGTGGTGGGCTCGCGGCACGGCGCTCCGGCGGACGGCGCTCCGGCGTTGTCGCGAGCAATCCGGCGATCACCAAGGCGAGGACGCCGCCGGCCAGGAAAAGCGGCCGGTAGCCGCTGGCGCCGGGCAATGCGCGGGGCCAGAGCGCGGGCGCGATGGCAAGCAGCGCCCCCAACCCCATGCCGAGGAATCCCGCCGCCGTATTCACGCTATACGCGGCGCCGCGTCGCGCCGCCGGGATGACGCCGGCAAGCCAGTTCAGTTCGACGGGCACGAAGCAGCCCGGCGCGCCGTTGGCGCCGCGGCCAAATCCCGCGAACACGGCGGCGCCGGCGATCACTGCCGGGCGGGCGCTCCAGGCCACGGCGAAGAAGGCCAGCGCGACCGCGACCTCGTAGCCGATGAGCAGGCGCTTGCAGCCGAAGCGGTCGCTCGCCGGGCCGACCAAAAGACTGAGGCCGGCGCCGAGCACGAAACTTCCCGCCAGCACAGCGCCGATGCTGGTTCCCGTCCAATGCAGGCGCCGAAGATAGAGCGTGAAATCGACGACCAGGCAGCCCTGCGCCAGGCTGCGCAGGAAACGTGCCGCGAACAGCCGCCAAGCGGGTGACGGCCAGGCGGCGACGAGACGCCAGCCCCATCCGTGACCGTCCCACGTGACTACGGCCCTCACGATGGCGCGACGAGTGGTGTCTCGTCGTGTTCAGTCGTCATCGCCAAAGCGTCGCGGATAATAATAGACCGGCGGCGGATAGGCGACCGGCGGTGGCGGTGCGTAAACCGGCGGTGGGGCGTAAACCACTGGCGGCGGTGCGCCGTAGGGAGTGCCATAGCCCGGACCACCCCAGTGTTCATGCCATTGGTGCCAATCGTGCTCGCCCCAGCCGCCATCATGCCAGCCGCCATCATGCCAATCATCGGCCGAGGCGGTGCCGAGGCTGCCGAAGATGATCAGGAAGGCAAGAAAAGATGGCCTTAACGTCATGTGATGGAATCCTGGGTGATAGGGCGGGCACGCGAAGATACGGCAACGCCAGTGAGCCAAACACAGGGTGAACCGAACATGGGGCTTTGCCTTGCCCGCCACCTTAGCGGAAGGATATCATGCCGCGGATGACAAAATGTAACCGCGCGGCGTGTTGAGGCTCCATGATCACTGAAATGGGATAGAGTTCGCGGAAACTCGTCGAAGGAGTTTGCAACATGTCACGTAGCCTCTTGATTTCCGTACTTCTCGGGGCTGTCTCTGTCGGAATCGCCGGGTGTGACGATGACGATTATTATCGTCATGCCTATTATCCGCCGCCACCACCGGTCGTGGTCCAGGCGCCGGCGGTGGCGTCGCCTCCCGCCTATTACGCCCAGCCCCCGGCCTATTACGCCCCGCCGGCCTACTATTATGGCGGTTATGGTTATGGCGAACATGGCGATGGTGACGGTGATTGATCCCATAAGACAACGAGTGCAACTCACTGTTTTGTGAAAAGCCCAGGCGCGCGCTGAGCGTTGGCGTAGGTACGCTGTTAAGAATTTTACGGCACCGTTGGCGGCGTTCACCAGGAAGGGGAAACTCGTGCAATGAATGTCATCGTCAGCCAGTCGAAACTTCGTAGCCAACTGGTCGCTGACCGGCCCTCGCGCAAGGAGGCGGAGGCGGCGGTGCGGACGCTGTTGCGCTGGGCCGGCGATGATCCCGGGCGCGAGGGTCTCCGCGATACGCCGGC
>JAKAOH010000067.1 GCA_021812285.1 Acidobacteriota bacterium | reverse complement strand
TTTCAACTCGGACGGCGGCTCGTAGGCGTGGAACAGACTGGCAATCCGTATTTTCCCGGAACGCTCCCAGACTGGGCGAAGGCCGCAGAAAAAGCACGCCCGGCGGAGGCGACTGGCAGCTGCCCCCGCCGGGCGATGGATAGATGAAACCGCGCTCAGTTCGAGCCGGCTTTAAAGCTGCACGTCTCGTCGGAGAGCTTGGTCGGCGTGACGTTCAGTTCCTGCAACTGGTTTTTTGCCAGCACGGAGTTGAAATCGGCAATCTCTCCCGTCCGCATCGCTTTCCACGCGGCCAGCGTGCGGTTGTACTGGTGGCAGTCGCCTATCCAGGTGGCGATCTGCGTGGGTGTGGGCGCCATGTCGAGGCCCACCTGCATCATGCTGACCATGGTGTTGTAGTTGTCGTTTAGTGCGATGAACGATTTCATCGCGCCGGGCTTGGCGGCCGCACGGCGCAGGAAGAAGGCGAGGATGCCGCCGGCCGGCTTTTTGCCGGCAATCTTGGTCAGATCGGCGTCGAGCTTCTTAGCCTGTGCGGCCACGCCTCCGGGGAGCTTACCTTTCATCAGCGAGGCGATCTGCGCCTTGACGGCCTCCACTTCGCCATGGCCTTCGAAGGACTGCCCCATGCCGTGATAGGCGAGCATCGTGAGCCGGTTCTGCTCCCGCAGCGCGGCCATCATTTCGGGACTCTGGCCGACGCGCGGATCGTTCATCACGGTGACGTGGCGCGTGTAGACCTTGCCGTTCACGGTCAGCTTGAGCGTGTAAACGCCCGGAATCACCTGCGGCCCGTGTGGACCGGGCGTCGTCGCGCCGGCCACCATGTTCATCTGGTTTTCGAGGTCGTGCTGGAACGCTGGAGGATCGTCATAGTGCAAGTTCCAATTGACGCGGTTCAAACCCAAGTGGGTCGAAAGGGCGAGCGACTCGGGCGATGCCAGCCAGTATCGCGGATACGCCTGGCCCTCGACCGGCGGCGGAGGCGTGCTGGTTATCGTGCGGACCAGATGGCCGTGCGAGTCCAAGACCTGGAGCTCAATGGGTCCATCGGGCTTCTGGCTGAGGTAATAATCCACGATCGCGCCATAGGGCGGATTCGGCGCATGGGGCACTTCCACCGAGAACGGTTGATCCCAGTTGCCGTTGATCCGGGCGCGAATGGCTTCTTCGGGTTTGAAGAAATAGACGGAAGAGGAGCTGATGGCTTTCTCGTGGGCGGCGATCTGTCGCAGTGGGGTGATGTCGTCGAGAATCCAGAAGCCGCGGCCGTAGGTGCCGATGACCAGATCGTTCATGTGGTACTCGGTGTGGACGACGAGGTCGCGAATCGAAGTGCTCGGCAGATTCTGGCGCAGCGACTGCCAGCGATCCCCGTTGTCGAAGCTGACGTAGACGGTCGTCTCCGTGCCGACGAAAAGCAGCCCGGGCTGCTTAGGGTCGGCGCGCAACACGTTCACCCAGCTTCCAGTTCGCTGGTCGCGGGGCAGTCCGGCGACGATGCTGGTCCAGGTCTTGCCGCCGTCGGTGGTGCGCCAGATGAGAGGTACGTTAGTGTCCTGTGGATGTGCCGGCTTCTGGCCGGGAAGGCGCGGGCCGCCGATGAGGCCGGTGATGTAGGCGGTGTTGACGTTATCGCCGGCTTCGATCGTTTCAAAGTGCGTATCCGGCGTCGTGCCGGTGACGTTGCTCACGTTTTGCCAGTGCTTGCCGCCGTCGGTGGTCCTGTAAATCTGGTTGTTGCTGCTCACCGTCCAGAACACGCCACGCTTTACTTTGGAAATGGAGAAGTCGTTGATCACGGGTCCGACCGGGCCGAACGGATTCAGAGGTTTGGCCGTCTTCTTCGGAGGAGGCAGCGGCGTGCCGCAGGCCACCGGAGGCTTGCCCTTCAGCGTGGTGAGGTCGGGGCTGAACGCTTTCCAGGAATGCGCGCCATCCCGCGAAACCAGCAGGCACTGGTACGCGGCGTAAAGAGCGTCGGGATCGAAGGCAGTGTCGAACTTTTTCTGCATGTCGCGACTCGAGCGATACTTCTTCGCGCCGGCGCCGAAGTTTGGCGCCACATTCTCCCACTGGCCGGTCTTCATATTGATTTTGATCATTCCGTCGCCGCCGCCGCCGGGCCCGTAGCCGACGCCGTAGAGAATGTTGGGGTTTCCAGGATCGGGCGTGATAACGCCGAATTCCGAGCTGGGCACCGGGCTCCAATCGGTGATGTTGACCTGGCCCCAGTTGCCGCGGCTGCTGATCATCACCGCGCCGGTATCCTGCTGCGAAGCGACGATCCAGTAGGGATATTGGTCGGTGGTGGCGACGTGGTAGACCTGCGAAATGGGCTGGGTGTACCAGAGGCTCCAGGTCTTGCCGCCGTCGAGCGTGACCGTCGCGCCCTGGTCCGCGCCGATGAGCATGTGCTTGCCGTTCGTCGGATCGATCCAGACCTTGTGGTAATCCTCGCCGCCCGGCGCTCCCTTGAAGGCGTGGAACGTCGCGCCGCCATCGGTCGAGCGGTACATCGCCGTGCTGACGGTGTAGACGATGTCAGGGTTTTGCGAATCAACGAAAACGCCGCAGCTATAGGCGCCCTGACCGTTGCTGATGCGCTTGTCCTTGCCCGCCATGTGTTGCCACGTCTTGCCGCCGTCGTCGGAGCGGAAAAGTCCCGAACCCTTCTCAATGTTGTTGCCAACGATGTAAATGCGCTCGCCATGCGTGTGCATCGCGATCGCCATGGCAACGCGGCCCGGGAAGGGAGGAATCTTGATTTCGGTCCACGTCTTGCCTTCGTCGGTGGATTTGAAGGCCAGCGGCGGCTTGGGCTTGACCTTGCTGGGAGGGCCGAAGTGGAAACCGCCGGTGCCCTGCGTGACAGCCAACATGATGCTGGGGTCGCCGTAATCCCACGTTACCTGCCGCGTGCCCGGGTAACCGGTGGGTTTCAGGACGTTCGTCCACGTCTGACCGCCATCGGTCGAGCGGTAGATTCCGCCGCCGTGGTGCTTGGCATCGCCGAGCGCGGAGACAATCACCAGGTTGGGATTCGTGGGGTCGACCAGAATGCTGTCGATTTTCACCGTGTCTTCCAGCCCGATGTGCTTCCACGTCTTGCCCGCGTCAGTGGACTTCCACATGCCGTTGCCCAGGCTGCCGCCGATAGGATCGCCGGCGCCGGCGTAGACGATGTTGGGATCGGAAGGAGCGACCCGGACGGCGCCGATGCTGTCCACGCTCTTCACCTGGTCGAAAATCGGGTACCAGGTCACGCCGGCGCTGGTGGTTTTCCAGATGCCACCTTGCGGCGTGCCGACGTAGTAGACGCCGGGCTCGCCGATGACACCGGTTACCGAGGAGATGCGGCCGCCGTGAAACGGCCCGTCGTTACGCCACTTGAGGCCGGCGTAGAGGTCGGGATTCACCTGCTGCGCCGACGCGCCCAAGCAAAATGCCAGCACGCCGGCCAAAGCCAGCGCCCAAAGCACAACCCGCGAAACTCGATTCATGACGTGAGCACCCTTTCGAAAGAATCCACAGCAAGAAACGGGAAAGTATACTGCCCGCAATTCCGATTCCGAAAACCAATCCGGCCGGCAACGTCGCACGATCAACGCTGGGTCGAACGATAAGTGATGTTTGCAGCATTCGCTCGTTCACTGCCTGCGCGAAATCCAATCGTGAAGACGCGATGAGAATTTCGCAAACCATTAGTTGTTGACGATTGCAAGGCGTGCTCTGGTTACAGAAAACATTATGGAAAGCGGAAACTCCCAAGATCGCGGCGCGGGAGTGGGAAAAAATCCCGAAAATCAAGGAACCCGTTGCGCGAGCCCTGGGTCGTGATGGGCGCGCTTGGTGTGGTCGCTCCGTTCTTCGTCACGACGGTCACCACGCGCCGGCTTTTGGAAATCGGTAGGCATGCAATTCTTTTCTCGCGGAAGGTTCGTGGAATCAACGAGATGAGTTTTGAGGGTCGGTGAAATTTGAGGGTTTAGCTTGCAGTCGAGAATTTAGAGCGCGGGAGATGCGGCGGGAGGGAAGCTCGTGAATCGCGGCGATTCGATTGACGCGGACGCGCCCAGTTGATAGCCTGCCGAGTTCTTCCAAATGGCGGCGGGAACATGCGCGCGGTTGATCTGATACGCAAAAAACGAGATGGCGGCGAACTGACGGGCGACGAAATCCGGTTCCTGATTTCCGGCAGCACCAGCGGCGAAATTCCCGATTACCAGATGTCGGCTTGGCTGATGGCCGTCGTGTGGCGCGGCATGACGGCGGCGGAGCTCGGCGTCCTGGTGGAAGCGATGATGGAATCGCCGCGCCGGCTGGACCTTTCGCACCTCTCCGCGAAAAAAGTGGACAAGCATTCGACCGGCGGCGTCGGAGACAAGACTTCGCTCATCATCGCGCCCATCGCCGCGGCGGCGGGAGTGGTGGTGCCGATGGTGAGCGGGCGAGCCCTGGGCCATACCGGCGGGACGCTCGATAAGCTCGAATCCATCCCGGGATTCAACGTACGGCTGACGCTCGACGAGTTCCGGAACATGCTCGGAGAAATCGGTTGCGCACTCATCGGGCAGACCGAGGAGATCGCGCCGGCGGATCGCAAACTCTACGCGCTGCGCGACGCCACAGCGACGGTCGAAAGCCCCTACCTGATCTGCGCTTCGATCATGAGCAAGAAACTTTCGGAAGCCATTGACGCGCTCGTGCTCGACGTGAAAGCGGGATCAGGCGCGTTCATGAAAACAGAAAAGGACGCGGCGTATCTGGCGGAATTGATGGTGGAAACCGGGAAGCGGGTGGGCAAGCGCGTCGTGGCGCTCGTGACCGGCATGGACCAGCCCCTGGGCCGCGCGGTGGGCAATTCGCTGGAAGTCGTCGAATCGGTGGAAATTCTCAAAGGCGAAGGGCCGGAGGATTTGCGCGAGTTGTGCCTGGAACTGGCCGCGTGGATGCTGCTGCTCGGCGAGCGGGTGAAAACGGTGGAAGCAGGAAGGGAACTGGCGGAGGAATTCATCGCGAACGGCTCCGCGCTCGATAAATTTCGGGAGATTATTCGCCGGCAGGGCGGCGATGAACGGGTGGTGGACGATTACGCGCGCCTGCCGCACGCGGCAAACCGGCGCGACGCGCTGAGCCCGGCGAGCGGCTACGTCACCGGGATGGATTGCGAAAAAATCGGGCTCGCGTCGGTGTGGCTCGGCGCGGGGCGCGAAAAGAAAGAAGATGCCGTGGATCCCGGCGTCGGCCTGATCGTCCACAAAAAGCCGGGCGATGCCGTGCGGCAGGGTGAGCCGCTGGCCACTTTGCATTACAATGCGCGTGCACGCGTGGACGAGTCGGCAAGTCTCGTCGAGCGAAGTTATCGGATCGACAGCGAGCGGCCGGCGCCGCTCCTGCTCGTTAGGAAGATCATCGGGCCATAAGCCGTGCCGCCGGGCAAGGGGCGCGTTTTTCAATAAGGAGGCGAATCGAGTGGGCCGATTTACCGGAATACTGGGCATGCTGGCGATCCTCGGCTTCTGCTATCTGTTTTCGACGAACCGGCGCGCCATCAAATTGAAGATCGTGTTGTGGGGCCTGGGGCTGCAGATCCTGTTCGCCTTTTTCGTGCTGGATACAAGCGAGGGGCGCGGGCTGTTTCAGGCGCTGGGAAGCGGCGTGAACAAGGTGCTGTCGTTTTCCTACTACGGCTCGCAATTCGTCTTCGGCGAACTCGGCGCACGGCATTCCTCGTTCGGCGTGCTCTTCGCGTTCCAGATTCTGCCGACGATTATTTTCATCTCCGCTCTCACCGCGCTCTTTTATCACTGGGGAGTGCTGCCGTTCATCGTGAAAAAAGCGGCAAAGGCGATGTCGTGGCTGCTTTCGATCAGCGGCGCGGAATCGGTGGACGTCGCTTCGAGCATTTTCCTGGATCAATCCACCGCTCCGCTCACCATCAAACCGTTCCTGCAGGAAGCGACCTATTCCGAGCTGATGACAATCATGACGGCCGGGATGGCGCACGTCTCCGGCGGCATTCTGGCGGCTTACATCGCTTTCGGCGTGCAGGCCAAGCACTTGATCACCGCCGTCATCATGACGGCGCCGGGCACGCTGGTGATGGCGAAAATGCTGGTGCCGGAAACGGAAAAACCGGCGACGCTCGGCAAAGTGGAAATGGTGCCGCTCGAACAGGACGCGAATGCGCTTGCCGCGCTCTCGCGCGGCACGATGGACGGCCTGAGTATCGCGCTGAGCGTCGCGGCGATGCTGATCGCGTTCATCGCCATCATCTACCTGTGCGATGGGGGCCTGGGCGGCTTGCACAATCTGCTTGCCGCGCACGGATTCCGGTATTTCCCATCGAGTCTCGAACAGATTTTCGGCTGGGCCTTTGCGCCGGTCGCGTGGCTGATCGGCGTCCCGTGGCATGACGCGCCCAAAGTCGGCAACCTGTTGGGAACGCGCATGGTGCTGAACGAACTGATCGCCTACAAATATCTGGGCGGCATGACGCACGTCATCAGCCATCGCTCGTTTACCATCGCCACCTACGCGTTGTGCGGCTTCGCCAATTTCACTTCCATCGGCATTCAGCTCGGCGCGATCGGGGCGATTGCGCCGGGAAAGAAATCGGAGCTGGCCCGCTTGGGCATGCGCGCTATGCTGGCGGGAACGATGGCCAATCTGATGTCGGCGGCCATCGCCGGGATCATGCTGCGGTGAGCGAGCGAACGAGGCGCGGCGGAGCGGGCGAATACGAACGCGCCACGCGCGCGGCCAAGTACGTTCTGGACCGCACTCGCCTTTGGCCGCGTATCGCGCTGGTGCTGGGGTCGGGTTTGGGCGATTTCGCCGAAGGCCTCACCAACGCCGCACGAATCCCCTACGCAAAAATTCCTCACTTCCCCCGCTCCGGCGTTCCCGGGCACGCCGGACGTATGGTCGTCGGCGGGAGCGGAGGTGTGGCCGTCGCCGCGCTGCAGGGACGCGTGCATTATTACGAAGGCTACAGCGCGCGTGAGGTGGTTTTTCCGGTTCGCGTCCTGGCGCAAATGGGCGCACAAGCGATCGTTTTCACGAACGCCGCCGGCGGAATCAATGCGGCTT
Source organism: Acidobacteriota bacterium (assembly GCA_021812285.1). GTDB lineage: Bacteria > Acidobacteriota > Terriglobia > Acidiferrales > UBA7541 > JAKASX01. The sequence continues at coordinate 10,835 of JAKAOH010000067.1, read as the reverse complement.
ACGGACAGGGAGCGCTCGTGGTGGTGCGCGATCATCTGAATTGGCAGGGAACGAATCCCTTGATCGGCCCGAACGATCCGCGTTTCGGCCCGCGCTTTCCCGATATGACCGAAGCGTATTCGAAGCGATTTCGGCAAGCGGCGCTCGAAGAGGCTCGCCGGCTGGGCATCGCCGAGCATGAAGGCGTTTACGCCGCGATGCATGGACCGAGCTACGAAACACCGGCGGAAATTCGGGCGCTGCGGACGCTCGGCGCCGATCTGGTGGGCATGTCCACTGTGCCGGAAGTGATTGCCGCGCGCCAGATGGGCCTCGGCGTTCTGGCGATTTCCTGCGTCACGAACATGGCCGCCGGAATTCTGGACCGGCCGATCGATCACGAGGAGGTGCTGCGCGTCGGCGAACAGGTGAAGCAGCAATTCGCCGCGCTGCTGGCCGCGATCGTTCCGCGGATCGCGGAAGCAATTTCCCCGGTGGGAACCGCAGGGAAAGCGTAATGCGCTACGCGAAAGCCCCAAGACTCGCCCTCGCCGCTGAGTTGTGCTGCCTTGCGACGGTCGCGGTCCTCCTGGGAGCGGTGCCCGGCTCCGCACAGAACCTTCCCTTAGTCCCGACAATCGAGGCCAACCGACACATTGTCAAGAAGGTCCAGCCCGTCTGGCCCATGACCTCGTTGGGGCAAATGCAGGGAACCGTGGTGCTGGAGGCGACGATCGACGAGACGGGGAGGGTTGTCAGCGTGGGATTCATCAGTGGCCCCCCGCTTCTCACACAATCCGCCTTCAGCGCCCTGAGGCGCTTTCGCTACCGGCCGTTTTTCATCAAGGGCGTACCGTCGAAGGTGAATACCCTGGTTCCGTTCATCTTTTCGCTGAGGGTTCACAACAGGCAATTGATTCAGGAAGCCAAGAAGACCATGGCATATTCGCAACGCTTCGTACAGTGCCGATCGTTGCTTCTCGCGCGGAACTACGCTGATGCAGCCGGGCCTTGCGCCGCGCTGCCTCGCCTCGCCGAAGCGCTGCCCTCCTACCTCTATCTGGAGCGAGTTGACGCCTACCACTACGCGGGACAGCTGGCGCTGAAACAGCACGACGACGCCTCGGCGGTCACGCTTTTCCGGCGAGAGGTCTTGGCGGCGAAGATCCTTGCGCCGCAGGGCGGAGTAGGGTTGGGTAGGGCCTACGAGGAGCTGGCCGACGCTTATGAGGGCGAGGGTGAACCGAAACAGGCCGAGGGCTTCCTCATGGAGGCTGTTTCCGCCTACAAGGGGGCGTGCGGACATGCTCTGTCAGGGGTTGCCAAAGCGCGTTGCGAGCAGACACTCGTGAGCCTTCTACGCCGGGATGCCACGGTACTTGGCAAGCTGGGCCGAACGCGGGACTCGGCGAGGGTTACGCGTGAGGCCGACAAACTCGCGGCCAGAATCCGGCATTAGGGAGGGAGCAAGGTGGGCGACCAGCAAGCTTTGATCGAGGCGGCGCGGGAGGCGCGCAAGCACGCGCATGCGCCATTTTCGCATTTTCACGTTGGCGCGGCGCTGCGCGGGCGCGACGGCCGCATCACCGGCGGCTGCAACATCGAAAACGCCAGTTACGGCCTCACGGTTTGCGCCGAGCGCGTGGCGATTTTCAAGGCGATGTCGGAGGGGCAGCGGGAATTCGACGCGATCGCCGTGGTCACCGACGCCGACCGATTGACGCCGCCGTGCGGCGCGTGCCGGCAGGTGATTTGGGAAATGTGCGGCAACGTGGAAGTGGTGTTGGCGAATCTGAAAGGGCAGGTGGAAGTTCACAGGATGAAGGATCTATTGCCGCTGCCGTTCGATGCGCGGTCGCTGTGAGCCGGACGAGAGACAAGGAGCTGAAATTTGAAATTTGAGAATTCGGGGGGAATCGTTCGAAACGAAAAGACGAATGGGAGGGAGACGATAGCCGATCGCGCGGCGCGTGGCCGCGCGCCGCGAAAAACGAAATTCCGCCAGAAGCGCATCGCGGCGATCCTGCCGATTCTGGCGCTCGTCGGCTGGGGCGTTGCGCGAGGCCGCGCCGCCGAACGGCGGGTCACGCAATCCGCGTCCGCGACGCTGCAGCCGGCGGATTGGCTGATCGCGGGGCCGATCGTCGTGACGATGGACCCGCATCGCCGCGTGATTCACGACGGGGCCGTGGCGATTCGCGGCGACACGATCGTCGCCGTGGGTCGCGCGGCCGCCGTCGAAGCGCGCTACAAGCCAGCGCATCGGCTCGAACTCCGCGATGGCGTCCTGATTCCCGGGCTCATCAACGGCCACACGCACGCCGCGATGACGCTGTTCCGCGGCCTGGGCGACGACGAGAATCTGCAAAATTGGCTGCACAAATACATTTTCCCCGCCGAAGCGAGAAACGTGACGCCGGCGTTCGTCCGCGAAGGCACGCGGCTGGGCATGATTGAGATGATCGAAAGCGGCACGACGACGTTTGCCGATATGTATTACTTCGAGAACGACGTCGCCGAGGTGGTGAAGCAGGCCGGCATGCGCGGCGTGCTGGGCGAAACGGTGATTGGATTCCCCGCGCCCGATAACAAGACGCCGGCGGAAGCTTTTGCCTATATCCGAAAATACGTCGCGCGCTGGAAGGGCGATTCGCTGATCACGCCGGCGATCGCTCCGCACGCCATCTACACGGTGCCTGGTCCGGACCTGCGGGAATCGGGCGTGCTTTCGCGCGAGTTGCACGTGCCGCTGCTGATTCACCTTTCGGAAACGAAAAAGGAAGTGGACGACAGTCTGCGTGAACACCACTTGACGCCGGTGGGCTATCTGAATTCGCTCGGCGTTCTGGCGCCCAACCTGACCGCGGCGCACTGCGTCTGGGTGGACGCAGCCGATCTGCGCCTGCTCGCCGAGCACGACGTGGGCTGCGTGTATTGTCCTTCGAGCAATTTGAAACTGGCGGACGGCATGGCGCCGGTGACGAAATGGATCGCCGCGGGCGTTCCTGCAGGGCTCGGCACAGACGGCGCGGCCAGCAACAACAACCTGGACATGATGCGGCAGATCTATTTCGCCGCGGAACTGCAGAAAGTCGAAACGATGAATCCCACGGCGATGCCGGCCGAACAGGCGCTTGCACTCGCGACGATTGACGGCGCGCGCGCGCTGCACATGCAGAAGGAGATTGGCTCGATCGAAGTGGGTAAAAAGGCCGATCTGGCTTTCCTTTCGCTTGACGAGGCACATGGAGTGCCGCTCTACAACGTGTATTCGCAGATCGTCTACGCGCTCGAAGCGAGCGACGTCAAGGACGTTTTTGTCGGTGGAAAACCCTTGATGCTGGATGGGAAGCTGACCACGCTCGACGTTCCGGCCATTATCGCCAAGGCGCGCGAATGCGGGCGGCAAGTTCTTCGCAGCCTGCACGTCGCGGAGCCGCCGGCGACAAACTGACGATATCCTGTTCACCCTTATCTGCCGTTCTGCGGCCGCGCAGTGAGGGCCGAGGGATTGTGGAGTCGGTTGGGTTGTCGCAATCGCGTCGGGATCCTTCCTTTCGGTCTGGATGACAGGGTTTTTGCGCTACGGCTTGAGTGGGCGGCGGATTGCGCGAAATGCGGGCTATACTCGTTCGTGAGGGAGCCGGACGAGAGCGGTGAATCCGCGAACGATTGCCAGAATTGCGCGCTGGGCCGCGGCGGCCGCGCTGCTCACCGTTGCGGCGGTGGGCGTGCTGCTTGCCTATCGCGCGTATCGCGCGTCGCGCGCCGTGCGGCAGGCGCCGGCTCCGGTGCCGGCGAGCGTGCAGCAGCGCTCGCTGCAATTCACGTTTTCCAAGGTGGAAGGCAAGCAGACCGTTTTCACGATTCGCGCGGCACGCCTGACCGAATTCCACGGCGACCATCCCAACGAGCTTCAGGACGTGGACATCGTCGTTTATGGCGAGCATGGTAATCGCCACGATGAAATCCACACGCGCGCGTGCGACTACGCGCCCGATACCGGTTCGATCTTGTGCCGCGGGAAAGTGGAACTCGACCTGGCAAACGCTCCCGCGAAAGCCGGGTCTGAGCATGCCCTGCCGGCTGGATCGTCGCCCGCCGCGCAAATTCGCATTGTGACGAGCCACGTCGGTTTCCGGCGCGATACCGGCGAAGCGCAAACGAACGATCCCGTCACATTTTCGTTCCCGGCCGGGGAGGGAAGCGCCACGGGAGCGCAGTTTTCGAGCCGCGAATCGAATCTGGTTCTCGCTCGCGACGTTCAGTTGACGCTCAATTCGCGCGAACCCGGCGGCGTTCCCGCGCGCATCACGGCGCCCGGCGGTATGAGTTACGACCGCGCAAGCGGAAAACTTGTTTTGCGCGGGCCGGTGGAAATCGTGGACGGCGCGCGGACTATCGAGACGCCGGCGTTGGTCGTTGCGCTGAGCCGCGAGCTCGTTCCGGTCCGCGCCATCGCGCAAGGGAAGACGAGGGTGGGTTTCGCGCAAGGGGCGAGGCGTTTGAGCTTTCGAACCGGTGGGGCGACGATTGACTTCAATTCCGCCGGGCGCGCGACTCGGTTCGTCGCGGCCGGGCGAGTCATTGCGCGCGAAAGCCCGCCACGCCCCATGACGCTTCGCGCGGACCTCGTTTCGATCGCGATGGATCCCGAAAGCCAGGAGCCGAGGTCTGTTGACGCCAGCGGAAATGTTCGCGTTCATGCGTCGAGCGGAGGCAAAACGGAACGGCTGGAAACCGAATCGCTGCATTTGACGGCCGCTTCCGTGACGCAGACAGGCATGGGCGAATGGACTCGCCGGAAGACGGGAACCGCGAAAGCGCAAAACCTGCAACTGGAAACAGCGGAGGCCGACGCTCCGGCGCGCGTCGAATGGGAATCGCGTGGCGAACGGTTCGATCTGAACGCCGGGCGGCTCGCCGCGACATTTGGCGCCGAAAACAAGGTCAAAAGGCTATCGGGCGGCGCGGGCATTCGTCTCACGCGGGAAATCAAAGGTTCGGAGCCGATTATCACAACCGCAAACACGCTCGATGTGAGCCTTTCCGATGGACAGTGGACACGGGCGAAAGAGTCGGGGAGGGTGACCGCCGTTCAGGGAGCTCGGCGGGCGTCGGCGGAAACGGGTGAATGGACGCGCGCGACGGGCGCACTCGATTTGCGCGGCGAAGCGCGAATCAGCGACGCGGAAAGCCAAACGCTGGCTAACACCATTTTGTGGAATCAACAAACTGGCGAACTGCACGCCACCGGGAATGTGAGAACCAGCTACTTTTCGGGGAGCAACGCCCGCGCCGCGGGACCGGCGCCGGCCATGCCCAGCACCGGCCCCGCGAATGTTGTGGCCGAGGCGCTCGAGGCGAACACAAAGACCGGCGCGGCGACGTTCAGCGGGAATGCGCGGCTCTGGCAGGGCGACCTGGTAATCCAGGCGCCGCGAATCGAATTGCGTAGAGACAGCGGCGAACTGCTGGCTGATGGCGGTGTCCGCGCGGCATTTCCGCAAACGCAGGCGATCGAAACGGCCGGCGGCAAACCCTCCGCCGCGCCAAAAGGCGCGAAGCCCGAATCCGAGCCCGTTCTTTGGCGTGTGACGGCAAATCGCCTTCGCTACACAAACAATTCCGGATCACCGGGAAAGCGCGGCGCAACGGACGCCGGGAACGTGGGCGGCGAAGCGGTGCTTGATGGCGGCGTAAGGGCGTGGTCAACGAATGGCGAAATCGAGGCGGCGAAACTGGTGCTGCAACTCGAACGCGATGCCTTGGGGCGTGCCGAATTGGCACAGGCGGTTGCCTCTGGCGGAGTTCATGTCCGGCAGGGGAAGCGGTGGGGACAGGCGCAGCACGGCCAATATTTCGCGAAAGAGGGGAAATTCGTTTTGAGCGGCGGCCACCCGTCGCTGCGCGACGCCTCGGGCGATCTGGTTACCGGCGGTCAATTGACCTTCTATGTGGCCGATGATAGGATTCTTGTCGAATCAGCAAAAGGATCCCGCACGTTGACCCGGCATTCGGTACCAAAGTGACGCGGAATGGCAAAGCTCCAAGGCGTCGCCCTGCACAAATCGTACCGTGGCCGTAAGGTAGTGAGGGACGTGAACTTGGAGATCGAGCAGCGGGAGGTAGTCGGACTGCTCGGACCGAACGGCGCGGGAAAGACCACCACTTTCTATATCCTCGTAGGTCTCGCCCGCGCGGACGCCGGCCAGGTGCTGTTCGACGGGGAAGATATCACCGATTTTCCCATGTACCTGCGCGCCCGCATGGGGCTCAGCTACCTTCCGCAGGAACCATCCGTGTTCCGGAAACTGACGGTGGAGGAGAATCTGATGGCAGTGCTAGAAACTCTTCCGCTTTCGCCGGCGGGGCGCCGCGATCGCCTGGAGCAGCTGCTGGCGCAGATGGGTCTCGACGGCATCCGTACGAGCCTGGCGCAGACGCTTTCCGGCGGCGAGCGCCGGCGGCTGGAAATCGCGCGTTCACTGGTGCTGGAACCGGCGTTTCTGCTGCTCGACGAGCCATTTTCCGGCATCGATCCGGTGACGGTGCTGGATATTCAGGGAATCATCCGGCAACTGAGCCAGGCCGGAATCGGTGTGCTCGTGACGGACCACAACGTCCGCGAGACCTTGCGCGTTACGAGCCGGGCCTACATCATCAATGAAGGAAGGATTTTTCGCACCGGCACGCCGGAGGAGTTGAGCGCTGACGCCGAGGTGCGGCGCATCTATCTGGGAGAAACGTTCAGCCTGAACTGACGACGCCGATGAGCATGCTCCAGCCCAAATTGCACTTGAAGGTGGCGCAGAAGCAGATTCTGACGCCGAGCCTCGTGCAGATGGTCAGCGTGCTGGCGCTGAACCGGCTCGAGTTGAAGGACATGATCAACCAGGAGATCATGGCCAATCCGGTGCTCGAGGAACTGGGCGAAGACGGCTTGCAGGCGGAAAAATACACCGATCAGGCGTTCCTCGAGAAGGAAACCGAGAAGATTCCCGAAACGCCGGCTTCGAATCCTTTTGACGAATTCGACATCAGCGCGTTTTTCAACCAATACCTGGGCAGCGCCGGCGAAAATAATTTCCGCGAGCGCGAAGAATTCGAAAAACCCTCTTTCGAACAGTTCGTCAGCTCGCCGCGGAAGCTGGCCGATCATCTGGCCTGGCAGCTCGACGCGACGGCGCTCGACCCGCGAATCGTGAGAATCGCCGGCGAAATCATCGGCAATCTCGACGAAAACGGCTACCTTTCCGCGACGGTCCAGGAAATCGCCCATCCCTACCTGGTCGAGGAAGCGGAGCAGGCGCTCGATCTGGCGCGGCGCGGCGGCAAGGCCGAGGAGCCGCGGATCGAGGAGATCCTCCGCAAGATTCAGGAGCAGTTCGAGGAAAAAAACGACTGGCCCGAACCGGCCGAAATCGCGGCTCCCTACACCGAAGAGGAAGTGGAAAAGGCGATCCACGTGGTTCAGCAGTTCGATCCGCCAGGCGTCGCGGCGCGGAATCTGGAGGAATGCCTGCTGATCCAGCTTCGGCTGCTCGATTCCGATAACGCGCTCGCCGAGCAGATCGTTCGTGAGCACCTGAAACAGCTGCAGACAAACCAGTTCAAGGAAATCGCCCGCGCGCTGAATCGCCCGGTGGATTTGGTGAAGCGGGCGATCGACACGATTCGCAAACTCGATCCACGCCCCGGCCTCCGCTATAACACGACCGAGCCGCGCCTGGTCGAGCCGGACGTTTATTTCCGCAAGGTGGGCGGCGAGTGGCAGGCGTTTTTGAATGAAGACGATGTGCCGCAGCTCCGCATCAGCCCAACCTACAGCCGGCTGCTGGTGCGCGGGGCGGCCGATCGCGACGTCCGCAATTACGTCCGCGAGCGGCTGGGCGCGGCGATGCAGCTGATGAAAAACATCGAACAGCGGAAGCACACCATCCTCCGCGTCTGCGAAGCGATCATCCGGCGCCAGAGCGACTGCCTGGAATACGGCATGGATCATCTGAAACCGATGATGATCAAGGAAGTGGCCGAGGACGTGGGCGTGCATCCCTCGACCGTGAGCCGCGCGGTGTCGAGCAAATACGCGCACACTTTGCACGGCGTGCGCGAGTTGCGCGAGTTCTTCTCGGAATCGGTGAACGGCCCGCAGGGCTACCGGATGTCGCTTTTCGCGCTGAAGCGCAAGGTGCGCAAAATGATCGAGGTAGAGGATGGGGCCCATCCGCTGACCGACGACCAGATCGCGAAGAAGCTCGAGGAAGACGGCATCCACGTGACGCGCCGCACGGTGGCGAAATATCGCGAGGATATGCGCATCGCGAGCACGCACCAGCGCCGGGTGAAACCCTGAAACGGCAGGCCAAGGGGCGCCGGCGGCAAGCGAGCGCCGAGCGGCGGCTGGTGATCCTGACCGGACTCAGCGGATCGGGCAAAGGGACCATTCTCAAGGCCTTCGAAGACCTCGGCTTCTACTGCGTGGATAATCTGCCGGTGGACCTGATCGCCACGCTTGGCGAGTTGGCGATGGAAAACGGCGCGGGCCATCCGCGGGTCGCGCTGCTGGTGGATGCCCGCGAAGGGGAAAAACTCCGCGCCCTGCCCTCGATTTACCGCCGTCTCAAACGCCAGTTCCCGGCAACGCTCGTCTTCGTCGAAGCGAGCGACGAAGTGCTGCTGCGGCGATTCAGCGAAACGCGGCGGCCGCATCCGCTTGGCCACGGCCATTCCGTTCGCGAGGGCTTGCGGCGCGAACGCGCGCTGATGGCGCCGATCCGGCGGCTGGCGGGGCTCGTCATCGATACGAGCCGGTTCAACGTGCACGAGCTGCGGCAGTTCGTCATGGACCGGTTTCAGAGCGCAGGCCGGCAGCCGCTGGTGGTTTCGTTGGTGAGTTTCGGGTACCGCTTCGGCGTGCCGACCGACGCGGATCTGGTTTTCGACGTGCGGTTTCTGCCGAATCCGCATTTCGTCGCGTCGCTGCGGCCGTATTCGGGCAAGCAGGCCAAGGTGGCACGGTACGTTCTCTCGTTTGCCGAGGCGCGAGGATTCATCCGGCGCGTGGACGACCTGCTGGGGTACCTGATGCCGCGTTACATCAAGGAGGGGAAAAGCTATCTGACCATCGCATTCGGCTGCACCGGCGGGCGTCACCGGTCGGTGGTCCTGGCCGAAGTGGTGGCGAGGGCGCTCGAACGGCGGGGGTATCGGGCGAAGGTGACGCATCGGGACGTCGAGCGGCAGGCGGCTTGACTTTTCGACATGCGATTTCTAGTTTGGACGTGGCGGCAGGGCCAGAGGCGGAACACAGCGTGAGAGCATCGAACGATTTACGGCGTTTGCTCGGTTACGCGCGCCCCTATCGGTGGATGATCGGCGTGGCGATCGTCCTGATGTTCGTGGTCGGGCTTTCGGAAGGCGCGATCGCGCTGATGTTCAAGCCGCTCGTCGAGCGCGTGCTCAACCCCTCGAAATCCGGCTCGCGGCTCGCCCTCTTCACGATTCCCCACACGCACTACACGCTTTACCTGAATTCGCTTTTGCCGAGTTCCGTGCGCTACGTCTGGTCGGTTTTCGCGATCGGGCTGCTGCTGATTTTCCTGGTGAAGGCCGTTTCCCAGTTCGCCGGCGACCTGCTGATTCAATACGCGGGACAATCGGCCGTCACCGATCTCCGGAACCAGGTTTACGGCAAGGTGATTTACCAGCCGATCGGATTCTTCCAGCAACAGGGCACCGGGCGGCTGGTTTCCGCCGTGATCAACGATATCGAGCGGATTCGAAGCGCGTATTCGGAATGGCTGGCGGATTTTTTCCGCCAGCTCTTCACGATGTTCGGATTGGTGCTGGCTTTGTTCTACCTGAACTGGCATCTGGCGCTGGGTTGTCTGGTGCTGGTGCCGCTGGTGGTATGGCCGGTGAGCCGGCTGGGGCGGCGAATTCGCGGCTCGGTGGAAAAAAGCCAGCGGCGGCTGGCCGAGCTGAGCCAGATCCTCCACGAAACGGCCACCGGGAACCGGATCGTGAAAGCCTTCGGAATGGAGCGGTTCGAAATCGAGAAATTCCGCCGGGCGGCCCGCCGTCTGCTGCGGGAAAATATGCGGTGGGTCAGCGCGTACGCGGTGAACGGCCCGCTGATGGAACTTTTCGGCGCGGCGGTTTTGTGCGTGCTGATCTTCTACGCGCGTGCGGAAATCCGGCTGCATGTGATGAGCGAGGGCGCCGTTTTCGCGTTTGCCTACGCGCTGCTGCGGATATCGACGCCGATCAAGCGGCTGGGCAATATCTACCAGCATTTTCAATTCGCCGTCGGTGCTTCGCACCAGGTGTTCGGTTTCCTGGGGCTGGGCGAGGAAGCGATCGAGCGCAGCCCCGGCAGCGAAATGACCCCGTTTTCGCAATCGGTCGAGTTCGACAACGTCGGATTCCGTTACGACGACGGCCCCGACGTTCTGCGCGGGTTGCGGCTGGGAGTGCGGCGGGGTGAGGTGCTTGCCATCGTCGGACTTTCCGGCGCGGGGAAAAGCACGCTGGTGAACCTGCTGCCGCGCTTCTACGACGTCAGCGACGGCGCGATTCGCATCGACGGCGTAGATGTGCGCGACGTCTCGCTCGGCTCGTTGCGCGAACAGATCGCCGTCGTCACGCAGGAGACCATCCTGTTCAACGATACCGTCTGGAACAACATCTGCTACGGGCGTCCGGGAGTTCCCGCCGAACGGGTGATTGCCGCGGCCAAAGCCGCGCTGGCGCACGATTTCATCCAGCAGCTTCCCGATCGCTACGACGCGCGGCTCGGCGAGCGCGGCCAGCGGCTTTCCGGCGGCGAGCGCCAGCGGCTGGCGATCGCGCGA
>JAKAOH010000002.1 GCA_021812285.1 Acidobacteriota bacterium | reverse complement strand
CCACCGGCGTTCTGCTGGGTCCGCTCCTGCATCTGCTCGATCCGTCGAAATTCGTCGGCGTCACGCGGGGTTTCGGAACGCTGGCGCTGATTCTGATTTTGTTCGAAGCGGGCCTGGAGTTGGACCTGGGTCAGGTTTTGCGCCACTTCCCCGCCGGATTCCTGCTGGCGCTGGTGAGTTACGCGCTAAGCATGGCGCTGGTCGCCGCCGCGGCACATTTCACGATGGGCCTGCCGCTGTCTTCGGCGCTGATCGTGGCGGCGGTTCTGGGAGGGGTCAGCGCTTCGGTATCCCTTCCGGTGCTGCAAAATCTGAAACTGCGGGCGAATCTGCGAACCTTGCTCGTTGTCGAAGGCGCGATGGCCGACATCCTTTCCGTTCTCGTGGTTTCCGCGCTGCTGAACGCGCACGCCGGCTCGGTGCGGCTCGCGGCCTTTCTCGGTGGATTTGCCGCGGAATTCGCGATCAGCCTGGCGCTGGGACTCCTGGCGGGAATCGGGTGGTCGTTCCTGCTGCCGCGTCTTTCCGATCAGCGATTCTGGCAAGTGCTGACGTTCGGCGCCGTGCTCGTCCTCTATACGACGACGGCGGTGGCCAGCGGCGGAGCGTTGCTGGCGGTGCTCGTCTTTGGATTAACGCTCACGAACCTACCCGTCGCACGGCGCCGCTTGGCCATTGCGGATCCGGGGCCGGAAGCAGCGCCCTTGCCTCCGCGCACCGAACTGCTCGCCTTTCACGCGGAATTGAGCTTCCTGGTGCGAACTTTTTTCTTCGTGCTGATCGGGGTGATGGTGAAGTTCTCCGGCTTCTGGCGTGAATGGCTGCCCGTGCTGACGATTTTCGTGGCGATCCTGCTCGCGCGCTGGCTTTCCGTGCTGGCGGTGCGGCTGATCTGGCGCAAATCTTACGCGCAGGAGCGGGAACTCGCCTTTTGGATGCACCCCCGCGGTCTGATTACCATCGTCCTCGCCCTCGAGGCGGTGAGTGCCGGCGGCCCCTCCTGGCAGTTTCTCGAAAGGTTGGCCTTCGCCGTCCTCGTCCTTACGAGCCTCGGCATGACCGTCGGCACGCTGCGCGGAAAGCGCCTCGGCAAACTACTGGAGGAGGGCCCGGCTGTGACAAACGAAGCCGGGCCCGCTTGAGGATCCGATAACCGGCCGATTCAGCGCGAGTCGCGACCCGAACCCATCCCTCTATTCGCGCCCGGATCCGCGGCAGCCTGCAAAGTGCGCCAAGCCGCGAACTCGCGGCGCATTTTCGCTTCGAGTTCCGACCACGTTTGCTGCGCCGTGATCGTGGGAGCCACGTCCGCGCTCTCCACCGCTTCGAGCAGCAACGTCAATTCATTGTTGAGCGCATGGAAGGCCTTGCCCGCGGCCGGGATCCGATCGGCTTGCGCCGCATCGCCCGCGTTTCGCTTTCCAAGCTCCTGCGCGCGTTCCATTGCCGCGTAGGTGCGATTCATCGCGCTCGAAATTTCCAGGCCCAGCGCGGTCTGCGCGACGAGCCCGGCCTGCGGCGTCGTGATCCGCGGATCTATTTTCAGCGTGAAGGATTGCGACTGCGTTTGGCCATCGGCGATCAGCCGCACGGTGTATGCGCCGGGAGCAGCCAGCGGTCCGCGCGGTCCGAGCGGGGTTTCGTGGGGCACCGCGGCGATCGGGAAATCCGGAGCCACCGATTTGGGCGTGGGATAGTGCAGACTCCACACGAATCGGTGCATTCCGGCTGCGGCCGAAAGCGGCTCGGGCGGCGCGGCCCAATATGGCGCCACGGCATACCGGCTCATATCCGGCGTCGCCGGCGGCCGGGTGTTCGAATAGCGGCGAACCATCTTTCCTTGCGCGTCCAGAATTTCAAGCGTCACCGGGCCGCTCGTCTCTGCGCCGAGCGAGTAGTAGATGATCGCGCCGTACGGCGGGTTCTGACCCTGCGGCTCCTCCGGAGGGAGCGGTGTATCCGTGTTCGTGCTGCGGCGGAAACGCCACGTGAGCCGCGGCCGGAACAGATGAACGCTCGCCGAGGCGATCTGCGGAGTCAGTTGCCGCAGGGGTGAAATATCATCGAGAATCCAGAATCCGCGCCCATGCGTCGCGGCGATCAAGTCGCCTTGCTCGATCGCCAGATCACGGACGGAGGTGGTCGGCAGATTCAGCTGCAGCGATTGCCAGTCTGCTCCGTCATTGAAGGAGACGTAAGCGCCCAGTTCGGTGCCGGCGAAGAGCAATCCGCGCCGCACTGGATCCTCGCGCACCACGTCGACGTAGGCCGATTCGCCGATTCCGCGCGAGCTTTCCTGCCAAGTTTTTCCGTAATCGTGCGTGATGTAGATGTAAGGATGATTGTCGTTGAGCCGGTGGCGATCCACGGCAGCGAAGGCCGTTCCTGGATCGAAATGCGAGGCTTCGATCAGGCTGATCTTGCTCCACGCGCTCAGACCCGCAGGCGTGACGTTTTTCCAAGTCTTCCCGCCGTCGAGCGTGAGCTGAATCAGGCCGTTGTCGGTTCCCACCCAGATCTCTCCCGCGCGCAGTGTTGAAGGCGCAATCGTGTAGATCACGCCCCGCTGCGGCTGGCCCTGTGTGCCCGGCCGCACCGTCAGATCGGGGCTGAGCTTCTGCCAGCTCGATCCTCCGTCGGTCGTCGCCAGCAGATACTGCGAGCCGTAATAGAGCAACCGCGGGTTCTGCGGCGAAAAGGCGAGCGGCGAAGTCCAGGTGAAGCGGAACCGGCGCTTGGCGATGTTCACCCCAAACGGTGCCACAAGCGTCGGCGAAATCGTCTCCGACTGCGTCGTCAGAGTATTGTACCGGTGCAGGATCCCATAATTATCGCCGCCGTAGACGATATTCGGATTGCGCGGGTCGGGAACGATGTAGCCGCATTCGCCGCCACCCACCGGATGCCAATCGCGAAACGTGATAGCCCCGTAATCGCTGCGGCTGCGAACGCCCACGGTGCCGCTATCCTGCTGAGCGCCATAAATCCAGTACGGCACGCGGTTGTCGGTGGCCACGTGGTAGAACTGGCCGGTCGGTTGGTTGTACCACGAGCTCCACGTGCGCCCTCCGTCCAGGCTCACCGCGGCGCCCTGATCGCTTCCCAGAATCATGTGCTTCGTGTTTTCCGGATCGATCCACAAAATGTGGTAATCGTCGCCGCCCGGCGCGCCTTTCACCGCGGTGAACTCGCGGCCGCCGTCCGTCGAGCGATAGAGAGCGACGTTGGGCACCCAAACGGTGTCCGGATTCTTCGGATTTACGGTGACTTCATCGAAATACCAGCTCCGGGACCAGATGCGCGGATCGCTGCTTACGTGCTCCCAGTTCGCGCCTCCGTCCTCCGACCGGTACAAGCCGCCACGCTTACAATCAATCACAGCGTAAACGCGATCGCCCGTGCCCGCGGCAAGACCGATTCTGCCCGTAGGTCCCGTCGGCAGGCCGTGCCCGGTCAATTCGCGCCAGGTCTGGCCTTCGTTCGTGGATTTGTAGATGCCGCCGCCCGGACCGCCGTTCGGCGGATATTGGCTCCAGGGTGGGCGCTGAGCTTGCCAGAGCGCCGCATAAACGGTGCGCGGATTCGAGGGATCGAACGCGAGATCGATCGCTCCGGTCAGGTCGTTCTTGTAGAGCACCTTTTGCCAGGTACGGCCACCGTCGGTCGAGCGAAAGACGCCCCGTTCGGCGTTGGCGTCGTAGGCGTGTCCCATCGCGGCCACCAGCACGATATCGGGATTGCTCGGGTCCACCAGAATTCTGGCGATATGCTGCGTATCGGCGAGTCCGAGGTGCGTCCAGGTGCGGCCGCCGTCGGTCGATTTGAAGACGCCTCCGCCGAGCGAAATATCGGAACGCATATCGGCTTCGCCCGTGCCCACGTAGATCACGTTGGGATCGGAGGGCGCAATGGCAATCGCCCCGATCGATGCCACCGGCTCGTGCTGGAACAACGGTTGCCAGGTGAGTCCGGCGTTCACCGTCTTCCACACACCGCCGTCCACGCTGCCGAAATAGAAAACGCTCGGCTCGCTCGGCACGCCGGCCACGGCCAGCGCCCGCCCTCCGCGAAACGGCCCGATCGAGCGCCAGCGCATGCCGGCGTAAGCCCTGGGTTCGATTCGTTGCGCGCGCGCGGCAGTGCCCACACCCAGCAGGACTAATACGCAAGACAGTCGAAGCAAAAATGGCAAAGAAAATTTCCGTGTAAATATCATCTGTTTGGCTCCCCGCGCGGAGTATACACCACGCCCGTGTTTCCTGGCGGCGGGTGCGGAAAGCCGCGCGCATGGAAAATGGAAACGGGCCGCCCACACCCCTACCGTGCTTGGTTCCCGCTCACAGGCTTGGAGGAATCTTACCGAGATCCGCGCCAGGAATCAGTGGACCGGGGCAATTTCCAGGTTGTCACCCAGTTCCGTACCGGACCGGTGGATCGTATAGGCGGGAAATTCGAGCACGCTGGTGGCCTTCAAACATACCCGAGAAACGCGGAACGGGCGGACGTATTCCTGAATCCCCACGACCCGGCAGTCCCGATCGATGAAAACCAAATCGATCGGAAACAGCATCCCGATCGTGTGGACCCCGCACGACGGTGTGATCCATAGCCCGCGGCCCGGCTTGGCCCAGCGAGACGTCTTTCCGAGCAAGCCAATCAAACGCCGCAGGTATGTATCGGCAATTCGGACTTCGGTAGCCACGAAAGTCTGCCGGGTCCGGTTGTAAACGTATACACCATCACGGTCATGCACGGTGCATGTACCCTCTCCGCCCTACCTCTGAAAGCCCGCCCTTGGTCCGTCCTGCCTTACTGGGAAGCCTTCTTCCGTCGGCGGGCAATGATGATGAAGAGAACAATCACAGCCAGGATCGCAGCAACGATCTGGATGTTGTTCATTCCCAAGAAATCGGCCGTCAGTTGCAAAAAGTTCATCGTCGGCTCCTGAGCTCCTTGGTTCTTTTCGTTCCAACTAACGTTCGATCTTCCCTTGCACACCCGTTACCGCCCGTCCCTTTGCCGAACGGCTTAATGCGCGCCGGAAACGACGGGCAAAAGCTGCTGCATGATCGCGATCACGCCCGGCCCGAGGATGACCACCATCAGGGCGGGAAAAATGAAGAACACCAGCGGCGGCACCATTTTAACCGTGGTCTTCGCCGCCTGCTCCTCGGCCCGCTGACGGCGCCTGACGCGCAGGTCGTCTGAAAACACGCGCAGCGATTGGGCGACGCTCGTGCCGAACCGGTCGGTTTGGATCAGCATGGCCACAAGAGCCTTGATATCCTCCACGCCGGTGCGCGTCGCAAGCTCCCGAAGCGCTTCCAGCCGGTTCTTGCCCAATTGCGTTTCCATGTTCACCATCTGAAGTTCTTCGCTCAACTCCGGATGCGCGAAGCGTAGCTCCTGGGACACGCGCAGAATCGCCTGGTCCAGGCCAAGCCCCGCTTCCATGCTGATCACCATCAGGTCCAGCGCGTCGGGCAACGAGAGTTGCAGCCGGTGCTGCCTCGACCGAACCTTCTGGGTTACGTAGAATTCCGGGCCCATGTAGCCGATGATCGCGGCCAGCGCGATAATCACCACCGGATTTTCCTCGTAAAAACCGGTGAAGTAGACAATCGCTACCAGAACGATCGGCAGCAAGATCCGCAACCCGCGCACCACCAGAACCGCCTGCGGGTTGCGGTACCCGGCCCGAATCAACATCTGCTGTGAACGCGAAACCGTCTTCTGCGACGGAGGAATCAGCGTGGCGACCTTGACCAGCGCTTTTTCCGCCCGCGCTCTCTGCTTGTCCGGGAAGGACGGCTCCTGCCTTTTTGCTCCGAAATGCCAGAGGTGGGAAAGCCGCTCCGCGATCTCGCCGCTGCCGCCTTGCACCAAAACGAAGACGACGATGCCGCAAATCGCTAACGTCGCGACGAACGTGAAAATGACAATCCAGGGCATTCCGACCTCCGCCTCACACCTCGATGTGAACGATCTTCCAGAGGAGGATCGAGCCGACCACTTGCAAGACCGCGGCGCCGATCAGCATCCAATGGCCGATCGACTGGGTGAACATGGGTTTCATGTAACTCGGGTTCAGCATGTTGAGCATGAAAAGCATGAGTGGAGGCAGGGCAATCAAAATTCCCGCCGTCATGCGGCCCTGCGCCGTGCGAATTCTCACCTCGCCGCGAATCCGGAACCGTTCTCGAATGACCCGGGAAAGGTTATCGAGAATTTCCGCCAGGTTGCCTCCCGTCTCCTTCTGAATCAGCAGCGCCGTCACGAAAAACCGTACGTCGAGCAGAGGAACCCGCTCGGTGAGGTTCAAGAGAGCGTCGCGCAGAGGGAGCCCGAAATTCTGTTCCTCGAACGTGGTGCGGAATTCGCCGGAAACCGGCTCGGGAAGCTCCTTGGCGACCATCTCGAATCCCGTGGTGACGGCGTGGCCGGCGCGAACGGCCCGCGCGAGCAGGTCGAGAGCTTCGGGAAAGTGTTTCTCGAAGAGGTGGAATCGGCGATTGCGTTTGAAGGCGATCACCGCCAACGGGATCATGCCGGCAACGATGCCCGCGGCCAGCGCGATCAGCACTATACCCACAATGGCGGCAACCACCAGATAGCTGCCGATTGCCAGCACGAAACTGAGAAGCAGGATTTTGCCCGGCTTGCTGCGGACGCCGGACTGCTCGATGTACTCCCGGAGCCGCTCCGCCCAGGTCCAGCGAACGAGCAACTTGTTGAGCGCGGGAACGTCGCTCAGCAGTTCGTCGCGAACCAGTTGCAGGCCCAGGCTCAAATCGCCGCGGCGTTCGGCGCGCTGCACCGCCTCGAACCGCTTCCGGATGATGTCCTCTTGCGGCGCGCCGCCCCCCACCGTGAAAAACAGCAGGATGATCGCCATCACCGCCAAAAACGTGAAGAATGCAACCAGCAGCGCCATGGGTGTCCTTTAGGCCGTTTCCGCCTTCTTCCGCTCGAACATATCCATCGGCAAACGGAAGCCGGCAACCAGCAAGCGCTCCGCGAATTTCGGCCGAATACCCGTCGCGCCGAATTCCCCCAGCACTTGCCCATTCGGGCCGATTCCCTTCTTCTGGAAAAGGAAAATATCCTGCATCGTGATGACTTCGCCTTCCATCCCGGTGACTTCGGCGATGCTGGTCACTTTACGCGTGCCGTCGCTTTGCCGGCTGACCTGGACGATGACGTCGATGGCGGAAGCGATCTGGTGGCGGATCGCCGATTCCGGCAGGTTCAGGTTCGCCATCGCCACCATCGTATCGAGCCGGCTGAGGGCGTCGCGCGGCGTGTTTGCGTGAATCGTGGTCAGTGACCCTTCGTGACCGGTGTTCATGGCCTGGAGCATGTCGAGCGCTTCCTCGCCGCGCACCTCGCCCACCAGAATCCGGTCTGGCCGCATTCGCAGGGCGTTGATCACCAATTGCCGCTGACGGATGGCTCCCTGCCCTTCGATGTTGGGCGGCCGCGTCTCCAGGCGCACCACGTGCCGCTGGTGGAGCTGGAGTTCCGCCGCGTCCTCGATAGTGATGATCCGCTCGCGGTCGGAGATGAACTGGGAAAGCATGTTCAGCAGAGTCGTCTTGCCGGCACCCGTACCGCCCGAGATCAGCATGTTGAGCCGGGCCTGAATGCAACCCTTGAGCAGCTCCAGCATGGGCGGCATCAAGGTCCGGTTGCGCACCAGGTCGTCCGCCTGCAAGCGGCCGCGGCCGAATCGCCGGATGGAAAGCGCCGGCCCGTCGATCGCCAGCGGAGGAATGATCGCGTTCACGCGCGAGCCGTCGGGCAAGCGCGCATCCACCATCGGCGACGATTCATCCACGCGCCGGCCCACGGCCGAAACGATCCGGTCGATGATCGTCATCAGGTGCTGGTCGTCGCGAAATTGAATCGGCGTGGGTTCCAGGATGCCGTTCCGTTCGATGTAGACCTGCCGGTGCGAGTTCACCAGGATATCGGAAATCGTTGAATCGTTCAGCAGCGGCTCGAGCGGGCCCAGACCGAATACCTCGTTGAGCACTTCCTGCGAAAGCCGCTCGCGTTCCTGCAGGGTCATCGGCGTCGATTCGCCCATGACCAGGTTTTCGAGGATCTGCGAAACTTCCCGGCGCACCTGCTCGCGGTCCGATTCGGTCAGTCGCTCGAGATCGAGCTTCTGAATGAGCTTGCGGTGAATGGCCGCCTTGACGGCCGAAAAATCCATGCGTGTCCCAGGCACGGTTTATCCGCCTTTCTTCGACGAAAACAGAAACAGGTTGAACCCGCCCGATTTCGTCTCTTGCGGCGAAGACTCCGCTCCGCTCAGCTGGGCCGCCAGTTGGGCGAACTTCGACACCAACGGGTTGTTGTGGTTTCCCATGAGCGGGGTTCCCATGTTGATCGCGTCGCTCACCTGTTTGTAGTCGTTCGGGATCACGGAAAAGATCGGATGCTTGATGTTTTTTTCCACCGTCTTCAGGGCGTCCTGGTCCGCCCGCCGCCAGCGGTTGACGACGATCTGCAGGCGGCTCGCTTCGATCCCCATGCCCAGCAGCGCCAGCAGGTGGCGTTCCAGCGCCCACAGCGCCGGCACGTTCGTTTCCGCCACCATGACGACCGCCCGCGCGGTGCGCAGCACCGGAGCCCACTCCGTCGAAAACTGCGTTCCGTAGTCCACGACCACCGATTCGAAGTTGCTTTGCGCCACGTTGATCACCCGGGCGGTGGACGCCAGCGGAATCCGCTCCCACTCCTCGGGTTGCGTCACGCCGCCGAGCAGTTCGAGTCCGCTCCGGTGCTCGGTGAGCAAACCGGTGAAAAAGTGGCTGTCCAAACGGTTCAAATTCTCGACCGCATCGCGCACGTTGAACCGCGGGGTGAGGTTGAGCATCAGATGCGTTTGGCCGAGCGGGCGCCCGAAGTCGACCAGCACGGTGCGGCGCTTCACTTTGTGCGCCAGTTGCACGGCAAGGTTCACCGCGACCGTCGTTGTTCCCACACCGCCCTTGGCTCCCATCACCACGATCAAGCGATCGGTGGCGCGCTTTTCCGGAGCGTTCACTTCGGCTTCAAAGCGATCGAGAGTGTCACGGAAAGCGTCCGGAGACACCGGCTTCGAGAGGAACTCCTGAACCCCGCTGCGCATCGCCTCGAGCAGGAGCTGGGGATCGAGATCGGAATGCGTCGAGCAGGCGATGACGCGCACCGCCGGCTGAAGCGTTCGGACGTGCTTCGCCAGGGCGAAATAGGGCTCCGGGTCACGCCCGAGGTCGAGCAGCACAACATCAGCGGAGGCCTCTCCCGGCTGCGGGAGTTCGTCCCCCGTCATTTTCCACTCGACGACGTCTCCTACCAAGCCCGTCTGCTCGAGCGAAGCCCGGAGTTGCTGACTGCTGTGCAGATCAGCGCTCGCAATCAAAACCCTTAGCATGGATCGTTCTGTCTTCTCACCGTCCCCCGATCCCGTTCACGTCGCAAAACCCTTATTTGCCCGACTGCCCTGTTTGGCCGGATTTGGCGGCCGGGGGCGGCCAGGTCATGAACGGAATCGGAAATTTCGGTCCCGAAGGGGCTTGGCCGGGGCCATATGGCTCCACTATATGCGGAGTGACGAGCACCAGCAACTCGGAATGGGATTTCTGGATTTGCCAGCTCCTGAAAAGTTTGCCCAAAATCGGCACGCTGCTCAGCCACGGGATATTGTCCATCACCTTCGTCACCCGGTTATCGAGCAAGCCCGCGATGGCGAACGTCTGACCGTCCTTGAGCAGCATTTCGCTCTTCACCTGTCGAGTCGAAATCGCCGGAATCAGGAAGCCTTGCAGTTGCAAAGCGTTGGTGTAGTCCAACGTGCTCACTTCCGGCTCGACCTTCAGATCGATCTTTCCGTCCGCCGTCAGCGTCGGCGTAAAGTGCAGCATCACGCCAAACTGCTTGAACTGGACCGTAACCGTCGGCACGGACCCGGCCGCTCCGCCCTGAATCACCGGGAACGGGAATTCGCCGCCGGCCAGGAAACTGGCCTGCTTCCCGGTTTCGGTCAATAGATTCGGCTGAGCGAGAATCTGCAGGATGCTGCTGTTGATCAGCGCCTTGATCGTGATGCCCATATTGATGTCCGGGCGGAAAATAAACAGATTCATGATGTCGCCCGCGGTCAAGGTTGTGCTCGTCGAGGTCGATTGGCTCGAGATGTTTGGCGTGCTCAGCGGACCAAACTGCTGCGTCTGCGCGACGCCCAAGGTCCGCGTGGTCGAACCGGGCAGGCTGAAGAAGTTGAAGCCCCAATCCTGTTCCTTCGTCAGGTCCAGCTCGGCGAACTTGACGGCAAGCAAAATCTGGCCTTCGGTGGGCGCGGTGGGCACCTGAATCAGGCTGATCACCTTCGGCACTTCCGCCGAAACCAGTTGGTAGATCCGGTCCGCGACGCCAGCCGACGATGCCTGGCCGGTCAGCATGACGATATTCTGCGACGCCTCGATCCGGACGTGCTCGGAAGGAAATACGTCGTGGATCTTCTGGCTCAGCGCCATCACGTCGACGTCCACGTAAAGATCGAACGTCTCGGTTTCACCGTTGGCGCCCCACAAAATCATCGTCACCGCCCCAGGCGTTTTCCCATCCACCAGCACCTGGTAGGGGCTGATCACGGTCAATTGCGCGATGTCCGGGTTTGCGATTGAAACCCGGGTGATCCGCACCGGCGACGTGATCACAAGCGATCGGTTGACGAGAAGGTGCAGCGTCTGCGGAAGCGACGCTCCCGCGGGCTGCTGTCGTGCGCCCAGATTCAGCGCAAAAGCCAATGCGAACGCCAGGCCCAGCCAAATATTCCGCTTCGTCTTCGCCATGTCCCTCACCGGCCTTAGTGATTCGGGAACGTCTTCGTTTCCCGTTTGTTTCCGCTGATCACTTCCACCACGTAGGGCGGCGGTGCTTGTGGCACCACGCGCCGGGGCCGCCGAATGATCCGCCGCGGACCCGTCGGCGCCGGTCCGCCCGTCGGACTGAGCAACTGCGCCTGAAAGATGCTCGGCGGATGGACAACCTTGGTGTCAATCGTGTTCCGCAATGCCAACTGTATGCGCGCCTGCGCCGCGGCCAGCGCCAGCTTGTCGGCATCTTCCGGAGAAACCAGCAGCGTCACCACCGGGACAACATGCGGCTTGCCCTGGGCGTCCTGCGTCACCTGCTCCCCCGCCGCCAGCACCTTCACGTTTTCCAGCACCGTCTTGGCCAACGTCTGACCGCCACCCTCGCCGTTGCCTGGGTTGCCAACGGCGATCACATCCACCATATTTCCCGCCTGCACGAATCCGGATACGCCCACCACCTGGTTCACCGCAACCGACTCCGCGCGCATGCCCTCGGGAATCGTCGCCGGCAAGCCCGCTCCAGCTTCTCGGGGAGCCAATTCCGACTCGAGAATCGGCTCGTTTTGCACGACGTTCGTGATCAGCGCCCGTCCCTCGGCGTCCTGCAACCGAGTGAACATCCCGGGCACCGGCTCGTTGCCGGGCCAGGGAACCAAGCGCAAATCGTGCGCGTCCAGACGCGTGCCCAGCGGCAAGGGCGCAGACGCAACAACGATCTGCGTCGATGGCGCCTTCTGTTGTTGGACCACCGGGGTCTGGCGAACCTGCCGGTATACGAACGTGCTCGCAAGCACGGCCAACACCACTGCCGTGGCCAAACCGATCAGTAACCGCCTGCGGTTCATCTCCCCGTTCCCCTTTCCGCTACAACCTTAGCCAAGCCGCCGAGAGGGCCGCGGCTGTGGCCACGGCCGTCACCACGCCGAACGGCAGCTTGATCAATGGCTGAGTATCAATCGAAATGTTGGGATTCGGCTGCAACCCGAATAACACAAATCCGTGCACCAGTTCCCACAAATTCCACAGCGTTGTCTTCACCCGCCGCTGCCGGATCATCTCCACCACTCCCCAGGCCGCGGCCAGGCACATCGAAACAAACAAAATCGTGAATGTCATCGCTGGACCCACGAAGGCCCCCAGCGCTCCCATCAGCTTCCAGTCCCCCGCGCCAAGCCCGCGCAAGAGAACCAGCGGGAGCAGAAGTCCCAAACCCAATCCCGCGCCTTCCAAACTGAAAAGCAATCCGTGCCACCCGCCCAGAAGCCCGTTGACGCCCAAGCCCGCCAGGAGCGCCGGAACCGTCAACCGGTTCGGGATGCGTCGCGTGCGCAGGTCGCCCAGCCCGGCGACAAGTGTCAGGATTACGGCCAAAATCCACGGCAAATGCAGATTAGAAAGGATTGCCATCATTACCATGCATCCAACGGTCACCACCCCGACCGTGCAATCTTACCAGCAGTCCTGTACCGCCGCGCCTTTTCCTGATAAGCAAGGTTACATTCTGACAACGGTTGGATTTCCCCGGATCTTCCGTCCCGCCAGCGGGCGCCGCACAATGAATACAATCGTCTCGGAAGTCTCCACGACGCGGATAATCTAGGTTCCCCGGATTCGGCGCCGTGAACGCTACGCGGTGCGAGAAACACCCACCGCGCGCCCTGGTTTCCCCCCCATCGGCGATCCGAGACTGAAAACAAAACCGGCCGCGCTCTCCCGCCCCGTCTTGCGTCCTGCCGGGGGATATGCGCGGCCTGAATTGTCTTCCCTGATTTCGGCTCGTGCACTGGAGGGGAATTTCCCCCTCCAGTGATCCGAGCGCGCTGTGCCGGTCAATTACGTGTTGCTGGTGAGGTTCGCAGCCGCGTTCGAGAAAGCATCGCTGACGGCATCGCCAGCCACGCGGAGCGAGGCCACGGCGATCAACGAGATGAGCACGACCAGCAGGGCGTACTCGATCAGGTCCTGGCCTTCTTCTTCCTTCCACAAACGACGCAACAGGTTCTTCATTTCCTTCCCTCCTTGGAGAGCGGTCATCGGCACAGCGGCGCTGCGCCGTTCCCTTTTGCATGATGCACTTCTGCTGCCAAAATTCTAAGAACTCCCTTAGCCCTGCCTTCGGTTTCGCAATCGCCAATGCCCTTCCTTCCCTCGACTCAACCATCGAGGTCCCGAGGCCGCCCTTGCCGGCATCTTCAACATACACAAGGAGGAACTCATGGCCGCGATTACCTTGCACGCAGCCTACCCTCCCGCGAGGTGAAATCAGAGAGTCCATTAGTTCTAGAACTATAAACACTTACGCTTATTACCCCCCGTTTCCAGCTTCTTTCCCACGGCCCGGAACCCGAAAAACGTCAGGTTTTGCTGACACAAACCCTTTGTAATGAACTAACTTGTAAACGCATCAGAACCCATAGGAAGCCGCCTTTGGATACTTCCCGTGATACAGGAAAATCGTGGACAGTTTGTCCTGATACGCGATCGACCACTCGGGCGAAGCCCTCAAATACGTCGCCAGGGCGGAATCGGAATTGGTGAAGACCGTCCGGAGTTGATATTTATCGAACAAGAAAGGCGTGTCCGGTTTCAGGTCCGCGATATCCAGATCGTCCCGCAAAACTCCGGCGTAATCGTAGATGTCCGCGCGGCCGTCAATAAACACCGGCAGCGAGCTGCCGTGCAGATTGCCGAACTTCCAGATCAGGTACCCGCCCCAACCGTAGTCGTTGTACAACGGCTCGGGAATGCCATGCTCCTGAATGTAGGCGATCGCCTTCATTGGATACGTCTTTCCCAAACGCTTATCGATCTGGCGATCGTTGGGGAAAAAGTGGAAGACGCCAAAGACGATCAAGGCGATCAGCGCCACGTTCAACAGATATTTGTCCTTGCTCGGAGCGTAGGGAGTCATCCAGCGGCCGACAAAAGCGGCCACGATCGGCAAAAAGGCGAATACGAGGACGGCGATGAAACGCTGATGCTGCGCAGCGGCAAAAATCGTGACAGTCAACAAGACCAGATCGAAGAAGCGATACCGCGGCTTCCACCTCAACTGCAAAAACAGGAGCGCGACCACCAGAATGAGAAACGCTTTTCCCCACGGCGGCCCGAAACTCAGCGGTTGCCACTCCTGAATGCTCTGAATATTGAGCGGCTGCATGAACGCCATCTCGAAGGGATAAGCGGCAAGCTGAGTCCCGTACGGCGTCAGCGGAAGCAGAATTGTCGAAGCCAGAATGGTCAGAAGCAGATGCCGGCTCTGCCGCGGCGTCCACTTCTTCGCTTCCACGGTTCCCCATTCGAATTCAAACTGCCCGCACAGCCAATACACGCCGAAAATGCCGAGCCCGATGAAAAAGGTTCCATGCGTATTGACCCAAACCAGGAACAACGGCGGAATGAACCACAGCGCCTTCTCGTTTCCCTGTCGATACAACTCCATCAGGATCAGCAACACCACCAGGAAGCAATACCCGATCAACTGGGGGCGCAGCGTGAAGAAAACACCTTCCAGCGGCAACAGCAGGGCGGCAGCAGTTACCCCCGCCTTTACGCTCCGCGTATAGACGTAGGCGTAGATGTACATCAGCGTGAGCAACGCGGCCGAAATACCGCACAGCAGCCACATCAACCCGCCCACGCCCGCCCGGCCCGCCAGGCCCATCAATACTTCCCCAAGCCATTCGTAGGCAATCCACGGATGCCCATGCACGGTGTAGGAATAGATGTCGTGCGTGGGGAAACGGCCGGTCGCCAGAATCCATTGCCCGACCTTCGTATGCCACCACGTATCCGGATCGGCCAGATGCGACATCGCCACCACGCCTGCCGCAACCGCTAGCAGAACACCGAGAAATACGGGAAACGAAATCGCCTTTTTTACCAGACCCACCAGCCAAAACTCTTCCACGGTCACTTCCTCGTTGATGACGTTGCTTGAGCTCACCATAGATGATTGCGCTTTCCGCGCGTCTCCCCGTCCGGGCGAAGACACGACCGTCTTTATCCTCTATATCGCCAGCAATCGGGGTACCATAACGCAACCAAGTCATACATTCTGTTTCCTTTGCGAGCAGTCGCGAGGGTTTTGCCCATCCGGCCCAAGCCTCCTGGGCAGGCCCATTTCCAAAAAACCGGCAACACCCTCCGCCCGCTCCTCTTCCCAACCACCGGATGGAATCTGGGATTTGCGCCTATGCCAGGCCCCTATGCGCCGCCGGCAAGACCACCAATGTCGGGTGCCCGCAAACTGCCGCGAGCGCACCCGTCTCGCCGAGACTGCTCCGCTACCGCCTGGCGATTTCAGTTATGGATCAGCCGCACGGGAATGGGGCTGCCGGTGTTGACCGGAATGACCGTGCCCGGACCGGATTCGTTGCTGCCGCTATTGCCGCAGCCGCTGATGTTCATGACGAACGCGTACACCGTCTCCTGGTTGCTCTTGCTGACTCTTTGAATGAAGAGCTGCAACCAGCCGACGACGTTCACATACTGCGGCGCGCAAGTGGCCGCGCTCGAACCGCCGGGGCAAAGCGCCTGTCCGTCGTAGATCGGGATCGTGACGGTGGAATTGCTGTTCTGGATCACCGTGCCGGGAGAGACGTTATAGGTATTGTCGGTGCCCGCCCATATCGTGAAGGGGGTTGTCTGGCTGTACGTTACGCCTGTATACGGGCATACCGTGGAGTTGCTCGGATCGATGCTGATGCAGTCCTGACCGACGCCCGCGTTCGTTTCGTTGATCAAGCATTCCACGCCCGCGCCCGTAGCGCCAACTTTGTCGCCGTTGATGGGAGTTACAAGCGTGTTGTTTCCGCAGGTGATGATTTGCTGGCTGCAGCATTCGATATTTTCACGATAGAGCGCGGCTGAATTCGTGCCGCTGGTGGCTTGGTCGTTCGCGGCGCAAGCAGGGCAGATGAAACTGCCGTTCGTAGGCAAGAAAACCGGCCAGAATTTGCTGGGCGTTTCGGCGTCTCCGGGCGTGCCGGGTTTCACCGTCAGCAGTTCGCCAATCGCCCCGCTGGTTGTCAAGCCGGGATGGAGAATCGTGTTGGCGTATCCGGACGGGTTGGGAACGACGAAATATTCGTAATATTCCTGGCCGCCGGCGCTGTTCAAAACGGGGTTGCCCTTGCTGTCGGTCACCGGACAATTGGGATTATCGATCCCGCTGATGGGAGTCGAGGAGCTTGCGGTCGTGTCAATGTAATTTTCGTCGCAGTTCGGCAGCAACCACGGCTTCACGCAATTCACCGCCGTATCCGGACCCGAACCCGAGGGAGTATACGCCTCGGCCGTCGCCGTGACCGATACCGGCACCGATTGAATCCCGAAAATCTTCATAAAAAAGGTCGGAACGTTCTGCACCACCGCCACGGTGATTTGCGGATCGTTGGCGTAGGAAAAATCCAGGCAGCCGCCGGACACATTGCTCGGCGCCGGGCAGGTGCTGTTGAAATTATTCGTGCTCAGATTGGGGCTCCGCCCCAGGATCAGGTTCTGATTTCCCACCGTCACCGCTTGCGCCTCGGCCATCGGTCCGGCGGCTTGCACCGTGATCAATCCGCTCGTCACCGAACTGGTGACGAATTGCGACGCTCCGGCCAGAGCCGCGGCGTCGGCCGAGCGCTGCTCCTCATTTCGCGCCACGTAGAGCGTCGCCAGATCCACCGCGAGTCCGGCCAACGCCAGCAGAAAGATGAGCCCAAACGCCACCAGGATCAGGCTCAAACCGCGTTCCGATCGAGCATTTCGCGCCTGCGTCTGCCGATTCATTCCCTCACCTCAATAAGTATTCAGGTTATTCATGGTCGCATAGACCTTGATGGTGATTGTTGGCGAGTAGCTGGAACTGGTGATCAGATTGATGGCGTTGTTGAAGCCGAATGACCAATTGTAGGGATAGGTCAGGGAAACGCGCGTCGCGAAAATCATGCAGCTTGACGCGAGTGGCGGGCATTCCGGTCCGGTGGTCGTAATTTGGTACAGCGGCGTGATTTTCAGCCCATAGGACCCCGTCGAATAATACGTATAGGAGACCGTCGCACCCGTTGTCGGATCGAGGACCGTCCCGGGCGATGAGCACGCGCTCGTCACTGCGCTCGCCGTCGTGCCATTCACGCCCATGAACGAAGGGCTCAGATTCGCCTGGATCAGATAATTCGCCACATCCTGGCAAATCGTCTGGATGGAAGAGGGATCGGTGGTGCCCAAATCATTGTAGACGCCATTCGAGCCGATACGAGCGCCCTCTCGAGCGGCGTTGGCCAGAATCTGCCGCGCACTCCAGGCTTGCGCAAAATCCGCCGCTCCGGCCACGAGCACCAAAAGAAACGGCAACAGAATAGCCAGCTCAAAAAGCTCCACGCCTCGTTCGCTGGCGCGCGTACGTGCTGTTCCCGGTCTTCTCATGTTCGCCTCTCAGCCACAGGTCGCAGGAGGTACTGGCTGGTTCTCCATGCGCATCTGCACTTTGGTCGTCAAATCGATCGTGCTCACGGAAATCGGCAGGAACGGGAGGATCACCTGGAAGGGATAACTGTAGGTGATGTACACCCCGCAAACCGTATTGGCCGAATCAATGTACGTTTCGCCCTGCTGGTAGGTGGATTGAAAAAGACTGTTGCTCGTGTCGAAACCAGTCGCCTGCAAAGCGGGAAAAACCACGTTCGACTGAATGTACGAGGACGACTGCGTTGTGTCCCCGCACATGGCGCAGTTCGTCGTCACCGCTTGCCGCACGCCTTCGCGAGCCGCCCGCGTCATCGTCTGGTACAGGTCCCAGCCGCGGCCGAACGTATAGACGCCAAACATCAGCGCCAGCAATAGCGGCAGGACCAGGGCCGCTTCCAGGATGTCGGCGCCACGTTCCGAGCGAGGATTGGAGAAAATCATATCGTTTCGCCTCCGGGCCGTTCTGTCACCCATTAGGTATTGCCATGTTATACAATGGAGTCAACGATACTAGACGTCTTACTGGTTGTCCTGTTGCTCAATGAGTTCACGGAATTGTTCTAGTACCATGAAGGAACTTCTGACTGCGGAGATCGATTCGCCAATTTGCTCTATTTTTGCAAGTTGCACATGGCCAAGCACATAGCCAGCCTTTCGTAGATAGCTGACCCGCTCCGGAACAAGCCCCATCACCCTGGTCGCCGTGGCATCCACGGCAACCGGGTCATCCCCAAAAATTAAAACCCCTGAATGTTTCGGAGATCCCTGAATGGGACCATTGCCTTCCATGGCAACCACTCCATCCACGATCGCGAAATCCGGCCGGATGGTCGTCGCAAGATCAAGGATGGAGTTCTCGATGCCGGCCCAGTGCAGCACGTTTTTCGGCCAGCCGTAACAACTTCCGGGAACGATTCCAAACAGATTCTTCAGCGACAACGTGACGCCCGCCAAGTGGTGCGTCTTCATCTTGGGCATCGAAACCACCAGATCGGCGTCGAGAACCGCCGCGGGCAGGAAGAGCGAACGCAATTTCGAAGCTCGCGTCCGCAGCGCAACCTTCCGCACGTCGTCCAGGTTCAGATCCACAAACGAACCCTCCAGCGGCCCCAGCCAATCCCGCAGCCGAATCTCGTCTAGAATCGCCTCGGTATCCCGTTCGTGCGCGGGTCCTTCGCCGATCCAGACGCGGCTTGCTCCCAGGCGCAGAAATGTATCGCGCGCCGCGCGAATCACCGCCGGATGCGTATTCATCACGCCCTGCGGATCGCCCAGCACCAGATTGGGTTTCAGCAGAACGCTCTTGCCCGCGACGCAAAGGTGGAATTCGCGAAGCGTCTCCTCGACGATGCCGCAAAGATCCCCGCTGTAGTCTTCCACCCTTCTGATCGCCACTCTGGAGATCGGGCGATTTGAAGGCGGCATCAAGGGATGTTGCGAAATGGCCATCGGAAATTTTCAGCGTTCCGCCGCGGTCCAGCGCAGCACGTCCGGGCCGCATTCCAAAGCAAAAGCCGCTTGCGAAACGGCGAGCACGCTGTCCAGAAACCGCCCCGCCACGAATTGAGTCGCCAATTTCGATTCGATAGAAACCGGCGAGCGGCCGTTCGCCTCGAGCGCGATCCGCGCCAGCGCAAGCGAACTGGCGCCACGGATCGAATCGAAATTTGTTTCGAGCCATTCGATGCTTCGCCGGTTTTCTTCCCTCTGACGGTTTTTCTGCAACGCCAGCAGCGCCCATGCCGTGACTCCGGCCTGTGCGATTCCTTCAATACCGTAGATTTTCGGATTGCCCATGCTCCATCCGCCGCTCGGGCACATCCGGTCGTACAGAAACGATTCCCCCATTTGGAGCCGGGCGATTGCATCCGGCGAATTCTTCATTGCCGGCAATTGACGCAGAAAAATCAGCGCCACGGCGGTCGGCTCGATCCAACTGGCCGTACCCGGCGTCCAGCTCCAGCCCTCGAGCGAAAGATCCTGCCCAACCACCCGGCGCCGGGACACCAATCGGGCCACCAGCATTTTCCAATGGCGCTGTCCGGTGTGACTTTGGCAAGTCCATTTCGCCGCGCTCTGAATCGCGGCTTCCGCAGCCGGCGCCTTCCGCGCGAGAAGCGCTAGGCCCGCGAACGGAGTAATCCAGCTCGCTTCGGCGGTCTCGGGACGCGCGGGCCAGGAACCATCTTGATTCTGGCAGCCGAGAATCCAAGCCGCCGCTCGGGCAAGCTCGGGACTTTGTGGATCCCGCTTGGCGAGCGCGAGCACGGCCCACGCCGTCGGTTCGGCCGCGCTCGTCGCGCCCGGGTGATACCCCCATCCTCCATCGGCATTTTGGGATTGCAGCAGAAAGGGCCGGCACACGTCCGCCGCGAAACCACCCGCGGAATGCGCCGCCGAATTCAAGGAAGCCGCCAAGACGGCAGGATGCCCTATGCCGGTGCCGGCGTCAAATCAGCCGCTGCGGCGGAGTCGGAGCTTCCG
Source organism: Acidobacteriota bacterium (assembly GCA_021812285.1). GTDB lineage: Bacteria > Acidobacteriota > Terriglobia > Acidiferrales > UBA7541 > JAKASX01. The sequence goes on along the minus strand of JAKAOH010000002.1, from coordinate 48,440 downwards.
GCGCGACTGCTTCCGCGACTTCTTCTTCATGAATGTCGAGCTGGTTGATCAGCCGGTGCAGGTAGGTGCGGGCGACACCAAGCATGCGCGCGCTTTCCGCCTTGCGCCAACCGCATTCGCGCAGCGTGCGGATAATCAGCCGCCGCTTGAATTCGCGCACTTCGCCTTCGTAGGTCCGCGCCAGCACCGCCGCCTTCGAAACATCGCGCGCCGAACGCGTCAGATGCCAGACGTCGATCGTGCCGGTCTGCGCCAGGGCAACCGCGCGCTCGATGGTGTTGGAAAGTTCGCGCACGTTGCCTGGCCAGTCGTATTCCTCCAGCGCGTGCAACGCCCAGGGCGAAAATCGGTGAACTTCCTTGTTGAATTGCTTGGCGCAACGATCGAGAAAATACTGCGCCAGGTACTGGATATCGTCCTTGCGTTCCCGCAGCGGGGGCAGATGGATTTCCACCACGTTCAACCGGTAGTAAAGATCTTCGCGGAATCGGTTCTGCCTCACGAGCGATTCCAGGTCCTGATTCGTCGCGCTCAGAACGCGAATATTCACCGATTGCGAATGATTGCTGCCCAACCGCTCGAAATTCCGTTCCTGCAGCACGCGAAGCAATTTCGGCTGCAAGCCGATGCCAAGGTCTCCGATTTCGTCGAGAAACAGCGTGCCGCCGTCGGCCGCTTCCACGCGGCCGCGCCGCGCGGCCACCGCGCCGGTAAAGGCGCCGCGCTCGTGGCCGAAGAGTTCATCCTCGATCAGCGTTTCCGGCAAATTCACGCAGCTGAACGCCACGAATGCCGAATTCTGCCGCGGACTCATCCGATGGATCGCCCGCGCCAGCAATTCCTTGCCCGTGCCCGTCTCGCCGGTGATCAGCACGTTGATGTCGTAGCCGGCCACTTTTTCGGCCATCGAGAAAACTTCCTGCATCGGCTGCGATGCGCCGATCAGGTCGCACACCTGCCGCGGCGCCGCCTGCTCGCTCCGCAGCCGAGCCAACTCGCGCTCGGCGTGCAGGAATTTCTGCGCTCGCCGCAGCACCACCCGCAATTCGTGCAGGTCCGGAGGGCTCGAGATCGTGTCGAACGCGCCGTGTTCGATCACCTTGGCCACCGTTCGCCGTTCTTCTCCACCCAAAATCGCAATGATCGGCGGGGCCTGGGTGAGCCGGTTCACCTGGTCCATCAGCGCAAACGCCGCTTCCACGTCGCCGTCGCAGCCGATTTCGGTCAGATCCACCATCACCACATCCCACCAGGCGGATACTTCGCGCAGGTCCTGCGGCAGTTCGATCTTGTTCGATTGGCGGAATTCAAACTCGGGGCCGAGTTCGCGGCCTATGGTCTTGGCCAGGTTGGAATCGAATCCGAAAAAGAAGACGCGGACGTTTTCAGCCACGACGTCGTTTCCCCTTTCCGCCGCTGGGAGCCGTCAATCGTTCCCCGTTCTCGTCTCGCCCGCGCGGCAAGGACACGCCGCACGGTACCATGCATTATCTAATGCGTCAATACCATTTTCACAAAATACGCCGGACCACCTGTCGTGTAGCGAAAAAATAACAGACTGCGCCAAATGAATCAATCCCTAAGTCGCCTGATCTGTATCTAATTGTAATATAAGGAATTAACTGCTTGTCCGTCGCCCGTATTCTCTGCTGGCCCCGCGTTTCGTCTCTGGTTCGGCCTTATTATTGCGTGCGCAGCGCCGGAATCCCCACGAGCATTTCCACCGGCACGGGCTTTCCCTTCGCATTCTGCGCCGGGTGGAATTTCCAGCGGCTGAATGCGGTGATGGCGGCCGCGTCCGCGATCGAGCCGATTCCCTGATACAGCTTCAATCCCGTTATTTTGCCTTCGCGCGTGATGACGCCTTTCAAAACGATCATGCGGTCGCGCTTGTAAGGATCGATCGGTGGCCGATGAAAATCGTATTGCGCGAGCGGAAACGGAGGCGTGATGCCCGATCCCAGCCGGACCACCCCGCCATCGGGCGCCGGAGCGGCGGACGGCCGGGAGTTTTGCTCGCAATATTGCAGCACCCAGGGTTTGCCCGGCATCGTGAGGTAGATCGTATAGATGGTCGAGCAGCTCAGCACGCCGAACATTCCCAACCCGCCGCCGCCGACAGGTCCTGCGGTGACGATCAGGTTTATGGCCGGAATCTTCATCGCCTTGCTGACGGGATAGACCAGGTTCGCCGCCATCCACGGCGGCAGAATTCCCTCTTCATTTCCCGAACCATTGCTTTCCGGCCCGAAGGCGGCCATGGCCGCGGCGCCATTTTCCGCGCTGCCAATATCACCGCTGACGCCCGCGGCGGCGTTGCCCGAACCGTTTCCGGAACCTTTTGCCGCGCCCATCTTCGCGAATCCCCCTCCGCCCATCATCGGCCCGCCCGGTCCGCTCGGCAGGCCGGTTTTTCCGCCGAGCAGCGAAACGGAAAATTGGCCGTAGCGATTGCCCATGGGCACGCTCATCAGCGTCGAGGGCGGGGCGGGATTCGCGCCTAAAACCAGCAACCCGCGCGCGCTTTGCGACGCGTTGTTCTGGGCGCGCGAGGCGTAAATCGAGCCGAGCGACTGCTCGGGTGCGGGAATCGGCAGCGCAACCTCGGGGCTGGCCAGCAGCGGCTGTTTTTCCGATGGGACCTGGACCGCCAGAGCCATATCGGGGATCACCGGCGCCGGCACGTTCATCGCCGGCGCGCCGGCCGTTGGATGGACCACGGCTTTTGGCGCGGCGCCCGATGTCGGCATTCTCGGATCATTCTTCGCCACCAGTCCCGCCAGCAGAACGTTTGGCAGGGGAACGTAGTGATGGATGATCACATTCGGCGGGGTGCCGGCCTGAACGATCGTCTGGTTGTGATTGTCCGCGTGCGGCGGTTTGAGGACCAGCGTGAATTTCGGCATCGGCTGCGGCGTTTTTACGCCCGCGCCCGACGCTCGTTTCGCTCCCTCGCTGGGAGCCGGCTTCACCGCCTTGTGCTCGCCCTTCGCCGCCGCCTTCGGCTGCGAATGGATTTCCACCTTGTGCGGCGGCAGCGGATAAACCAGCTGATAATCGGCGGTGATGATCGGCAGCGCCACATGCGGGTTCGGCGGCAGCAACTCGGCCCACGGAACCGTGATCAGCAGGAAAAAGACGGCGAAGTGAAAAAAGGTGGAGGAAAAGATCGTCCGCATGCGCCGCGGACGCCACATCCGCATCGGATGCGGATCGAAGAAACGCACCCAGCCCGAAATCCGCGGCGTGCGCATGCCCAGCAGCATGCGAATCTCGGCGCCCCAACTGCCCAGCCGGGACGGGTGGCGAATCTCAAAATGGAAATCGTCGCCGATGAGGCCTGCGCGTTTCACGTTCAGCTCTCCCCGTTCGATGACTCACCCGGCGCAGCCGCTGCCTGGTCCGCCGGAGCAGCCGCAAAAATTCCGCCCCGTCTCCCTTCGTTCACTATTGACACCACTGCGCGGCCGAATTTGGAAACACTTTCGGCGACCCCGTGCCTCTCAAGTTACTATCCGCTACCTTTCCCTTTGCAACTTTTGGCCCGTCTCCAACAAACTTTTCCTGGCATCTTTATATTCTGGCAAACTGATTGCCACGCATTGCCGCACCGCCCTGACGCGGTTTGCCGGTCCGGATGCACCGCCCGAAGCGGAGGAGGAACACCGATGATGCTGCAAAGATTTTCTCATCGTTCGCACGCGGCAGTCACTCGTCCCGTCTGGGGACTTCTCGCCGTGTTCCTTGGCCTCTGGCTCGCGTCTGCGCCTCGGGCCCACGCGCAAGCCGCGGCCGAATACGGCGGTGCGGCCAACGTCAGCGGAAGTGTAGCCGCCTCCCGGCCCCAAGTTTTTACGCCGGGCGGAAATGGCCAGCCCAATTCCTCGCTCACGCTCGCCAAGTCCTCTGGCCCGCCGCCCGAGCAGGTGAATCGCGAATGGTTCGCCAAGGAAGCTGGGAAGGACGGTGCCCTCATAACCATCGACGCCACTCCCGCTCCCTCCGGCGTCTGGATTGACGGAAAATTCGTAGGCCGCGCTCCGGTCAAGGTGACGCTGCCTGCCGGCAAGCACCACGTCAGCCTGCTCGGGCCGCGCCAGGAACACGCCGACCACCAAATCAACGTCGTCAAGGGAAAAAGCCGGCGCTACGCCTATCGTCTCGAGGAAACCTACCCGACCGCGGTTTCGATTCGCGTCTTCGGGAATTCGCACCGCTAAAGCCGGCCGTTTCCCCGGGCCATCGCCGCCCACGCGGGCCGTTCATCCTTCGCGTGGCAAAGGGTCCGCCGTCAGAACGAGCGGATGCCCTTCGCCGACGACTCCTTTTCCTTTTCCATATCCTCGGGATTGACGAAATAATTCCGGCACGCCCGATCGATCGTTTCCCGGTCGAGCGATGCCGAATGGCCCTCGTATTTCGCCGTCCAGACGATCTGGTTGACGATGTCCTTCGGATAGCAGGGCCGCAGCGGCTGGTGGTAGCGGTTTTCGAGCACTTGGATGAAGTAACTCACCATGTCGTCGGTGTAGTTGAGCGAGAGGCCGTCGCAACACCGCCGGAAAATCTGCTTGAATTGCGGCGGCGGCGGATAGCCCAGCCGGATCTTGTTCTGGATGCGGCGCATGAACGCCTCGTCGGCCAGTTCCATCGGGTTCAGGTTCGTCGCGAACACCACGAACAGATCGAAGGGAACCTCGAATTTCTTTCCGCCGCGCAGCGTCAGGAAGTCCACGCGCCGGTCCAGCGGAACGATCCAGCGGTTCAGCAGGTCTTCGGGCCGGATGCGCTGCCGCCCGAAGTCGTCGATGATCAGCACGCCGTTGTTCGCCTTCATCTGCAAAGGCGCCGAATAGAATTTGCTGATCGGGTTCATCTGCAAATCCAGCATCTCCGGCGTCAATTCGCCGCCGACGAAAACGCGCGGCCTGCGGCAACGCACCCAACGCGTGTCCGCCTCGCCCCACGACGGCTGCTCCACCGGCCGGTGCGTCGTCGCGTCGTAAACCACGATGAACTGGCTGTCCACTTCCACCGCGTACGGGATCCAAACCGAATCCGGATAGATGTTCGGCAGCGTTTCGGCGATGGACGTTTTTCCGCCGCCGGTCGGCCCGTAGACGAAAATCGAAGTCCCGGAAACGATTGCCGTGCCCACCCGTTCGAGCACTTCATCGCCCAGCACCAGGTGATCGAACACGCGCCGAATATCAGCGTCGTGGATGTCGGCCCCCTGCACCGTCTGCGAGCGCACATTCTTCAGATACGACTCCAGGGAAACCGGCGCCGGCCCGACGTATTGATTGAGTTCGAGCAGTTCGATGGCGCGCCGCTTGCCTCCCTGCGTCGCCGTCACCCGGTGGATTCCGGCGATCATCCCTTTCACCTCGCACAGCTGCTCGCGCCTGAGCGACTGGAACAGCTCATCCACAACGTGCAGGCTCAGTTGCATGTGCTCGCCGAGTTCCCGCAGCGTCAACTCGCCGGAAACGAACAAGGTCTTCAATGCCAGGTCTTCGAGCAGGCTCCGCCGAATTCCCGTATCCGTCACGGTGTGCGGAGCCGGCAGTGCCTGCGCTTCCACCAGCGTCGGTGTCATCTGCGCCATGTTCCTTCCCCTTTGCCTTGGCTCGGCTGCGTCCGGCTCGTCGCGCCAAACACGCATCCCGCAATATTGTACCGTCCGGATCGAGCCGCCGTGCCCGCTCTCACGTCGTTCCCACTGGCGGGCGCGCGTTCCTTTTGGATTGCGCCAAGGTTCTTATTGGAGGATGATAGTCAACAGAAGGCTCGGTTGCCAACACCAGATCGCAGCCCGGCGCTCAACCCATTACCGGGCCCTCCGGGGGAAGAAACGGCTTCATTGCTGCCTGCATCCAAACAGTTGAACGTTCGGATTTGGCAGCCAAAGGGAGGGGCCATGAGCAAGAGGTCAGCTCCAGCGATTCTTTTCCGCGCATGGACGGGCGTTGCCGCGGCCGCGCTTCTCGCCGCCGCATTCGCCGCTCCCGCCTGGGCTCAAGGTAGACCTGGCGGCCGGCCATCGGCCCCGGCAGCACCGGCGCCGATGCAGATGCCCAGCGCGATGCCGATGCCGGCCCCGCGCATGGCGCCACCGCCGTCCATGCCCATGGGACAGCCAATGCCGCGTTCCATGCCGCGATCCGAACCCGGCATGCGGCCCGCGCCATCCCATCCGTTCAAAGCAAATACGGATGGCGGTTGGCACCGTTTCGGCGCTCCGCCCATCCGCAACACCGGCGGCCACCCGAACTCCGGCGGCATTGAAACTTCCAACGGAAACAGCGTGCCCACGATCTTCTTACCTTCCGGTTCCGAGGGAGCACGCAGACCCGTCTACACACACCAGACGGCCAACACCTACTATCAACGCGTGATGGCGGCCCGCGTCATCGAAAGCCGGTATAACAACTCGAACTATTACTACAACACGAATTACGGCTACGGATACGGCTACTATCCTTACGGATATTCCGGCTTCTGGGGATCCGGCTTTCTCTGGTCTCCCTTCCTCATGTCTTACGACATGTGGTGCGATCCGTTTAATCTCTTCTGGCAATTCCCCGATCCCGCCTGCCTGGCCAATTACGGGTACGCTCTCGATTTTTCGCTCTATCCGTATTCCGTTGGCGGACCGTTCTCCTTTTTCGGCTACGGTCCTTCGGATTTCACGTCTTCCTATTCGCCCTGCTATTTCAATTCGCCCGATATTTTCCTCTCCAGCTACCCGTTCTCGCCGCTCGATCTCAACTGGAACGATACCCTCTGCGGACCAACCGGCTTCGGTCCGTTCGCTTTCGGGCTGAACGGTATGTTCCTGTCGAGTCCGCTTCTGTTTTCTCCGTATACGGGAGCGAGCGCATCGCGCGCGGCATCTTCGTCCGGAAATGCGAACCTCTACGTCGCCGGCTCCGCTCCGCTTTCCTCCGCCGAAGGGTTTTCAGCCGTCGTCTCGCCGAACGGAGGCCCGCAGCCCGCATTCCACGACGCTGATCTCTCGCCCAATTCCGCGCGCGAGCCCTTGACGCTCGTCTTTTCCAGCGGCAAAAAAATGCAAGCAACCGGCTATTGGCTCGATTCGCAAGACCAATTGCATTTCGTCAACGCCCAGGGGCAAAGCGAAACCATCCCGGCGTCCCAGCTCAATATGAAGGCGACGATAAAAGCGAATCCGGGCAAAGGAATCGAACTGCTCTCGTCTCCCGCGCCCAAGCCACAACCTCACGAGCGCTGAGCGCCGGATACCACCCTGCGGGGATTTGAATGGCACGCGGCTCTCGTCTCCGAATTTCCTTCCGCTCCGCCATGGCCGCGATGGCCGTGCTTTCTTGCGCGCCTTTCTGCGCCGCGCCGCTCCTCGCGCAAACCGCTGTGCAAGGCGCTCCGCGCGGCACCGTCATTCGCCCTGTCGCGCCCCCGCCGCCCGTTCCCGTCACTCCCGTTCGCATTCCTGGGGTCACTCCGCCGCCGGTTCTGCGCGCGCCGGTTTTGCATCCGCCGGTTTCGCCGGGCGTTTTGACGATTCGCCCCGTCGCGCCGGCCATTCGCGCCGTTCAGCCCATCATCATCTCCCCGGCGCCAACGGGTAATCTCACGTCAGCCGGCCCTCCGCCATTTGGCTTATCCGCACCTGTTGCTCCATCTCATCCGGATCTGTTTCGTCCGCCGCCGGAATCGCCGCGCTTGCTCATGCGACCGCCGCACGTCGCGCCTCTTGGAACTTCACCGCTGCTGGTGAGTCCGCTTGCCACGCCAATTCCGCCGCTCTCGCTTGGCGCCTCATCTATTGAATCGGCCCCGCTCGCCTCGCAGCCCATCGTCATTCCGCATCTCTACTGCTCGCCTGACAGCGTACTGTTCAATACCGGCTCGATCTGCTTCGATCCCAACAACGAAACGATCAACCCGGCTTTTTATCCCTGGGGCCTGTACGCCCCTCCGCCATTCGTCAACGAGCCCAGCTTCGTTCCCGAATTCGTTCCCGGCCTGCTCGTCCAATTCACGCCGGAGTGGATGAAGTGGAACGCCGGTCTTTTTCCGCCCGAATCTCCGTTCGATCGCTGGAAGCGATTGACCGCCGGCGGCCTTCCCGGCCTCTTGACGAATCCTTCGTCTTTTCGCGTGGAAGCCGCGCCGCTGCAACCACCTCCTTTTCCCGCCGCCACGCCCGCCGGCCCACCCGTCGCCCTCGTCGCCATGTCCGGCGCCACGGTGCTCGCCACGCGCTATTGGCTCGGCCGCGACTGGATGCTCCATTACATCAGCGTCACCGGCCAGCGCGGCGCAATTCCTCTCGATGAATTGAATTTGAACGCAACCGGCAAGATGAACTACGCCCGCGGCGTGGTTTTCGTCCTCCCCGGCTGGCCCACTCCTCGGTCCAATCACTGACCGATCGGCAGGCCCTCCCACCCGCTCCTTTGGCGCGCCGTGCTACCATCAACGCGCGGAGCCTGAACGCTCGAACCGATGACCAATTCCTCGCCCCAGCCCAAAGCCGTCGCCGTCATTCCCGCGCGCTACGCCTCCACGCGCTTTCCCGGCAAACCGCTCGTGGATCTCGCCGGCAAAACGATGATCGAGCGCGTAGTCGAGAGCGCCCGCGCCGCGCAAACGGTTTCCCGCGTCATCGTGGCGACTGACGACGAACGGATCGCCCGTGCCGTGCGCGGTTTCGGCGGCGAAGCGATGATGACCCGCTCCACGCATCGCTCGGGCACCGAGCGCCTGGCCGAAATCGCCTCCCACGTGGACGCGGACATTTTCGTCAACGTTCAGGGCGATGAGCCGCTGCTCGATCCCCAGTCCATTGACCTCGCCGTCGCGGCGCTCGCTGAAGATTCCGACGTGCGCGTGGCGACGATTGCGACGCCGATTCGCGAGCCCGGCCCGCTCGGCGATTCCAACGTCGTGAAAGTGGTGATGGATTTCGACGGCAATGCGCTCTATTTCTCTCGCGCGCCCATCCCCTGGTTGCGCGACGCCGAGGAGGATTTCGTTCCGCGTTATTTCAAGCACATCGGGCTCTACGCGTTCCGCCGCGACGCCCTGCTCGAATTTCCCACTCTTCCGCCGGGCGAACTCGAACGCGCCGAGCAGCTCGAGCAGCTGCGCTGGCTCGAAAACGGCGTCCCGATTCGTATCGCGCAATCCGAATACGATTCGCTCTCGATCGACGTCCCCGAAGACGTCCAGCGCGTCCTCAATCGCCTGGCGAAGTAACCGCATCCGGCGCGCGGCCCAGGCTCGCGACTTTGCTCTTGCGCTTTTACGGGTGCCCCAGGCCCGGCCTGTGAGCGTGAGGCCCTTTTTCGGTGATCCTGTGTGGCCCCTGCTTTTTCCAATCGATCAGGTCGAGTCCGATCGCCTAAGCCGGCGTGAGACGCGCTGCTTCGGCATCTTCAGCACGGCTGAAGGCGTGGCGCGTGCCGGTTCAGAGATGAGCAGGTGAACGTGCCCCGGTACGACCACGTATCCGACCAGACCGAACCTGTACGAACGCGCCACGCGGCGGCTTCGGATGTGTAGCGCCGGGCTTAAGCCCGGCACACTCGCCGCACATGTTCCGCCGCCGGGCGCCCCGGTGCTATCATGCCGGGCGAGATGGGCCCTGGTGCGAAATCCCGGACAGCACGGGCCGCCCGCCTCCAAAACCGCAACCACCACAGTAGGATTTAGGCATGGTCGATTTCGTCAAAGTACAGCAATCAGATCACCGTTTCACGGTTTGCACCGAAGGTCTAAAAGCGTCGGGGCACTCGGAGATTTCCATCGATTTTGAGGCGCGCTTGATAGAGGAAGCCGAGAGGTTTTTGGAGTTCGCCTCGAATTACCTGTTGAGTTCTGGAAAGCAAATCAAGCCAGGCGAAACGATGGCCTATGGCTACTGGCTTGTGAAGTTCCAGGAAGCGGAGCAGGGGGACTGTCTGGAAACCTGGGAATACAGTGCCGACGCTTCCACGTTCGTTAAGGGGGGAGACCTGACGCTCGGCTACTGGAGGGATCAGCACTTCGTCTGCCACCAGCACAAGGCGGCCTTTAGCCCCCCGAGGCCAGACGAGCTGACCGTTGTCTCGGCGGGTGTGCTGAAAGGGCTTCCGGCACAAGGCATCCGCTATCCGTCGCCAGATCACATGTCGGGCTGGTGGATCACCACCGACCTCTACGACGGGAATATCAAGTCGCTGCGTCACGAGCACACTTATCACGTCACAGCGGCGCGCCCTGATCTAGCCAGGTATCTGGCCCTGCCGGATGGCTTCAGGTTCAACTTCTCCGTTGCCGAGAAGGTGTGGTTCGACGAGAAGGCGCTGGAACCGGCAACCTAGCCAAGCTTCCCGGAATGGTTCAACAGGCCGCCTGTCAGGCGGCCCTGCTGTTGAGGATGAGCCGGGCGCCACATGCTCGGCGCTAGCCAAACGTGGGGCCCTTCGGGCGCCGCACCCCGCGCCATCTGCAACTCGTGTGACGAGCGCTCTCTTTCCGACACCCCAAAGCGGACTCGGCCAGCCGTTCGCCGTTGACTTTGCATCTGTGGGTGCCGCAATCTTTGCGCCGTCCGCAAAGGGTGCGGATTCTGGCCGGGCTGCCGCCTTTTCGAGGCCCACTCAAACGCGAGAGTCATTACGCAATCGCTCGCTCCGAGGTATGATCCCAACACGCATGCGCCGCGAGAAAATGAACCGGCTAACCCGCGTCCAGCGGGGGAGGCCCCTAAGGTGCCCGCAGTGCGGCGGGACCCTCGACCTGGACCAGCTAAGTCCCAGAGACCTGCGCGGCTTCCTCTGCCCCGCATGCCACGCTGCCCTGGAAGCCCACGTCCCCCACGCGTGGATCCCGCATGCGCTTTGGCTTCTTTGCTCCGCGCTCGCGGCATGGGCCGCGGGGTTCCGGGGAACCGCTTTCGCCCTCGCCGCAGCCATCGCCGCCCTTGTACTTCTGCTCCCGGCCCATTTTTTCGCAGGCCTTGCCCTGGGGCCGCTCCTGCCGCCGGGCGTCAAGTTGCACGCAGCACCCAAGGGGAGCCCCAGAGCCCACTACCTCACCCTCGACATCTGCCGGGGACGAACGACCGGGCGCGCTGACAAACCGGCCGCGACACCCCCGGAGTCCCAGGCCAGGAGGAAATGACTCTGTGCGCACCCAAGGCCCCGACCCCCCCGACGCCGCGTCCCACAAAAGGGGAAGCCAAGAGAGAACACTCCTTCCCCAAGGGAGCGGCCTTCTCTTGCATCCAGCCCCCTGTAAGCCAACGCGGCCGGTGTTTGTCTGTGCTGGGCCGGTAGGCATCTGAACGGCGAGTTCCGGATCCACTTGCACGTGAGTTCGTCCGCGTCTGAGGCCTTCGCAAGCGCGCCAACCACTGTTCCATCGGAGACTCGTGGCCTACAGTTTTGTTGGGTTGTCCGGGGGAGCATACGGTGCCCCGTGAGACTGGCGGCCCAACCTGGAAGCGGACACTTTCCCTCGACCCTGAGCGCCGGGTGGCCGGGTAGCGCAGGCTTCCAGCCTGCTGCGTCCTCCGCAGCTGCGCCAGACAAGCCACCGATCATCCTCAACACAGCGGAAAGAGAGCCCCGCGTCGCCCAGCCGCAAATCCCCCTCGCCTCCTTACGTAGACCCACCCCTCGCGCTCCGAGTCGCATCGCGCGAAAATGTCGTCGCGTGCTGAAAAAAGGTGGCCGATCACCCGCGCAAAGGAGGAAGCACCTCATGCCGGGGAGCAGGTGGAGAAGCAAACTCATGGTCCGAACTTCCGTCACCGTTCCATTCGAGCCCACGCGAGTGGCAAAGCCCCAGGGTGACCGGCCCAAATCCGCTCGGTCAACAAATCCCCAATACCAATGCGGCTTTCGAGCGATTCGGGAAGAATCAAAACACCGCTCTCGTGACGCCCTCCATCGTCCACCCAGTTGGGCGTATTCCATTGAAAATACGGGCATAACGGGAGAAAGAAACCCATTTTGCCAGGTCCCGCGAGTGACACCCTCCGCCTTGCAGAGCGATTTCGCGATCCGGGCAAGCGCTTCGCGGGCTGCGGCGGACATGGGCTGCGTGCCAGGCGCGGCCGTTTCGCGCGCAAAAGTCCACTCAAAAGTGCCTCAAAAAGTGACACCCTGGAAAAATGATCTCGCTGAAACAAAACCACCTACCGGTTTTTTTGCTCGACCACCTGTGTCACCCTGCAACGCCATCCCCAGCCCGTCGCTCGGCCATCGGACCTCGCAGGAATTCGTCGCGCAATCGCAGTCCACGCAGAAATCGGAGAAATCGATTTGATCTATAGGGCAACTGCGCCTGCTTGTGACCGCGGACCCGTTCCGGTAGAATGGCCACGAGCGAAAAACCCTCACCCCGGATTTGCTGAACGTTTGGGAGGTCGGTCCGGACCGAAACGGATGGCGGCGAAATATATTTTTGTTACGGGCGGCGTTGTTTCCTCGTTGGGAAAAGGGGTCGCCGCATCGTCGATTGGCTGCCTGCTTGAAAGTCGTGGTCTCCGCGTCACCCTCCAGAAGTGCGATCCCTACCTGAACGTCGATCCCGGCACGATGTCGCCCTACCAGCACGGCGAGGTCTACGTCACCGAAGACGGCGCGGAAACCGATCTCGATCTGGGCCACTACGAGCGCTTCACCAACGCGCGCCTGACCCGCGAAAACAACTGGACGAGCGGCCGCATCTACGAATCCATTCTCGCCAAGGAACGCCGCGGCGATTATCTGGGCCGCACCGTGCAAGTGATTCCCCACGTCACCGATGAAATCAAGCAGGCGTTTCGCCGCGTCGCGGACGACGTGGACGTCGTAATCGTCGAAATCGGCGGCACCGTCGGCGATATCGAATCGCTGCCGTTTCTCGAGGCGATTCGCCAGATGCGTCTCGAACTTGGCCACGAAAACACCGTTTATTGCCACGTCACGCTGGTTCCCTTCATTCCCAGCGCCGGCGAACTGAAGACCAAGCCCACGCAGCACAGCGTCAAGGAGATGCTGAGCATCGGCGTCCAGCCCGATATCCTGCTCTGCCGCAGCGACCGCCGGCTGCCGCACGAGTTGAAAAAGAAAATCGCGCTCTTCTGCAACGTCGCCGAAGCTTCGGTGATTTCCGCGCGCGACGTCGACACGATCTACGAAGTGCCGCTCTCGCTCGCCGAAGAGGGCGTGGACGAACAGATCCTGCGCCATCTGCGCATCGAGGCCGGCCCGCGCAACTTGGCGCCCTGGGCCGATCTCGTGGACCGGGTTCGCCATCCGCAAGGCCGCGTCCGCATCGGCGTGGTCGGCAAATACGTTCAGCTCGAGGACGCCTACAAGAGCCTTCGCGAAGCGCTCATGCACGGCGGCCTGGCTCACAACCGGCGCACCGAAATCGAATGGGTGGAAGCCGAGGAGATTGATTCCCCGGCCACCGCCGAGCGCCGCCTCGCCGGGATGGACGGCGTCCTGGTTCCCGGCGGATTCGGCAAGCGCGGCATCGCCGGCATGATCGAAGCAATCCGCTACGCCCGCGAGCGCAAAGTGCCCTATTTCGGCATCTGCCTCGGCATGCAATGCGCCGTCATCGAATTCGCGCGAAACGCCGCCGGTATCGAAGGCGCCAATTCCACCGAGTTCGATCCCCATACGACGCACCGCGTCATCTACAAGCTGCGCGAACTGATCGGTATCGAGGAAATGGGCGGCACGATGCGTCTGGGGAGTTGGCCTTGCCGGCTGGAGCCCGGCTCGTTCGCCGCCGAGGCCTACGGCTCAACGGAAATTCACGAGCGGCATCGTCATCGTTACGAATTCAATCGCGAATACGAAGGCACGCTCCAGGCCGCCGGCTTGCGCATCAGCGGCCGCACGCCCGATTCGGTCTACGTGGAAGTAGTGGAAGTCCCGGACCATCCCTGGTTCCTCGGCTGCCAGTTCCATCCTGAATTCAAATCGAAACCGCTCGCGCCGCATCCCCTCTTCCGCGCTTTCATCGGCGCTTCCATCGCTCAACAGGAGCGGCGCCGCGGCGAGGTTCGCGAAGAATCCCGCAGCGTTCCCGGCGGCGTTTCCGCCGCCTGACCGGCTACTATCCCAATTTGTTCGAGTGAATCAGCGTTTGCGTTTCGGCTTTGCCGTTCGCCGCGCTTTGCCGGCCTTCCGCACCTTCCGCGCCGGCGGCAGGTGCGTGAACTGGAGGTCGCGCCCAAGGCGCGATTTCGTGAAATAGACGATCTGGCCGGTGTGATAGGCAAAATGCTCCACCACGCGCGCGATCGCCTCGATCCGCGTCATCTCGAATCCCTGCCGGCTGAACGGCTCGCCGAGCGAATCCGGCGGCACGCGAACCAGCACGCTTCCTGCTTCGCGCACTGTCGCGCGCAGCAGCGCGGCCAAGCCGCGCTTGGGGAGCGGACCGCGCTCGGAAAATTCCTTGTCCCGATGCCGCACGTCCGCAGCGCCGCCCACCCCGGAAATAATCCACTGCCGCACGTTCCCCGATAGGTGGAGCACCAGATTTCCCACGCTGTTCGAAGCGTCGTTCGGCCGCCACCAGATATCCTCGTCGGAAAGCAGCGCCAGGCAGCGCACGATCTGCGGCAGCAACTGATTGTTCAGCCGCCGTCTCGCGTCCTTCAGGAATTCCGCCTTACCGTCCGTCACCCGCTTGCCCACGGCCATCCTGCCGTTCTGTCGCTTCGCTTGCGCCACGCGTTTCCCGTCAGCGTTGCGACGTGCGTCCCGCATGCACGTCAGCGGTAAACTGCTCCGATTTCCCGCGCGGCACGGAAAGCGATTGCCAATGTTCGCCCGCGTAATGCCGCGCTATATAAACGATCTGCCCCACGTGATAGGCGTAATGCGCCATTTGCCGGTGAATTGCCTGCGTCACCGAATGCGGTTCACCGCGAATCGGCACGCTCCGCGCAAGATCGGCGTCGGTCAGCGGCTCGAGCGCCGCGAAAACCAACGCCCACCCCTTTTCCCACAGCGCCATCACCTCCTCGCGCGTCGCCGGCGGATTCTCGAATTCGGTGTCGCGGTTCCGGTCCGCTTTCTCACCGTCACTTGTAAGAAAATCCGTCCAGCGCGACTTCATGTTTCCCGCCAGATGCTTCACGATGATCGCGATGGAATTCGATTCCGGATCGAGCGAAGCGAACAGCCCCTCATCCGGCGTTTGCGCCATCGCCCGCTCACCCAGTTTCTTGTAATAGCGGAACAGATCGATCGAATCCTTCAGGCAAGACGTCTCGAATCGGTGTGCCATGCGAAAATTCTCCCCGCTCGCCGGCCCGCTGGCAAGCGCCGCGCGAGCCGATTCCCAGTTTGCGCGCGCCTCGACCGCATTACAATACGCGGCTAGGTCGCCCGGACCGTCGCGATCGCAAGGCAAAGGACGTCATGAAGAAAATCGCAGCCCGCTCAAAACGAAACAGACCTCGCTCCGCCAGTTCGATCGTCGTCGCCGCGATCGCCGTGGCGATGATTGCCGGCGCAGCGAGCGCCGCGCGAAAGCGCCAGACGGGGACTGCGGCCAGCCAGGCCGCCGCGCAAGCGCAGAAGCCAGCCACCTCCGCGGCGCCGCAAACAGCCGTCACGCCTCCCGCCGCTACGGCTCCGATTCCCATTCCCGCCACGGCCGACGAAACCGCGGCGCAAGAACTCCTCCTCTCCGATGGCTGGCAAATCCAGTCGTCCGCAAAAGTGGAAGCGGATGGCGGGGCCATTTCCACCGGCGAACTCACGCCAAAGGGCTGGTATCCCGCTTCCGTTCCCACCACCGTGCTCGCCGCGCTGGTCCGCGACAAAGTTTTTCCCGATCCCTACTACGCCAAAAATCTCCGCCTGATTCCCGGTACCGAATATCCCATCGGCGCAATCTTCACGCATCTCGATATGCCAAAGGACAGCCCGTTTCGCGTGCCCTGGTGGTATCGCACCGAGTTTTCACTGCCCGCTTCCGACCGCGGTCGCCAACTCGCGCTCAATTTCAACGGCGTCAACTACCGCGCCAGCGTCTGGCTCAACGGTCAAAAGATCGTGGGCTCCCAGGAGATGGCCGGAGCGTTTCGCACCTTCGCGTTCGATATCACCCAGGCCGCCCGTCCCGGCGCAAAAAACATCCTTGCCGTGGAAATTTTCCCGCCCACACCCCGGGATCTCGCGCTGAACTGGGTGGATTGGAATCCCACGCCGCCGGACAAAGATATGGGCATCTGGCGCAGCGTGTACATCACAGCGACGGGTTCGGTCGAAATCCGCTATCCGCACATCGTTTCCGCGCTCACGCTCGGCGCGCATCCCAGCGCCGCACTCACCGTCACCGCGACGCTCCGCAATGCAACGGCCCAACCGGTTTCCGGAGTGATCGAAGGTACGATCGGAACGGTGAAATTCCAACGCAAAGTGACGCTCGCCGCCTCCGGAACCGAGCGCCTCGGTTTCACCCCGAAAGATTTCCCGCAGCTTCGCTTCGCCCGTCCCCGCCTCTGGTGGCCGTGGGAACTCGGGAAGCCAAATCTCTATCGCCTCACGCTCGATTTCCGCGTCGCCGGCTCCGTCTCCGATAGGCAAACGCTCCAGTTCGGCATTCGCCAAATCACGTCGAAGCTGAATTCCTACGGCGCGCGTGAATTTTTCGTGAATGGCGAGCCAATTTTCATTCGCGGCGGCGGCTGGGCGCCGGACATGCTGCTCCGCTTCGATCCCGCGCGCACGCTCGCCGAGATGCGTTACGTCCACAATCTCGGCCTCAACACGATTCGCTTGGAAGGAAAACTCATAGACAACGCGTTCTTCCGCCTCGCCGACCGCGAAGGGATTCTCGTCTTCGCCGGCTGGTGCTGCTGCAGCGAATGGGAAGAGTGGAGCTCGTGGACGCAGGCTACGCAACAGATCGCCGCGCAATCGCTCACCAGCCAGATTCGCCGCCTGCGAAACCACCCCAGCCTGCTCGTCTGGCTCAATGGCAGCGACAACCCTCCGCCCGCCGCGATAGAACAGATGTACCTCGGGATCCTTGATTTGCTCGATTGGCCGAACCCGATTCTTTCTTCCGCGTCCGCGCGCACAACGTCGGTCAGCGGACCGACCGGCGTGAAGATGACCGGCCCCTACAACTGGGTCGCGCCGGCCTATTGGTGGAAAGACAAAACGCACGGCGGCGCCTGGGGATTCAATACGGAAACCGGTCCCGGTCCCGCGCCGATGGAGCGGGAAAGCCTCGAACGCACCCTGCCGCGGCGCGACCTCTGGCCGATCAACGACACCTGGAATTTCCACAACGCCAGCGGCAAATTCACCACGCTCGACGCCTTCAATCAGGCGCTCGACGCACGCTACGGCAACGCGACATCCCTCGGCGATTACCTGCGCAAGGCGCAACTCATGGCCTACGAAGGCGAACGCGCCATGTACGAGGCGTATTCCACCAATCGCTACAAGGCCACCGGCGTCATTCAATGGATGCTCAATAACGCCTGGCCCTCCAACTACTGGCATTTGTGGGATTACTATCTGGTTCCCGGCGGCGGCTATTACGGCGTAAAAAAAGCCAACGAGCCGCTTCATATTCTGTACGACTACGCGGACGCAGGAATCTATGCATCCAGCCGCTTGCGCCATCCGTCAGGGCGACTGGAAGCCGAAGCCACGCTTTACAATCTCGACCTCAAAATCCTCTGGCGCCGGCACGCCGCCTTGGCGCTCGCTCCCGACGCCGTTCGCCGCGTTCTCACCGTACCCGCGCCGGCGAATCTTTCGCGCACCTATTTCCTCGATCTCGTTTTGCGCAATCGGTTCGGTCGCATCGTCAGCCGCAATTTCTACTGGCTTTCCACGCAGCCCGACGCCTGGAATACCGCCAAAGCCCACTATTACCTGACTCCCGCGACCGCCTACGCCGATCTCACCGGCCTCGAAACCCTGCCCGCGGCGAAGCTGTACGCGTATGCGAGCGAACGCCGCGCAGGCTCAGGTCGCGTCGTCCGCGTCACGCTCCACAATCCCACTTCGCATCTCGCCTTTTTCATTCGTTTGCGGCTCGCCCGTGCGAGCGACGGCCTCGACGCCGTTCCCGTTCTCTGGAGCGGCAACTACGTCACGCTCCTGCCCGGGGAGCGCCGCACGCTGACCGCCCGCGTTCCCGCCAGCCAGTTCGGTACGGGGACTCGCCGCGGATTTCTGCTTTACGTCGGCGGCTTCAACGTTCGGCGGTTCGAAATTCCCGTCCACGTCGAATAGCCGTGCCGGATCGCATGGCGCCACAAACACCCCAGCTCCATCCAGGTGTACACTCACGTCGCGTGGTGGACATGCGATTCAGCCTTGCCTTTTCACGCCGTGCGTTCTTGTCCTTTCTGTTCGCGGCGGTTTCACTGTCGCTCGGCTGCGCCGCGCGCCGTCCCGTCGGCAGCTATCGTCTGGCTCGAAGTTTCCTGCTGCCGCCCGATTTTTCCGCACCGCCCAACGGCGCACTGAGTTCCCGCATTTCTCTCGGCAATTTGGGGGGCGGCCGTGCCCGCGCGGCCGCCTCGAGTTGCTCCATCGAGGGTCGCTTATTTTCGCTCGAACACCACCGCCAGGGAAAATCCGCCGACTGGGTCGCCGAAGTCCCCACTCCGGCGGCCTGGTACCGCGGCGCCGCGGTCCACGCGCAGTCGGATTGGAGCGCGTTCCTCGACCGGCTCTATCGGCTTCAGGCCCGTGGCTGCCTCACGCCCAAGGCCTATCTGAAAGCCGCCGATTGGACGGCCGAAAGCATCCCAACTCCCGTCCTCTTGGCCACCTTTTTCCGCTATTTGCTCGGTAATCGCGGCTTCGTGGCGCTGCGGCCGGGCATGCGCCTTTTCATCGAGCGCTCGATTTTTCACAATTCCCTTGGTCCGGAAACCGTCGCCAATTATTGGGGCGAGCGCAAAACCTACTATCGGGTGGTCCGCGGCCGCGGTGGCCTGCTCTCGCTCGATCTGCGCCGCGTCTGGCGCAGTAAGGGTCTTCCCTCGCGCGCCGGCGCCGAATTTCCAGACACGTCGCTCGCAGGCCACTTCCACGGTATGCGCGCGCTCGATCTTTTCGTCCTTACGCTCTACGTTCCGCCCAACGTGCGCCGCAAAGCGCTTCTCGTGGCCACGCGCGACCCGGGCGAAATGGCCGGCGTCACGCATGCAGTCGAAAAAAATCTCGAAATTCCCTGCCGCCAACTCGCAACCAGCGTCGTCCGCTGCGCCATGTTTGCCGGCATGGTGTCCGCCAGCGCCGAACTCAACGTCCGCGTGAACGGCAAGCGCCAATATTTCCCCATCGGAACGACCATTCAGACCCTGCTCAATACCCTCACGCCAGACGAGCGTTCGAAGGCGCTTAGAACCCTCCGCATCGAGCGCCGTTTCCGCGGCCGCCTCTATCCCGTGGAATTCCGCCTGGGAAGCCCCTCGGTTCCACAATTGGCTCTGGTTGCCGGCGACCGCATCCGCTGGTCGCACTGAACCCCTTGGTCGACAGCGGACGAGAATGCACCTGCGACTCTCGCTTTGGAAGCCCGCGCGAAATGCTTGTAGGGTAGAAGCGTCTACTTCGCTTCGCCCTCGCTCTCGGTCTTGTGCCGCCGTGGCAGCCGCGGCGCCAGGACGTAATTCAGCTGCACGAGCACAATGAAGCCGATGCTCCAGAGCATGGCGAAAATGCATAGCAGCACGCCCAACGCGTAAAGCCCCTGCGCGATCTGGATGCGCCGGCACACGGCCGCAGGCGTGCCAGCCGGCATATCGTCGCGCACCAGCTTTCCCCGGATCGCGTGGCCCCAACTCGCGTACAGCAGCACGCCGAGCAGCAGCAAATTCATCCAGTAGATGACAAGCGCCAGCCGGTAACGGAAAAAATCAGCCAGCAGCGCCGTCGAGACTGGCGTCAGCGTGACGGCAAACAGAAACCCCAGATGAATCCACGTCAGGTCGCGATCCGACCGCTCCAGGTGATTGAGCTGCGTCTGCTGCCCGACCCAGAAAATGCCGAGGGTCAGAAAGCTCATGAAATAGATCAGCAATTCCGGTCGCAGACCAAGCAGTGCGTGCCACAATTCCCCTTCGCTCGAAACCGCACGCGCTGCCGGCAGCCGCAGACCCAGCACAAGCAGCGTCATCGCGACGGCGAAGATTCCGTCGCTCAACGCCGCCAGGCGTTCCACGTTCTGTCCCGCGATCCGGTCGTATTCGCTGCGCATCGTGGATCCCGTTCGGCAGGTGATACCACATCGCCGGCCAAATGACTACCGCGCCGCTCGACCCTCCACCCTCTCAAAAGGCTGGCGCCAACAGTTGTATAATGCGCGGCACAATGGCGCTGGCGTCGGGGACGAAGCTCGGACCATATGAGGTCGTTGCGCCCATCGGCGCGGGAGGGATGGGCGAGGTCTATCGCGCGCGCGACACGCGCCTGGGGCGCGAAGTCGCCGTCAAAATCCTGCCGGCGTCTTTTGCTTCCGATCCCGAACGTCTTCGCCGCTTCGAACAGGAAGCTCGCGCCGTCGCCGCGCTGAACCATCCGAACATTCTGGCCGTCTACGACATTGGCTCCCACGACGGCGCGCCGTTTCTGGTTACCGAACTCCTCGAAGGCGAAACGCTGCGCGAACGCCTTAGCGAAGGTCCGCTGCCGCTCCGCAAAGCGTGCGATATCGCCGTACAGGCGGCGCACGGTGTCGCCGCGGCTCACGAGAAAGACATCGTTCATCGGGACCTGAAGCCGGCAAACATTTTCCTGACGAGGGACGGGCGAGTAAAAATTCTCGACTTCGGGCTCGCCAAGCTGACGGAAAGGCAGGCTTCGACGCCCGGCGAAACGCAGGGCGCCACGCTGACGGCCGCCGGCGCGACCGAGCCGGGCGTGGTGCTGGGTACGGTCGGCTATATGTCGCCCGAGCAGGTGCGCGGCAAACCGGCCGATGCGCGGTCGGACATCTTCTCGCTCGGCTCGGTCTTGTATGAAATGCTTTCCGGCCGGCGGCCGTTCGAGCGGGAGACTTCCGCGGAAACGATGTCGGCGATTCTGAAGGAGGACCCGCCCGAGCTTTCAGGCGAAGGCAGGAACATCCCACCCGGCGTCGAACGCATCGTGCGCCATTGCCTGGAAAAAAATCCCGCCGAGCGTTTCCAATCGGCTCGCGATCTGGCTTTCCATCTGGAATCGCTCTCGGGCTCTTCCGCAACGAGCGGGCCCGCCATGGCCGCCATCCGTTCGCCCCGCCGTAAATGGCCTCTTCCGGTAGCGGCAGCCGCGCTGGCCATCGCCGTAGCCGCCTTTCTCGCCGGGCGACGCTTCGCGGGTCCCGTCGCCAGCCATCCGCCCGCTTTTCTTCCCATCAGTTTTCAGGCCGGAGCAATCTTCAACGCGCGATTCGCGCCGGATGGAAAGACCGTCGTTTTCAGCGACGCAGCGGAAGGAAACAGCCCTCAGCTTTTCCTCCGTCAGCCGGATTATCCCGCGCCGCAGCCGTTCGGCCCTCCCGATACCGCGCTGCTTTCGATCTCTTCCCAAGGACAGCTCGCCGTGCTGACCGGTGCCAGATTCGTCGCCAACCGGATCTTCACGGGAACGCTGGCGACCATGAATCTGGGCGGAGGAGCGCCGCGGGAAATTTTGCGGAATGTTCAGGACGCCGATTGGTCTCCCGACGGTTCACAGCTCGCGATCCTCCGCGATGTAAATGGCGAAAGCCGGCTCGAGTACCCGATCGGCAAGGTTCTCTATCGGACAGCCGGCTATCTGAGCGATCTCCGGTTCTCCCCGAGCGGGAAGCTGCTCGCGTTTTTCGACCACCCCTTGCGCTACGACGACCGCGGAAAACTCGTTACAGTGGATCTTGACGGGCGCACCCAGTTCTCGTCCTCGAACTATCAGTCTCTCGAGGGATTGGCTTGGGCCAAAAGCAGCAATGGGCTGTACTTCTCCTCCTGCTGCGTGGCTGGAGCCAACAACGGCATTGACTTTGCCTCGCTCTCCGGAAAGACGCAGGAACTGGTCACCGCAGCGGGAAGCCTGTTCGTGCTCGACGCCAACAGCCAGGGCAACCTGCTCGCCACCGAGAACGCCTTCGAGTACCGCGTGATGGCCATAGCCCCCGGAGCGAGCACGGAACGCGATCTTTCCTGGCTGGATTCTTCTTATCACCCGCATATCTCCGCCGACGGCCAGTGGCTGCTCTTCAGCGACACCAGCGAAGCCGCCGGCCATAATTACGCCCTCCTCTTCCGCAAAACGGACGGGTCACCCGCTGTACGTTTGGGTGAAGGAATTGCCGAGGGACTTTCCCCGGATGGCGCCTGGGCGCTCTCGATCGTTCCCGGCCCTCCCGCACAACTCGTTCTCTATCCCACGGGTGCCGGTGAGAAACGCGTTCTCGACGCGGGGCGCCTTGTGGATTACCAATCCGCCGCGTTTTTTCCCGACGGCAAGCGTGTGCTGGCCTGCGGACACGAAACTGGGCAACCCCAGCGCTGTTACGTCCAGTCGACCAGCGGCGGCCCGCCGACTCCCGTCACGCCGCCGGGTACGAACGGCGGTTTCGTTTCGCCTGACGCAAAAACTATTTTGGTTCGAGGCGCTGGGGAAAAATACTGGATTTATCCCGTCGGCGGCGGCCCGGGCCGCGTAGTAGCCGGCCTGGGTCTGGATGACACAGTAATTCGCTTTAGCGGAGACGGGCGCTCCGTGCTCGTCTTTCGTTCTTCCCAGGTGCCGGCGGAAATCGAACGAGTCGATCTCTCTACCGGCCGCCGCACCCCTGTGCTCCATCTTGCGCCAGCGGACCGCACCGGGGTAACTCAAATCATCGACGTTTCTCTTGCGAGCCAAGCGTCGGCGTACGCATACGCCTACGCACAAAACTTGTCCCAGCTCAGTCTTATCCGCGGAGTGCGACGATGAAGACGCGTATTCACGCGCATCCCCACGGAGTCGCAGCGGCGACTGGCGCCGGCGGAGTCCCGAGGCGCATGGCGGCCGAAGCCAGAGGCGAATCTTGATCCCCGGAACCAGGATCGGCTCCTACGAAATCGTTGGCGCGATTGGCGCGGGCGGGATGGGCGAAGTGTATCGCGCCCGCGATACGAAGCTCGGGCGCGAAGTCGCGCTGAAGGTTTTGCCCGAAGCGTTCGCCTCGGACGCCGAGCGCCTCGCGCGCTTCGAGCGCGAAGCCAAGCTGCTCGCTTCGCTCAACCATCCGAATATCGCCGCTATTCACGGCTTCGAGGATTCCGCCGGTGTCCATGCGCTCATCATGGAGCTGGTCGAAGGCCAGACCCTAGCGGAGAAAATTGCGGGATTTGTAGGGGCAGGTTCCATAAGCCCGTCCGGGACACAAGGAGTGCGTTTCCAACCTGCCCCTACGATGGGAAACGGAATCCCGCTCGAAGACGCTCTGCCGATTGCCAAACAAATCTCCGAAGGCCTGGAATACGCGCACGAACGCGGGATCGTTCATCGCGATCTGAAACCCGCGAACGTCAAAATCACGCCAGATGGCGTGGTGAAAATCCTCGATTTCGGCCTTGCCAAAGCCCTCGCTGGTGAAACCGCGGCGGCCGATCCCTCCACTTCGCCCACGCTCAGCCATCTGGCTACGCAAGCCGGCATCATCCTCGGCACCGCAGCGTATATGGCCCCGGAACAGGCCAAGGGCAAGCCGGTCGATCGTCGCGCCGATATCTGGGCGTTCGGCTGCGTGCTGTACGAGATGCTCACCGGCAAGCACGCCTTCGACGGCGAAACGGTCACCGACATTCTCGCCGCCGTGGTGATGAAGGAGCCGGATTGGTCGGCGCTGCCGGAAACCACGCCGCGCTCGATTCGCAATCTTCTCTCCCGCTGCCTGAAAAAAGATCCCAAGCAGCGCCTGCGCGACATCGGCGAAGCCCGCATCGCCATTGATGAGGCGATCGCCGGTCGCTCCGAGCCCGAACCCTCCGCATCGGCAATGCAAGCTGTTCCCACGCTCGTCGCGCGCCGCCGTGGCGCGCTGGTTTGGGGCATTGTCGGGCTGGTTGCGGGAGCTGCGATCGTCGCCGCCTTCTGGTTTGCCACGCAGAAACCCACGGCTCCCACCACGTCCCTCGCCCTCAGCATCCAGATTCCACAAGACCATCCTTTCCTCAACGATCTGTCGAGCATCGCCATCGCTCCCAGCGGCCGCCAGATTGCTTACGTCACCGGCAGCGCGGATGGCTCGTCGCATATTTGGATCCGCGATCTCGGCGATTTCACCGCTCGGCTGGTTCCCGGCACCGAGAGCGCTCAGTCACCGTTTTTTTCGCCCGACGGCCAATGGCTCGGCTATTTCGCCAACGGCAGACTCGAAAAAATTCCAATTGCTGGCGGCGTTCCGCAGGTGCTGTGCTCCGGCGCTCCCGGAAACGGCAGCGCCACCTGGGCTCCCGGCGGCACGATCTATTTTTCGGGGGGTTTCGGCGCCTTATTGAGCGTCTCGGGTGACGGCGGCGATTGCCAGCGCATCATTTCGCCGAACGAAAGCACCGGAGCCGTTGCCATTGGCCAGCCCAGTGTCTTGCCCGATGGCAAATCGCTTCTCGTCGCGGTTGAGAACGGATTCGGCGGCCAGCAATCGAGTGTCGCCGTCCTTTCGCTCAAAACGCGAAAGTTGAAAATGCTCCTCCAGGACGGCACCAATCCCGGCTACGTCGCGCCCGGCTATCTGGTTTTTGGCCGCGCGGGCACGCTCTGGGGCGCTCCGTTCGACGCGAAAAGCCTCCGGCTCGCCGGCCCTGCCGTTCCGCTCGTCAGCGGCGTTGTCGATAACGAAGGCGGCACGTTCGATCAGTTCGCCGTCTCGGAAAGCGGCATGCTCGTCTACGCGCCGGGAGGCGAGACACGTCCCGAGCGCGAGATTGTGGAAACCGATCGCAGCGGCAACGCGCAGGTGATTTCCACGTCGCCGCGTCCCTACGAAGACCTGTCGCTCTCTCCCGACGGCAACCGCCTCGCCCTCACCATCGAAGGCTCGCTTTGGAACGTCTGGACTTTCGACATAGCCAGCAAAACGCTGGCCCGGCTCACTTTCCAGGACGACAATCGCGACCCCTTCTGGACCGCCGATGGTAAGAACGTCGTCTACACCTCGCTCCGTAATGGCCGCTGGGGAATCTACGAAAAAGCGGCCGACGGCAGCGGCCAGGAACGCCTGCTTTCCCGCTCGTCCGTCTGGTCGGTCGCGTCTTCGTTTTCGCCGGATGGTCGCACTATGGCTTTTTTTCAGGAAGACCCGGCCACCGGCCCCGATATTTTCCTCCTCCCGCTCGATCCGCTCGGCAAGCCTCGCGTTTTCCTCCGCACGCCCGCCGCTGAGTGGTTCCCTCAGTTCTCGCCCGACAGCCGTTGGATCGCCTACGAATCGAACGAATCCGGCCGTACGGAAGTCTACGTTCAGCCGGCCGCGGCAGCCGGCGGGAAATGGCAGATATCCAGCGGAGGAGGAATGCGCCCCGTTTGGCCGCGAAAAGACCCGGAAATTTTTTATCGCAACGCGGGCAAACTGATGGCCGTACCGGTTCAAACCAGCCCCACATTTTCTGCCGGCACTCCCCATGAGCTTTTCCCGGACAATTATTTCAGTTCCGGTCACGACTACGATGCCACGCGCGACGGCAAACATTTCTTCTTCATCAAGAGCCTGACGGAAGCTTCCGCACCCACCGAGCTTCGCGTGGTTCTGAACTGGACGAAGGATTTGGCCGCCCGCATTCGCTCAACCCCATAGATCTCGTGGGCCTCATGCTCCGCCTGGCGCCATCGAACCGTTGACTTGTGCTTTTCCCGAAGTCTAACATCGGGCGGGCAAAGGGCAATTTTACAGCCGGTCTCCGCGCCCACGCGCGGGACAAACGAGAACGAGGAGGACGGAATGCTGCGATTGCGCAATCGCGTGTCTTTATTTTTGGTGGCTCTGCTCCTGCTGGCGGCGACGCCGCTGCTCGCGCAGACGGGTCCCACAATTCAACTCACCGTGGACGCCACGCACGCGCCCGATCGAGTCATTCGCACGAATATGGTGATCCCGGTAAAGGCCGGCCCGCTGACCCTCTATTACCCGAAATGGATTCCCGGCGAGCACCAGCCCGACGGGCCCATCGCCAACGTCGCCGGCCTGCAATTCTACGGGAATGGCAAACGCATTCCGTGGGTGCGCGATCTGCTCGACGTTTACACGTTCCATCTGACCGTCCCTGAGGGCGTCAGCGAGCTTCACGTCCATTTCGATTACCTCGAGCCGAGCGGTTTCGGCGGCCATTACACCGCCGGCGTTTCCGCCACCGACAAACTGGTCGTCGTCAGCTGGAACCAGAACCTGCTCTATCTCGCCGGCGTTCGCGCCCAGGACCAGATTTTCCATGCAAAGCTCGTCCTTCCCCAGGGCTGGAAGTACGGCACGCCGCTTCCCGTTGAAAGCGACCAGGGCGATTCGATCGCCTTCAAGCCCGTCGTGCTCAATCGTCTGGTGGATTCTCCGGTGATCGCCGGTCAGTATTACCGCGCCATCAACCTCACCCCTCCCGGCGAGCCGATTCACCACGAAATCGACATCGTCGCCGATACGCCCGAAGCGCTCGACATGAGCCCGCAGGTGCAGAAGGAAATGACAGATCTGGTCGCCGAATCGGGAAAGCTCTTCGGCGCGCGCCATTATCGCGATTACCACTTCCTGCTCACGCTCAGCGACTACGTCGCTCATTTCGGCCTCGAACATCATGAATGCGACGACAGCCGCCTACCCTTGAACACCCTGCTTTCCCCCAACGCCGCTTACGTCGTCGGCAGCATCCTCCCGCACGAATTCGTTCATTCCTGGAACGGCAAATTCCGCCGTCCCAATACGCTCAGCACGCCCTACTACGAAGTTCCTGAAGAAACCAATCTTCTCTGGGTCTACGAGGGCCTCACCGATTACCTCGGCCACGTTCTCGCCGCGCGCAGCGGTTTATGGACCAAGAAAGAATTCCATCAGTATTTCGCTTCCATCGCCGCTTCGCTCGGCCCCGGCCGTCCCGGCCGCACCTGGCGCCCGCTGCAAGATACCGCCAGTGCGGTGCCCGGCATGTTCGGCTTCGGCGGCTGGATGAACTGGCGCCGCGGCTCCGATTACTATCAGGAAGGCGATCTGCTGTGGCTCGAAGTCGCCACGATCATCGCCCGCGAAAGCCACGGCAAAAAGAATTTCGATGATTTCTGCCACCTCTTCTACGGCGGCCCGAACGAAGGTCCGCAGCTCAAGCCCTATTCCTTCGATCAACTCGTCGCCGCGCTCAACGAAATTGTTCCCTACGATTGGGCTCATTTCTTCCACGAGCGCCTCGATTCTGTTTCGCCCAACGCTCCCGTGGGCGGCATCGAGGCGAGCGGCTGGAAAGTCGTCTACACCAGCACGCCGTCCGGGGGTGGTCGCGGATTCTTCCGCGGCATGGCCGATGCCGCCTATTCGATCGGCCTGACGGTTTCCGGCGATGGCAGCGTCTTCGATTCCATCTGGAACGGCCCCGCGTTCAAGGCTGGCGTCAGCCCCGGCATGAAAATCATCGCCGTCAACGGCCGCGCCTTTTCGCCCGAGGTTCTGAACCAGGCGATCAAGGAAAGCTCCACCAGCACGAAACCCATCGATCTGCTGGTGGAAAACGACAACTATTTGAAGAATTGCGAAGTGGATTACCACGGCGGTCCGCGCTACCCGCATCTGGTGCGTGAACCGAACGTGTCCGATTACCTGGACGCGCACATCCTGCGCCCGCGCGCCCGGCACGAATAGCCACGCGCCGCCGATAGGAGTCGGCCCGAAAGACGCGCATTAGCCGGGCGTGCGGACCTTTTCCAGGCAACCGGGCGGAAGGGGCAACACCACGGTTTTGTGGAACCCCGTGAAGCGACCTGGAGGGCCTCAGGCGCGTCTAAGTAAACAGATATTTCCTGTGGGGGCGGAAAAGGCCATTTTGAGGTATGCTATGGGCCATCCTGCCTCGTGGTGAGAGCATGCTCGATCAGCTCGCGACGCTTGACGACAGGACCTTAGCCGCCGACCAACTGGAATCGGTTCGCAAGAACGAACTCTTCCGCGGCGATTCCCTGCTCGTCGAAACCAAAAATTCCATCTACGCCATTCGCTCGCTCGGCGACGGCCGCTATGCGGTTTCCGGCGGCTGGTTCGAGCGCAACGGCATCTCCGGCGAGGAAATCACTATCAACGGCTGCACCTGGGGTGGCACCGCGATCAAGCAGGATATCGTCGCCGCTCGCGGCCTGTTCCTCGAATTCGGCAATCGCGTGGTCACCACGCGCATTCGCGACATCATCCTGATCCGCGCCGACTCCGACGGTCCCGGTGATGCCCGTCGCCGCGAAACCTCCACCGACGATCCCACCGATCCCCGCATCCCGCTGCAATAGGCTTCTCGCATTTTCCCGGCGCCGGAATTCCGTCTGCCGAGTTTCTCTCTTGCGGGTTTGAAATTCCAGTTCCCGTGCCTCATGCCCGCTGAAGCCTAGGCGAAGGCGGACACTCTCACCATCGCTTGGCGTTTCTCCACTTGCGGTTCCCTGACTATTTCTGTTAACAAGGGCGGCGTCGCCGCTGTCTTTCGCTTTCGTATGCGCGATTTCCGGGAGGACTTATGCGTAATATTTTTTCGCGTCATGCAAATCTGGTGTTCGCCCTCGCGCTCTTTGCTTCGGCATTCGCGCTTGGTGGTTCGGTCCGCGCGCAAACGCTCGCCAAGGATTCTCTGGCCGGGATGAAATGGCGCCTCGTTGGCCCATTCCGCGGCGGCCGCGTGGAAGCCGTTTCCGGCATTCCCGGCAATTCGCGCGTTTTCTACATGGGCGCGGTGGCCGGCGGCGTTTGGAAAACGGAAAACGCGGGCCTCACCTGGACGCCCATTTCCGATAAAGCCCATCTTGAGGAGATCGGCGCGCTCGCCGTCGCGCCGTCCGATCCCAACGTCATCTACGTGGGAACGGGCGAAGGCGATCTGCGCAGCGACATCAGCTACGGCGACGGCATGTGGAAATCCACCGACGGCGGAAAAACGTGGAAGCACACCGGACTGGAGGATACGCGCCACATCGCCCGCATCCTTGTGGATCCGCGCAATCCCGATCTCGTTCTCGTCGCCGCGATCGGTCACGCTTTCGGCCCGAACGCCGAGCGCGGCGTATTCCGTACGAGCGACGGCGGAAAAACGTGGACGAAAGTACTCTACAAAGACGACAAAACCGGCGCCGTGGATTTGGCCTTCGATCCGCAAAATCCGCGCATCGTCTACGCCGCGCTTTATCAGGAACTCCGCACGCCCTGGAGCTTCACGAGCGGCGGTCCCGGCAGCGGCATCTACAAATCCACCAATGAAGGCCGCACCTGGACGCAGCTGAAAGGCCACGGCTTGCCCACGGGAATTCTGGGCCGCATCGGTCTTGCCGTCGGCGCCGACGGCAACACCGTCTACGCACTGATCGAAGCGAAAAAGGCCGGCATCTACGTTTCCCGCGACGCGGGCGAGCACTGGACGTTCGTCACCGGCGATCACCGCCTGCTCCAGCGGCCGTGGTATTTCATGCGCATCTATGCCGATCCGAAAAATACCGATACGATCTACGTCCTAAACGTTCGCGTCTGGCGCTCGATTGACGGCGGTCATCGCTGGGAGCTCGTTCGCGCGCCTCATGCCGATAATCACAGGCTCTGGATCGACCCCACCGATCCCCGGCGAATGATTCTGGGCAACGACGGCGGCGCGACGATTTCCGAGGATGGCGGCAAGACGTGGAGCACGCTCGATAATCAGCCCACTGCGCAGTTCTACCACGTCTCGGTGGACAATCGCTTTTTCTTCTGCCTCTACGGCGCGCAGCAGGATAATTCCACCGTTTCGATTCCCAGCCAGACCGCGCACGGCGCGATTACCGACAAGGATTGGTACAGCGTCGGCGGCGGCGAGAGCGGCTACGTTGTTCCCGATCCCACAAATCCCGATATCGTTTACGCCGGCGGCTATCTGGGCATGCTTTCCCGCTTCAATAAGAAGACTGGAATCGGGAGGGAAATCTCGCCCTGGCCCATGGGCGTTGATGGCTTGCCCGCCTCCGCCTGGAAATACCGCTTCACGTGGACGATGCCGCTGGCCTTTTCCCCACAAAATCCGAACGTGCTCTATTACGCGAGCCAGGTCCTTTTCGAAACGACCAACGGCGGCTCCAACTGGAAAGTGATCAGCCCCGATCTCACGCGGAACGACAAGTCCAAACAGGGCATTTCCGGTGGCCCAATTACCTGGGACCAGACCAGCGCCGAATATTACGA
This sequence comes from Acidobacteriota bacterium, assembly GCA_021812285.1. Lineage (GTDB taxonomy): Bacteria > Acidobacteriota > Terriglobia > Acidiferrales > UBA7541 > JAKASX01. Next base: position 18,086 of record JAKAOH010000002.1, on the reverse strand, counting down.
CGTGATCTACACGATTGCGCCCTCGCCGCTCGCGAAGGGGCTCATCTGGGTCGGCACGGACGACGGCCTCATCTGGATCACGCGCGATGGCGGCGCGCACTGGCAAAACGTCACGCCCAAGGATTTGCCCGCGTGGAGCAAAGTGAGCCTGATCGATGCATCGCCCGAAGCGCCGGGTACCGCCTACGCCGCCGTGAATCGGTACAAACTCGGCGACCTGAAACCCTACATCTGGAAAACCACCGACTACGGCAAAACGTGGACTTCCATCACCAACGGCATTCCGAATGGCGCGTTCATCCACGTGGTTCGAGAAGATCCCAAGCGGCCCGGCCTTCTCTTCGCCGGAACCGAGCGCGGCGTCTACGTCTCCTTCAACGACGGCGCCTTGTGGCAGCCTTTGCATCTGAATCTGCCCGTCGTTCCCGTCCGTGATCTGGTGGTGAAACGCAACGATCTGGTGATCGCCACGCACGGCCGGTCGTTCTGGATCCTCGACGACATTTCGCCCCTGCGCCAAATGACCGCGCAAACCCTCGCGCAACCCGTTCATTTCTTCCATCCCGCGGCCGCGTATCGCCTGCACGGCGGCGGATCGTTCCTCATGCACAACGCGCAAGTCGGTATGAGTCCTCCCGTGGGGGTAATTCTGGATTACGAATTGCAATCGAAGCCGAAAACGCTGATCACGCTCGAAATCCTCGATAGCCGCGGCAACGTGGTCCGAGAGTTTTCCAGCAAAAAACGCAAGCCGCCGGTTTGTCCCGTTCCACGCGTCTTTCCGCCGCGCCGCGTGACCATACTGCCCGCCAAGGCGGGGCTCAACCGCTTCGTCTGGAATCTCCGCTACGAGCATCCGGTGAAAATCGCCTGCGAGGTCTATTCCGAACCGGGTCCCGCCGATCCGATTGCGCTGCCCGGCCATTACGAAGCCCGATTGACCGTCGGCGGCCAGACCTATACGCAGCCCATCGAAGTGCTCGCCGATCCTCGCGAAAAAGCGACCATGGCCGATATGCAAAAGCAGTTCGCCCTGATGCTGAAGCTGCGCGATCTGAGCGGCCAGGACCACACGATCGTGCTCGAAATCGAAAGCCTGCGCGCCCAACTCAAGGCTCTCGACGAACGACTGGCCGCGAACGCTCGGGCCGCAAATGTGGTCGCCGCATCCAAGGCTCTTCAAACAAAACTCGACGCGATTGAGGACGATCTCTATCAATCGAAGGGAACCGCGAGCGAAGACCTGATCAATTACCCAACCAAGCTCAGCGGCAAACTCGCCTATCTCGAATACGCCGTTTCGTCATCCGACGACGCGCCCACGGTGCAGGAACTCGTCATGTACGGGATTTACGAGAGGCAGATGACGGAAATCAGCGCCCGCTGGCACGCCGTGCTGACAAGCGACCTGCCGGCGTTCAACCGCCTGATGGCCAAGGAGAATATTTCGGGCGTCGCGCCCACGCGCCCGCAAGATTGACGCGAGCGCGACGCAAGAAAGAGAGTTGATAGATAAAGAATCGTAGCTGCTGGCGCATGGCTGGCGAAAATCGCGCGGCGGCGTGGTACCGCAGCCGTTTAGCGCGCGCCGGCCTGGGCGCTTGCGCTTCTCACGTCGCCTGACGCCGCTGCGCCGCTCGGCAGTGCGGGAAGCGGACGCACACTGGCGTTCGCGCTGCGGGCGTGGAACGGCTTTTGCCACGGCCCCAGGTTCACGTGCTGCCAGTCGCCGCGAACGATTCCAACGCGAATCTCTTTCGCCGTCTTTCCCTTCCGGCTCTGCTCGTAGGCGTAATACGCTTCCCTCTGGCAAACCGCGCACTCAGCCGCGTGACGCGTCTGGTAGCAGCTCAGCAGGCTGGTGTGGCCCAGTTCATGATCGCAATTGCAATAGCAGGGCAATTGATACAGCAGCGGCTTGATGCGCGAAGCCACGGCGTAGGCATGCTCCGCCACCGGATTTTTCGGAAAATCACGCGGCGGCAAAGTGGGCGCCAGCCGGCCGCGCGGAGGCGCGGCATGGTACGCGGGAACCAGGGAAACCGAGACGATTTTCTTCTGCCTCTCCTGGGCCATGGTTCCCAGCCGCATACCCAGCAGAAACAGCACAGCCGCGCACGAATAAATCAGCGCACGCTTGAACATCGTTGTAATCTCTCCTCGACCACGCTAGGGTTCCGCTTACCTATTGTGCTCCCGAAAGGGACCATTTGTCACCAGTTCACTCTGGAGCGTCCAGCCCCACTTGGCGTCAGGCAGCTAGCCACAGGTTCTCCGAAAATCCCCACTCTTCGTCGATCCATCGGCCGACGGAGCGAAAGCCGGCGTCCAAAGCCATCCGGCAAGGCTCATCCGGAGCGTATTTGTAGCTGCTTTCGGTCCAGATCGTTTCGCCTTCGCGCAGCCGGATGCTGAGCCCGGCCGCGGGGATGCGCACCGTCATCGTGCGGCTCGCCCGCAGGTGCATTTCGATCCGGCGTTCGGCTTCGTTGTAGCGCGCCATGTGCTCGAATGCCGCCACGTCGAAATCGGCGCCCAATTCGCGATTCGCCCGCGCCAGCACATTGCGGTTGAACGCCGCGGTCACGCCCTGCGGATCGTCGTACGCCGCCAGCAGCCGCTCCACCGGCTTTTCCAGATCGGTTCCCAGCAGCAGCGCGTCGCCCGGCGCGAGGCACGCCCGAATTTCCCGCAGGAATTCGTTTGCCTCACTTCGATCGAAATTCCCGATCGTGCTTCCCAGGAAGAGTACCAACAGGCGGCGTCCCCCGCGCCGCGACGCAGCTACTTTCCTCACACCGTCCAGAAATTCCCGCTGATAGCCGACCACTTCAAGCGATCGCATCCGTCGGAAGCGTCGCCGGCACGCGGCAAGAGCAGCGCGCGAGATTTCAATGGGGAAATAGGCGGTCGGTTGCCGCTCGACGAGCGCGCGCAGCAGCCAGCGCGTCTTTCGTCCGCTTCCCGGCCCGAGTTCCGCCACATCCAACGGAAGCGGCAACCGCTCGACGATTCGGCCAGCGTTTCGCCGCAGCAGCCGCTCGTCGGCACGCGTCAGCCCGTACTCGGGCAAATGGCTGATCGCATCGAAAAGCGCTGAGCCAACCGCGTCGTAAAAATACTTCGCCGGAAGCTCCTTTTGCCCGGCGCGGCCCAGACCCGCGCGCACGTCCGTGGCAAAATCGGCGACTGGATCCATTGCGGAAATCCGCGCTGGCGTCAATTCTCCCTCCCTGCCGCGTCCGCCCGCGTCTCAGGCGGAAACGCAGCGGAATCCGGCGTAAACGTACGGATAATACGCCTGAAACCAGTTCCGGAAACTCGGCCGCAGCATCGAAAGCGCGGTGCGCGGCGACCCTCCCTTCATCGTGAAATGCTTCCCATCGAAGAAATTCGCGGAATAGCCGGGATAGAAGGAAAACGGCTCGAATCCGGGAAACGGCGCGAAGCGGCTCGACGTCCACTCCCAACCGTTGCCGATCATGCCTTCAACGCCAAACGCGCCTCGACTTTCCGGCCACGCGTGCACCGGCGCCGGATCGAACCGCCCGAAATCGAAATTTCCCCGCTGCGCCGACGCCGGGCCGTTGCCCCACGGAAATGCCCGCTCGTCCGCGGCGCTTTCGCCATACGCCGCACGCTGCCATTGCGCTTCGCTGGGAAGCGATTTCCGGACCCACCGCGCATACGCCGCGGCTTCGGCATGGCTCACGTACACCGGCCAGTCGAGCGGCAAAGAAATCTCCTCGAACATCCCTCGCCAGTGCCATTCGCCCTGCTTGTGATTCCAAAACGCCGGATGCCGTACACCCGCGGCGGAAATCCAGCGCCAATCCTCTTCCGTCCAGAATTCCGGCCGCGCGTATCCGCCCGTTTCGACGAATCCCAGAAATTCCCCGTTCGTCACCATGAAACGGTCCATGCGGAACGCAGGCACGTTCACTTCATGCGCCTCGAACTCGTTGTCCCAGCCGAAGCGCGCGCCGCCGTCGCGCCGCAGTCCCATTCGCGCGACCCCGGCGGGAATTTCCAGCATTTCCGGTCGCATCGCCCGCAGCGGAATCGGCGTCGCAGCCTGTTCCCACCGATTTTTCCGTTCGTATGGCAATCGATGGAACATATAGCAAAGCGTTTCCTCGTGCATCAGCCTGTGCTCGATCGCCACGTTCAGCCGCCGATCGAGCGATTGCCGCTCCGCCGCGCTTGCCGCGCGCATCGCTGATCCGAGCCCCGCGTCAAGCGCCTCACGAATCTCCGCGTCGTACCGCCTCACTTCTTCGATCGCCGGCCAATCTTCCGGTCCGTCGGTCGGCAATCCTCCGCCGACCGGATCGATCCCGAACGCGAACAGCCGGTCGAAATCCGGCCGCCATGGCGCGCGCACATGTACCGCCTCGCGGAGCAGATTCCAATCGAATGCTTCGAGGTGTCCGACGTAAAAAACGATCCGATGCCGCTCCGGAATCGGCCGGTCGTACAGATGCGCGTCGCGCACCACGCCAAACAACCGATCGGTGCGCGCGCGAGCGTCGGCGAGCCAGGCGAGTGAGTTTTCGATGGAAGCACTGGTTGCCGCTGCTGGCATGGCGAACCTCCCGGCGTGCGCGTAGCTCAGAGCCGTGGCCGAATGCCGTTCCCGAGAGATCTCCCGCGCAGCGAACCATCGCGCGCGGCCGAACGGCTGGCCTGGGTAGCGGAATTGGTGCGCTGCCGGGCAGATGGAGCGCAGGCCCGACGCATAGTTGCGCTGACCGATTCTCTTTTTCGATGCCGCCGATACGCGGCAGGGTGCAAAATAATTACATTGTGTCCGCGGCGAGTTGGCCTCGCGTGCCGCCCTCAGCGGATGCGCAGCACCGCCGCGCCGCGAATCGCATCATTTTTCAGCGCATTCAAAGCGCGATTCGCGTCCGCCAGCGAAAACGCTTCCACGTGCGTTTCGATCGGGATTTCCGCGGCCACGCGCAGGAAATCCTCGCCATCCTTGCGCGTATTATTCGCCACGCTGCGAATCACACGTTCCCCATACAGCAGATCGTAGGAGAAAGACGGAATCGGACTCATATGGATGCCACCGAGCACCAGCGTCCCGCCCTTGCGCAGCGCCGCAAGACCCGCCGGAACGATTTCGCCCGCCGGCGCGAACACAATCGCCGCGTCGAGCGGCGCCGGCGGAGCGTCCAGCGTTCCTCCGGCCCACACCGCGCCCAGTTCGAGGGCCAGGCGCTGATGGCGAACGTCACGCGTCATCGCATAGACTTCGGCGCCCCAGTGCCGCGCGACCTGAATCGCCACGTGCGCTGCCGCGCCAAATCCGTAAAAGCCCAGCCGCCCACCCGCTTCGATTCCCGAAAGCCGCAGCGAGCGGAATCCGATAATTCCCGCGCACAAAAGCGGCGCGGCCTGCTCGTCGGGGAAAGCCGCCGGAATCGGATAGACGAAATCCTCCGGCGCAACGATCCATTCCGCGTAGCCGCCATCCACGTTGTATCCGGTGAACGACGGATCGTCGCACAGGTTTTCCATTCCCGCGCGGCAATAGCGGCACGCGCCGTCGGTATGATGAAGCCACGCGATTCCTACGCGCGCACCCGTGGCGAATCGCTTCGCGCCCTCGCCGTTCCGTTCGACCACTCCCACCACCTGGTGGCCGGGAATCACCGGCGATTTTCGCGGCGGGAGTTCGCCTTCCACCACGTGCAAATCCGTTCGGCAAACGCCGCAGCAGGAAACGCGCACGAGCACTTCGCCTCGCGCCGGGTTGGGATCGGGCGCGTCCGCGTATTCGAGCGGACTCGTTTCGACGGGCGCCGGCGCGCGCAACACACACGCTTTCATCGCACTCTCACTTCCCTCTCGTTTCCAGCACCGAACGCTCGTTTCCGCGGCGTCGCCGCCAAGGCCCGCGCTATTCGTGCCGTCCCATCGCACGCGAAACAATCCGCCGAGCAGCTGCTTGCAATTCTTCGAGGTGCTGTTCGCCGCGAAAACTTTCGGCGTATATCTTGCAAATGTTTTCCGTCCCCGAAGGCCGCACCGCGAACCATCCGCTTTTCGCCGTCACCTTCAGTCCGCCGATGCTCGCTCCGTTACCCGGCGCTCGCGTCAGCTTTTCGAGGATCGGCTCGCCGGCCAGTTCCTTCGCTTCAATGGATTCCGGTTCCAGCCGCTCAAGCGCCTGTTTCTCCTCGGGTGTAGCTGGCAGATCGGTCCGCTGGTAGCTGGGCGCGCCGAACTCGGCCGTCAAATCACGATAGCGCAAACCGGGATCGCCTCCCGTGCACGCGGTGATTTCCGCCGCCAGCAATCCCAGCAATAGTCCGTCCTTGTCGGTGGTCCACACGCGCCCGTCTTTCCGCAAAAACGAAGCGCCGGCGCTCTCCTCGCCGCCAAAGCAAATACTCGCATCGTAGAGCCCGGCGGCAAACCATTTGAACCCCACCGGCACCTCGCACAGGCGCCGACCGCGGCTTTCCACCACGCGGTCGATCATCGCGCTCGTCACCAGCGTTTTTCCCACCGCCGCCTGCCGCGGCCAGCCCGACCGCCGATCAAGAAGGTATGCGACGGCAACGGCAAGAAAATGATTCGGGTTCAGCAAACCAGAAGATGGCGTCACGATCCCGTGCCGATCGGCATCGGGATCGGTGCCGAACGCCACGTCGTAGCGGTCCTTCAACGCAACGAGTTTCGCCATCGCGTACGGGCTCGAGCAATCCATCCGGATTTTCCCGTCGTGATCGAGCGTCATGAACCCGAATGCCGGATCAAGCGTGCGATTCACCACCCCGATTGCGAGCCCGTACGCCGCCGCGATCGGCTCCCAATACGCGAGCGACGCCCCGCCCAGCGGATCCACGCCAATGCGCACGCCAGCCGACCGAATAGCCTCCATATCGATCGCCAGCGCCAGATCACGCACGTAGGGTGTCACGAAATCGAATTCGCGCGTCGTTTCCGCTTTCAGCGCTGCTTCGTAACCCATTCGTTTCACTTGGCGATTTCCGTCCCGGAGCAGTTCGTTCGCGCGCCGTTCGATCCATCGCGTCACTTCCGTATCCGCCGGGCCGCCGTTCGGCGGGTTGTATTTGAAGCCGCCGTCTCCGGGTGGATTGTGCGACGGGCTGACGATGATGCCGTCCGCCAGCGCGCCTGCGCCCGAAAGGTTGTGTTCCAGAATCGCGCGCGAGACGGCGGGTATCGGCGTCGTGCCGCCGCTCGGCTGAACCCGCGTTTCGACGCCGTTGGCCGCCAGCACTTCGAGCGCGGTTCGTTGCGCCGGTCCCGAAAGCGCGTGCGTATCCTTTCCCATGAAGAGCGGCCCCGAGATTTTCTGCGCCGCACGGTAATCGCAAATCGCCTGCGAAATCGCCAGGATGTGCGCTTCGGTAAAACTCCCGTCGCCGGGTGTTCCGCGATGTCCGCTTGTACCGAAATGCACCAACTGGCTGGGATCATCGATCTCAGGCCGCCGATCGTGGTATTCGTGTTTCAGCCGTTCGGGATCGATCAGCAGATCGGGGGTTGCCGGCTTGCCTGCACCCGGATGAATGGCCACGGAGTTCTTCACCTCACGCTTGGATTTTACTCCCGCTCGCCTATTTCTCCCGTCAGGTTGCGGCGTCGACGAGAGTCGGCCTGCTCCCTTTTCCGCCCCCGCTGTGTGATTCGGCGGACTGCGTGTATCCTTGAGCCAAACGGCTCGGAATGCGCCGGCGGCGTCCCCGCCCGCGCGACAAGCAATTGCGTGCACGCGGGAGCCGTGATTTCAACACTTGCGCCGAAACGAGCAGCGATGCCCAAACGGAAAGCTCCAAAGCAAACCACTCCTCCGCCGGCAGCCCGTTCCGAAGCGCCCGGGATTCGCGACGGATGGCCGCTCCCTTGGAGCGCCCAGGCGCACCACGACGGCGTGAATTTCTCGCTCTTCAGCCGCCACGCCACCGGCGTCACGCTGGAATTCTACGACCATCCCGAGGACGCCACTCCTTCGCGTTCGATCGCTCTCGATCCGGTAAGGAACCGCACCGGCGACGTCTGGCACGTCTGGGTGCGGGGCGTGATGAACGGCCAGCTCTACGCCTATCGCGTCGCCGGCCCTTACGAGCCGTGCCACGGGCTGCGCTTCAATTCTGAGAAAATGCTGCTCGATCCGCTCGCTTCGGCGATCGAAGGAAACTCTCACTGGGATTTCGGGCCCGCGCGCGGTTACGCTGATTCGCCCCCTGCTCCGCCCGATACGCCCTCCCGCGAAGACGACGCCGGCTCCATGCCGAAATGCGTCTACGTGCACCACCATTTCGATTGGCAGGGCGATAGCGCCCCGCTCCATTCCGCCTCCGACACCGTCATCTACGAAACGCATGTCCGCGGCGCGACCATCCACCCCAGCTCCGGCGTAGCCCATTCCGGCACCTATCTCGGCCTCACCGAACTCATTCCCTACTTCCGCGAACTCGGCATCACCACCATCGAGCTGATGCCGGTGGCCGAATTCAACGAAAATGAATTGACGCAAGTGAATCCGCAAACCGGCGAGCGTCTGAAAAACTATTGGGGCTACAATCCCGTCGCTTTCGTCGCGCCGAAACGCTCCTACGCCCGCGCGAGCGGATCGGGCGCCTGCCTCGTCGAATTCCAGCGGATGGTGAAGGATTTCCACCGCGCCGGCATCGAAGTCCTGCTCGACGTCGTCCTCAATCACACCGCCGAGGGCAACGAAGTCGGACCCACGCTTTCCCTGCGCGGCACTGACAATCCGATTTATTACTTGCTCGGCGAAGGCGATTGCCGCCGTTATCAAGACTTCACCGGAACCGGCAACACTCTCAACGCCAATCATCCCGTCGTTCGCGAATTCATCCGCAACGTTCTCCGCTATTGGGTGATCGACACCCACGTGGATGGTTTCCGCTTCGACCTCGCCTCGGTTCTTGGCCGCGGCCGCGACGGCCGTCTGCTGCCCAATCCGCCTCTCCTCGAATCGCTCGCCGAGGACCCCATTCTCCGCGATGCCAAGCTCGTCGCCGAAGCCTGGGACGCCGGCGGCGCGTATCAGGTGGGCAGTTTTTCCGAGCGCCGCTGGATGGAATGGAACGGCCGTTTCCGCGACGACGTTCGCCGTTTCTGGCTCGGCGAGTCCACGGGCGTCGGTGCGCTCGCCAGCCGCATCTGCGGAAGTTCCGATCTTTACCAGCCGTCGGGTAAAACGCCCGCCTGCAGCGTGAATTTCGTCACCTGCCACGACGGATTCACGCTCAATGACCTGGTCAGCTACCGAGAAAAGCACAACGAGGCCAACGGCGAGCGGAATCGCGACGGCTCCGATTGGAACGACAGCGACAATTGCGGCGTCGAAGGCCCCAGCACCGATCCCGCCGTGGAGTCTCTCCGGCGCCGTCTCATCAAAAATTTCCTACTCACTCTGTTCGTTTCCCGCGGCGTGCCGATGCTGCTCGGCGGCGACGAATTCCGCCGCACCCAACTCGGCAACAACAACGCCTATTGCCAGGACAATGAAACCAGCTGGTACGACTGGTCGCTCGTCGAGCGGCACCGCGAAATCCATCGCTTCACGCGGCTCATGATCGCCTTTCGCCGCGCCCATCCTGTGCTTCGCCGCGAAGCGTTCTATGGAGGCAGGGATCTGCGCTGGTTCAATCCCGAAGGCGCAACGCCCGATTGGGCGGACAAGGAACAGCGCGCGCTCGGCTGCCTGATTTTCGGCCGCAACGAACCCGACCTTTGCCTGCTTTTCAACGCCGGCTCGGAGCCCGCCGCGTTTGCTCTGCCCGCGCCGTCGTCCGGCACTTGGCATCTGGCCGCCGATACGTCGCTCGCATCGCCAAACGATATCGGCGAGCCCGGCTCCGAGCCGCCTGTTCCTAACGCGACCTTCTATCGCCTGGGCCCGCGCGCCGCCGCCGTGTTGTTAGCGCGCGGAAATGCCTCGTGACGCCTGCTGATTTTCGGCTCGGAAGGATTTCGCGTTCGCACGATCCGGCCGAGCGCGGGCAGCGGCAGACGCGGAAAATCGTTAGCGGCTGGCACGGTGCGGGGCCGGTCGCGGCGATTGGGGAAAATTCGGGGAAAGGGGAATCATCATGGCGAAGTCTTCCGCAAAACGCTCATCCGCGTCTGCGGCCGCAATTCCTACTGACGAACTTGCTCTCCTGAACGCCTACTGGCGCGCTGCGAATTATCTTTCGGTCGGCCAGATCTATCTGAAGGAAAACCCGCTCCTGCGCCAGCCGCTTGCGCCCGAGCATATCAAGACGCGCCTGCTCGGCCATTGGGGCACCACGCCCGGCCTCAATTTCATTTACGTCCACCTGAATCGGATGATTCGCCGGCACGATTTGAACGTAATTTTCATCACCGGCCCCGGCCACGGAGGCCCGGGCCTGGTCGCGAACACCTACCTCGAAGGCACCTACAGCGAACTCTATTCGAACGTGCCGCAGAACGAGCGCGGCATGCAGCGGCTCTTCAAACAGTTTTCTTTTCCCGGCGGCGTGCCCAGCCACGTCGCGCCGGAAACTCCTGGATCGATCCACGAAGGCGGAGAACTCGGCTATTCGCTTGCCCACGCCTACGGCGCCGCGTTTGACAATCCCGACCTGCTCGTCTGCTGCGTGGTCGGGGACGGCGAATCGGAAACCGGGCCCCTCGCCACGAGTTGGCATGGAAATAAATTCGTGAATCCGGAGCGCGACGGCGCCGTGCTGCCCGTGCTGCACCTCAATGGCTACAAGATCAATAACCCCACCGTGCTCGGCCGAATGACCGACGATGAACTCCGTTCCTTTTTCTCCGGCTGCGGCTATCGTCCGAATTTCATCGAAGGCTCCGATCCCGATCCGATGCACCAGAAAATGGCCGCCGCGCTCGAGCAGGCGATCGCCGAAATCGCCGCCATCCAGAAGCAGGCACGTTCGAAGGGGTTTTCCGCGCGTCCCGTGTGGCCTATGATCGTGCTCCGCACGCCGAAGGGATGGACCGGCCCGAAGGAAGTGGATGGATTGCCGATCGAAGGCACGTGGCGCGCGCATCAGGTGCCGATTTCGGCCGCAGCAACGAATCCCGAGCATCGCAAGATGCTCGAAAAATGGATGCGCGGCTACCACCCCGAAAAGCTATTCACCGCCGAGGGCCGCTTGCGGCCCGAACTCGCCGAACTCGCGCCGAAAGGCGACCGCCGCATGGGCGCCAATCCCCACGCGAACGGCGGCCTGCTCCTGCGCGACCTCCAGATGCCCGATTTCCGCGATTACTCCGTGCCGGTAGCGAAACCGGGAACGGAGCGGGCCGAGGCGACGCGCGTTTTGGGAAAGTTTCTGCGCGACGTGATGAAAGGAAATCCATCGAGTTTCCGCGTTTTCGGGCCTGACGAAACCAATTCCAATCGCCTCGACGCACTCTTCGAAGTCACCGACAAAATGTTCACCGGCCCCTTCCTCGAAACCGACGAGCACATCTCGCCCGACGGCCGCATCCTCGAGGTCCTGAGCGAGCACATGTGCCAGGGCTGGCTCGAGGGCTATTTGCTCACCGGCCGTCACGGATTTTTTTCGTGTTACGAAGCGTTCATCCACATCGTGGATTCGATGTTCAATCAACATGCGAAATGGCTGAAAGTCACGCGCCAGATTTCCTGGCGCCGGCCGGTCGCTTCGCTCAACTATCTGCTCACCTCGCACGTCTGGCGCCAGGATCACAACGGCTTCTCGCATCAGGATCCCGGCTTCATCGATCACGTGATCAACAAGAAAGCCGACGTGGTTCGCGTCTACCTCCCTCCCGACGCCAACACGCTGCTCTCGGTGGCTGATCACTGTCTGCGCAGCCGCAATTACGTCAACGTGATCGTCGCCGGCAAGCAGCCCGCGCTCCAATGGCTCGATCGCGACGCCGCGATCCGTCACTGCACCGCCGGCATCGGCATCTGGGAATGGGCCAGCAACGACGATGGCGGCGAACCCGACGTCGTCATGGCCTGCGCCGGCGACATTCCCACGCTCGAAACCCTCGCCGCAATCGATCTGCTCCGCCAATCCTTTCCCGATATCAAAATCCGCGCCGTCAACGTCGTGGATCTGATGACTCTACAACCCTCCTCCGAGCACCCGCACGGGCTTTCCGATCGCGATTTCGATTCCATCTTCACCACCGACCGCCCGATCATCTTCGCCTATCACGGCTACCCTTGGCTGATTCACCGGCTCACCTACCGTCGCACCAACCACGACAATCTCCACGTCCGTGGATACAAGGAAGAAGGCACCACCACCACGCCTTTCGACATGACCGTCCTCAACGATCTCGACCGCTTTCATCTCGCTTCCGACGTCGTCGATCGCGTACCTCGCCTCGCGCGCGTCGCCGGCCATTTCAAGCAGCGAATTCGAGATCGCCTGATCGAGCACAAGCAGTACATCATCGAAAACGGCGACGATATGCAGGAAATCCGCGATTGGACCTGGCCGTACTGAGCGATGAAAGTCCTCGTCCTCAATTCCGGTTCGAGCAGTCAGAAGTGCCGCCTCTATCAGGTCGCGCCCGGGGCCCCGCTCGACCCTCCGCCTGCCCTCTGGCGCGCCGAAATCGAATGGGCGGCCACGGATTCCTCCGCTTCGCTTCGTATCGAAAACGCCAGCGGCGTTCGCTACAACGAGCGCATCGAGGCCAAAACGCGCGCTGCGGCGGTCGAGCGAATGCTGCGCGGCCTCTGGGAAGGAGCCGCACCCGCCGTTCGTGCGCCCTCGGAAATCCAGGCCGTCGGCCACCGGATCGTCCACGGCGGCGCGGAATTTCGCGCGCCCGCGCTCATTGATGAGCGCGTCCTTCAGGCCATCGCGCGCCACGCCGAGATAGCTCCCCTGCACAACCGCTCCGAAATCGAGGGCGTGCGCCTGGTCGAAAAATTCATCGGCGCCGTTCCGCAAGTCGCCGTGTTCGACACCGCATTTCACCGCACTCTTCCGCGGCCGGCCACGGTTTATCCCGGCCCCTACGCTTGGCTCGACGAAGGAATCGAGCGCTACGGCTTTCACGGCATCAATCATCGTTATTGCGCCGAGCGCGCCGAGCGGATGCTCGGAAAAAATTCCGCTGACCTGCGTGTGGTCACCTGCCACCTCGGCAACGGCTGCTCGCTCGCCGCCGTCCACGGCGGCCACAGCGTGGATACCACGATGGGATTCACCCCACTCGAAGGCCTGATGATGGGAACCCGCTCTGGTTCGGTGGATCCCGGCATCCTGATTCACCTCGCCCGCAAGCACGGTTACACGCCCGACGATCTCGATCGCATCCTGAATCGAGAATCCGGCCTGCTCGGCCTTTCCGGCGTTTCGAGCGACCTCCGCGAAGTCCTCGCCGCCGCGCGCCAGGGCCACTCCCGCGCCCAGCTCGCCTTCGACGTTTTCCTGCATCGGCTGCGCGCCGGCATCGGCTGGATGCTTGCGTCGCTCGGCGGCCTAGACGCGCTGGTCTTTACTGCCGGAATCGGCGAGAATTCGTCGGACGTCCGAGCCGGGGCGTGCGAACCGTTCGCTTTTCTCGGTCTGCGGCTCGATCCCGTGAAGAACGCGGATCCCGCCGGCGACGCCGACATCGCCATGGCCGATTCTTCCATTCGCGTGCTTGTGATTCGGGCGCAGGAGGATTGGGCGATCGCCCGCGAGTGCAGGCGCCTGCTTGAATCGAGCGCGGGATAACGGCCGGGGGCAAGAGCGGCGCGAAATTGGCAGCGAGGAGCGGAACATCACGACCACTATCGATCAAAAAAACATTCGAGCGACCTACGAAACCATTCGGCCGCACATCCGCCAAACACCCATCCTCGAAACGGATGGCTCCGATTTCGGCCTTCCCTCTTTTCCGCTCACTCTGAAACTCGAGCAATTGCAGCACGCCGGCTCTTTCAAAACGCGCGGCGCTTTCGCCAATCTCCTGCTCCGCGAAATTTCATCTGCGGGAGTCGTCGCCGCCTCGGGCGGTAATCACGGCGCCGCCGTTGCCTACGCCGCGCGCAAACTCGGCGTGAAAACGAAAATTTTCGTGCCCGTGGTTTCCTCGCCCGCGAAGATCAATCGGATCCGCGAATATGGCGCCGAACTCGTCGTCACCGGCAATCGTTACGCCGACGCTCTCTCCGCCTCCGAAGAGTGGGCCCGCGAATCGGGCGCGCTGCCCGTCCACGCCTACGATCAGCCGGAAACGTTGCTCGGCCAAGGCACCCTGGCGCTTGAACTTGCGCGGCAGGTGCCGCTGCTCGATACGCTGCTCGTTGCCGTCGGCGGCGGAGGGCTGATCGGCGGAATCGCCGCATGGTACGCGGGCGCGATCAAAGTGATTGGCGTCGAACCGGAGGGCGCGCCCACGCTCACCGCCGCACTCAAAGCCGGCGCTCCCGTGGATGCTCCGGCGGGCAGCATCGCCGCCGATTCCCTGGCGCCTCTTCAGGTGGGCAAGCTGATGTTTCCCATCGCCCGCGCCCACGTTGCGCGCGTTGTGCTGGTGAGCGACGACGCCATTCGCCAGGCTCAGCAGGCGCTGTGGTCTTCGGCGCGCCTGGTGGCCGAGCCGGGCGGCGCCGCGGCGCTTGCGGCGCTGCTTTCCCGCCAGCACGTTCCCGCTCCGGGCGAACGCGTAGGCGTCGTGGTCAGCGGCGGGAACACGACCGCTGTGGATTTCGCCGCAGCAGCACACTGAGGCCATTCGCGCCGGTCCCTTCAATAGTTGACTTAGTCAACAACTTGCCCGATCATTGCCTTTCACCCGGTTCCCGGGAGGAAGAGCCATGTCCGACACTCCGTTCGCAAACCGCGTCGAAGACGTTCGCCGCTTCAGCCGCTTCTACACCCGCAAAATCGGATTGCTGCACCAGCGCGCCTACCGAAGCCCGTTCTCCCTGACTGAAGTCCGCGTCCTCTACGAAATCGCCCATCGCGATCGGCCCACGGCGGCGCAACTCGTCGCCGACTTGGGCCTCGATCCCGGCTACCTCAGCCGCATTCTCGGCGGCTTCGAGCGCAAGGGCCTGCTCGAAAGAAGGCGCTCCAGCACCGACGCTCGCCAATCGCTTCTTTCGCTCTCCCGGCGTGGCTCTAAAGCGTTTCGCCCGCTCGACCGCCGCTCCGCCGTCGAAGTCGGCGCAATGCTCCACTCGCTGTCTACCGCCGGTCAAAAGCGTATCGTTGAAGCAATGCGGGAGATCGAAACTCTCCTCGGCAATTCCGCCATCGGGGGAAAACCTCGCATCACCTTACGCTCTCCGCGGCCGGGCGAGTTGGGTTGGGTCGTCGAGCGCCATGGCACCCTCTATGCCGGCGAATACGGCTACGACGAGAACTTCGAAGCGCTGGTCGCCGAAATCGTCGCGAAATTCGTCCAGCACTTCGATCCCCGCCGCGAGCGCTGCTGGATCGCGGAAAAGGATGGCGAGCTGGCCGGGTCCGTTTTTCTGGTGAAAAAATCGAAAACAGTCGCCAAACTGCGCCTCCTGCTCGTCGAACCCTCCGCGCGCGGCTTCGGCATCGGTTCCCGCCTCGTCGAGGAATGCGTCTCGTTTGCCCGCCAATCCGGCTACCGCAGAATCGCGCTCTGGACGCAAAGCGAATTGCTGGCCGCGCGGCGCATCTACCAGCGCGCCGGCTTCGAACTCGTCGCCCGGCACCCGCACCGCAGCTTTGGAAAAAGGCTCGTCGCGGAAACCTGGGAGCGAAATCTCTAGGCGGCCTTCGATTGGCGCTCCTCGCCGCTTCGTCGCTACAATAGCCGTCCGGGTGGATCTTCTGCGAAAGTCATTTTTCTCCCGGTGGTGCTTTACCTCATGCGCTACGGCTTCGTCATCGATCAGGACCGCTGCATCGGTTGTCACGCATGCACGGTGGCTTGCAAGGAAGAACATCAAGTTCCCATCGGCGTCTTTCGCACCTGGGTGAAATATGTCGAAAAGGGAGCGTTTCCGAACACGCGCCGCCATTTCGCCGTTTTGCGCTGCAACCACTGCGAAGACGCGCCCTGCGTCGCCATCTGCCCCACGCGCGCGCTCTATCGCCGTCCCGACGGCATCGTGGATTTCGATAATCGCCGCTGCGTCGGCTGCAAAAGCTGCATGCAGGCCTGTCCCTACGATGCTCTCTATATCGATCCCAACACGCAGACGGCGGCGAAGTGCAATTTCTGCGCCCATCGCGTTGAAACCGGCCTCGAGCCGGCTTGCGTCATCGTCTGCCCGACCCAAGCCATCCTGGCAGGCGATCTGGATGATCCCGCGAGCCGCGTGAGCCGCGTCGTCGCAAATGAAAAAGTTTCCGTGCGGAAACCGCAGAAAGGCACGCGCCCGAAACTTTTCTACGTCGGCGTGGATGGCGATCTTCTCGAGCCGACGCGGCTGGCTCCGCAGCCGGGTTACGTGTGGGCCGAGCGCCACGACGCCGCGGCATCGGAAGCGGCAGCGGACGGCGCGCCCGCGTTCGATTCTTCACTCACGCGCGAAGTCTACGACGTGCCGCATACCACGCGTTGGGGCTGGAAGATCGGCGCGTATTTGTGGACGAAATCCGTGGCGGCGGGAGCGCTGCTCGTCGCCGCGATTCTGCTCGCCTGGGTCGGCAGCGCGCCGGGCGCGTTTTTCCGCCTGGTCAGTCCGGGCGTTGCGCTCGCGGCCCTCGCCGTCACTTCCGCGCTCCTCGTTTTCGATTTGAAGCGGCCGGAGCGATTTTTCTACCTGATTACGAAGCCCAATTTCCGCTCTTGGCTCGTAATCGGCGCGTGGATTCTGATGGCCTATGGAGCGCTTGCAACCGCGTGGCTGGCATCCGGGCTGTTTCTCGGGCGCATCGCCGCGCCCCTCGCGTGGCTGGCCGCCGCATTGGGCGCGGCCAGCGCCTGCTATTCGGCGTTTCTTTTCGCGCAGGCGCGCGGCCGCGACCTGTGGCAGAGCCCGATTTTCCTGTGGCATCTGCTGGCCCAGACGCTCGTCGCCGGTTCGGCCATCGCACTGGCTGCCGCGGCCGTGCCGGGGCTCGGCATGAGCGCGTTGCGCGCGCCCGCCGCCGGCATCCTAGTGGCATCGGCCTCAGCAAGTCTGCTGATGATTCTGCTCGAAGCGGCCATCGCCCCGGCGAGCGAGGATCTCAAGCGCGCACATCACCATTTGTTGCACGGGCGTCTCGCGCGGCGTTTCTGGGCGCTGGCGGTCGCTCTGGGCTCGCTCGCGCCGATTGCGCTGGCCGCGCTCGTCGTCGCGGGCTATGCCGGCGCGTGGGCCGCCATTCTCGCCGCCACGCTCGGTCTGGCCGGCGTCTGGTGGTTCGATCATCTGTGGGTCGAGGCCGGACAATCCGTGCCGCTCAGTTGACGAGGAATACATGAAAGATTCGCTGCCGCTTCATCCCTCCGCGCTCGATCTCGAGCCGCCGGCGGGCGGCCTCGCGACATTTCCGCCCGCCGACCGCTGGAACGACTGGCGGGAATTCGATCCGGCGCGCTGGCCCGAACGCGTCGAGCGCCGCTACTGGCTCGTTCCGACGATCTGTTTCAATTGCGAAGCCAGTTGCGGCTTGCTCGCCTACATTGACCGCGATTCGATGCAGATTCGCAAATTCGAAGGCAATCCGGCGCATCCCGGCAGCCGCGGCCGCAATTGCGCCAAGGGCCCCGCGACTATCAATCAAATCAATGATTCCGAGCGAATCCGTTTCCCGATGCGCCGCGCGGGAAAACGCGGCGAGGGCAAATGGGAACGGGTGACCTGGGACGAAGCACTCGACGATCTGGCCGCCCGCATTCGCGCCGCCATTCGCGAAGACCGCCGCGACGAAATTCTCTATCACGTCGGCCGCCCCGGCCACGAACTGCTCTACAACCAGCGCATCCTCCACGCCTGGGGCCTCGACGCGCATAACAGCCACACCAACGTCTGTTCCGCCGGCGCCCGCACCGGCTATGCGTTCTGGCAGGGCTACGATCGCCCTTCGCCCGATTTTCCGAACGCCCGATTCATCCTGCTGCTCAGCGCGCATCTCGAAGCCGGCCATTATTTCAATCCTCACGCGCAGCGCATCCTCGACGCGAAA
>JAKAOH010000250.1 GCA_021812285.1 Acidobacteriota bacterium | reverse complement strand
GCGCATCCACCATGTCGGGCGTCAGCGAATTGATCGCGATATCCACGCTGCCTTTGCGAAGCTCCAGCGCGCGCGTGGTGGCATCGGGGATGATGCGAAACACCACGCGGCGAATCTTCGGCTGCGTGCCGAAATAATACGGATTGCGTTCGAGAACCACCTGCTCGCCGGGAATCTCGCTGGCGAAACGGAAAGGTCCCGTGCCGATGGGGTGCGTGGCCGGGTCCTTGGCGCCGGCCCGCGTGCCGGGCCGCGGCACGATGCCGATCGCGCCGCGCGCCATGTCCCAAAGAAACGATTCGTAAGGACGGCGCAAGCGAAAGATCACCGTCGTGGGATCGGGCGCCGTGACGCTTTGAATGATGGAAAACGAGCCGAGTTTCGGCGTTTTCACGGAGCCGTCGAGGATGGAATCGAACGTGTACACGACATCGGCGGAGGTGAGCGGCTGGCCGTTTTGGAAGCGGACGCCGGGACGCAGGTGAAAAATGTAAGTGAGCGGGTCGGGCGTCTGCCAACTCTCGGCGAGATCGGGCACCATTTCCATCGCGTCGTTCCGCTGGACCAGGCTATCGAACACCAGCCCATCGAGATATTCCGATTGCGCGTCGGTGCCGATGCGCGGATCCAGATTCACGGGCGTGCTTTCCATCGCGAAAACCACCGTGCCCGGCTGAGGTTTTGTTTGGCCCGCGCCGCAAGAGGCAAGGGAGATCGCCGCGGCGCAAACGCAAAGAACGGCAAACCACGAGCGCACGATATGTCGCGGCGCAGACTTGCGAAAACGGTTGCGGGTCCCGGCTAACGGCGCAAAACGACCGAGACGAAGGGCGGAGCGAAGAGTCAAATGGCTGTTTCGTTGTGAGAGCGGGTCCGGCGATCGCAGCTTCGGCGTGCCCGGACTCATTTTTCGGAACGGTTGGAGATGGATTTTGCGCGTGAAGAGTAATTGGCGCGGCGCGCCTGGCGTGTGGCCGGCGGGTATACGATTTTTCCCAGAATGGCTGGCGATCCTGCTCCTGTTGCGGAGGGAAGATTTGCCGGCCGGCGATGCCAGGTTTCATAGGCGAGGATGGCAAAGGCGAACGCTTCCTTGGCGTCTTCGGAAACGCCGAGTTCTTCCGCCGTGCGCAGACGAACGCGGCCGAGACCCGCGGCGAGCTGGGCGAGCATGAGCGGATTGTGCGCGCCGCCGCCCGAAACGATCAGTTCGTCCACGCGAGCCCCCGGGAAAACGTGGCGATGCAGCGCGTCGAGGATCGAAAGCGGCGTGAGGAGGGTCGCTGTGGCGAGAATGTCCTCCGGCCGTGCGCCCCGCGTGAGCGCGAGCAGGCCAGCCACGTACGCGTTGCCATATTGCTCGCGCCCGGCGCTTTTGGGCGGCGGCGCGCCGAAATAGGGATCCGCGAGCAGGCGGTCGAGCACGCGGCGAAGCGGGCGTCCGCGCCGGGCCATGCGGGCATCGCGGTCGAACGGCGCTCGGCCGCCCGAGAATTTTTGCGCCAGCGCGTCGCAGACCATGTTTCCCGGTCCGGTATCGAACGCGAAAACGCCGCCGGGCCGGGCCCCGCGCGGAATCACCGTCACGTTGGCGATGCCGCCGATATTCAGCGCGACGCGGCCATGGCGCGCGTCCCGATAGAGCAGGAAGTCCACGAACGGCACGAGCGGCGCGCCCTGTCCGCCGGCGGCCATATCGGCCGGACGAAAGTCGGCGACCACCGGCACGCCGGTGCGCGCGGCGATTACGGCCGGCTCGCCGATCTGGAGCGTCGAGGCGACCGCATGGCCCAGAAATCGGGAAGCGCGGCCCTGGTGGTAGATCGTCTGGCCGTGCGAGCCGATGAGCGCGATTTTCGCAGGTGAGACGCGAAATTTGCGGCAAGCGTCGAGCGCGGCCCGCGCGAACAGATCGCCCAGTAGAAAATTCAGCTGGCTGATTTCTGCGGTCGCCGTCGGCTGGCCCTCGGCGACGCGCAGAATCGCGCGGCGCACCGGCGCGGGGTAGGGAACGGCGAGAAAATGTTCCAGCCGCGCGCGCAGC
Organism: Acidobacteriota bacterium; assembly: GCA_021812285.1. Classification (GTDB taxonomy): domain Bacteria; phylum Acidobacteriota; class Terriglobia; order Acidiferrales; family UBA7541; genus JAKASX01. Next base: position 1,833 of record JAKAOH010000250.1, on the reverse strand, counting down.
CGCGGAGGCGCGGATTCGATGCGCGCGAGCGCGACGTCTATGCCATCGGCCGAAGTGCCGGACATCATCCCCAGGACGAGCATCAGGAAACCTGCTTTTTGAGTTCGGCGAGCAGCGCCAGCGCTTCGATCGGGCGCAGGCCGTCGGGATCGAGCGAGCGCAGCGTTTCGACGATTTTGCCGTCGAGCGGCGTGAAGATGGCCGTCTGCTCCGCGGCGCCGGGAGAGAGTTTTTCGGTGAGCTGCTGCTCGCTCTGCTCGTGGCGGCGAAGAATTTCCCGCGCGCGAGCCACCACCGCGGGCGGAAGACCGGCCAGGCGCGCGACTTCGATGCCGTAGCTGCGATCGGCGGGGCCCGGCTCGACGCGGTGCAGAAAAATCACTTCCTGGCCGGCTTCGCGCACGGCCACGTGCATGTTTTTCACGCCTTCCAGCCGTTCGGCGAGTTCGGTGAGCTCGTGATAGTGTGTGGCGAAAAGCGTGCGCGGGCGCGGATGCGAATCGAGCGATTCGACGACGGCCCAGGCGATGGCGAGACCATCGTAGGTGGCCGTGCCGCGGCCCACTTCGTCGAGCAGCACCAGGCTCGCCTCGCTGGCCCCGTTCAGGATCGCGGCTACTTCGCTCATTTCCACCAAAAAAGTGGACCGTCCGCGCCCGAGACTGTCGGACGCGCCGATGCGCGTAAAGATACGGTCGGTGACCGGAAGGCGCGCCTCGCTCGCCGGAACGAAGGATCCCATCTGCGCCATCAGGACGATGAGCGCGGCCTGGCGAAGATAGGTGGATTTGCCGCCCATGTTCGGCCCGGTGATCACCAGAATCGCGTGGGAAGTCGAATTCAGAAACAGATCGTTCGGAACGAAACGCTCGCCGCGCCGATCGAGCAGGCGCTCGACCACCGGATGGCGACCGGCGACGATACACAGCTCGTCGCCGTCGTGGAATTCCGGCCGAATGTAATTGCGCGCGACGGCAATGCGCGCGAGCGTCACCAGAACGTCGAGCCGCGCGATAGCCGCGGCCGTTTGCCGCAGCCGGCCGACGTGGGTCGCGATCCATCCGCGCAATTCGGTGAAGAGACGCCGCTCGATCTCGAGGATTCGGCCATCGGCTTCGAGCACCTTGCGTTCGTATTCCTTGAGTTCGGGGGAAATGAATCGCTCGGCGCCCACGAGCGTCTGTTTGTGTTCGTAATCGGCGGGCGCTAGGTGCAGGTTGGGCTTCGAAATTTCGATCGAATAGCCGAACACCTGGTTGTAGCGGATTTTGAGCGATCCGATGCCGGTGCGTTTGCGCTCGCGCTCTTCCATTTGCGCGATCGTCTGCTTGGCGTTCTGGCTGATGTCGCGCAGCTCATCGAGTTCGGCGTCGAATCCGCGGCGAATGACGCCGGGTTCGGTGGGCTGGGGGGGAGGGTCGTCGGCGATGGCGCGTTCAATGCGTTCGCGGACATCGGCAAGTTCGTCCATCTGCTCGCGGAGCGCGGCCAGGCGCGCGCTGGTGCAGCGAGCGAGAAAGCCGCGCAGAAGCGGCAGGCGGGCGAGCGAACCTTTCAGCGCGACGAGGTCGCGCGGCGTCGCCACGCCCAGCGTCACGCGGCTCGCCAGCCGTTCGAGGTCCATCACGCCGCCGAGGTCGGTTCGCAGCTCTTCGCGCAAAACGGTCGAGGGAACCAGTTCCGCGACGGCGTCCAGCCGCTCCTCGATTTCCGTCCGTTGCACGGGAGGGCGCAACAAGCTCGCGCGGAGCAGCCGGGCGCCCATTCCGGTCGCGGTTTCGTCCAGCGCTGCGAGCAGCGTGGTTTCCGCGCCGCCGCCGGGAAGCGGCGAGA
>JAKAOH010000066.1 GCA_021812285.1 Acidobacteriota bacterium | reverse complement strand
GCCAAGCCGCACAAGCGGCGAGCGCGTCTTGCCGATGGGGCTCGCCGGGTCGCTCGAATGGATCACGTGAACCAGCACCGCGCACAGGCTCAGCGCCACGGCCAGTTCGTAAAAACCGGCAAAAATGCGCGGAGCGATGAGCGCGACGAATATGGCGCCCAGCGCTCCGCCCAGCGAAATCAGTGTGTAAAAAAGCGTCAAATGCTCGGCCGAAGGTTTCAGAAGCGCGAGCTCGCCATGGCAAAACATGCAGCAAATGAAAAGACCGAAGCAGAACAGCGGAAGCAAGACGATCAGCGGCAGCCCCGCGTAGGCCGGCGATAGCGCGTACGCCATCCCGCCCAGCGCCACCACGAGCAGGCGCAAAAACAGGCTGCGATGATACCAGCGGCTGCTTTCGAAGCACAAAATGAAGCTGAGCAAGTACAGACCGAGCGGAAGCACCCATAGGAACGGCACCGAGGCGACGTTTTGCGTGATGTGGTTCGTGATGGCGAGGAGCAGGGAACTGCCGCACGCGGCGAGCGATATCCAGAGCAGCCGAAGGGTCCAGCCTGGGCGCGGCGCTCGTTCAGGTGCGGGCGATGTCTGCGTGTTCGCGGCGCTCGTGTCCTTTGTCGCGCGGAGCGCGATCGCGGCGCACAGCCCGGCCAGAACGATGTAAGCGCCCGACCATGCATACGCCTGATGCGAACTCGAAATCCACGGCTCGATCAGCGCTGGATACGCCACCAGCGCTAGCAGCGAGCCGGCGTTCGAAAGCGCGTAGAGACGATACGCGGAGCCCGAGGGACGCGAGCGGATGTACCAGGCCTGCAGAAGGGGGCTGGTGGACGAGAGAAGAAAAAAGGGGAAGCCAATCGTCGCCGCGAGCAGCCACAGAATGTAGAGCGAAGGATCAACGCCGGGGCCCGGTTGCCAGGAATTTTTCGGAAGAATCGGCAACGCGAACGCGCTGGCGACCAGGAGTGCCGCGTGAATGCGGCCTTGAACGCGGCGCGAGAAATGCCCCGCAAGCCAATGTGCGTAGGCGTATCCGGCGAGCAGCGCCGTTTCAAAAAAGACCAGGCACACCGCCCAGACTTCCGCCACGCCGCCAAACCACGGCAGAATCAGCTTGGCGATCAGCGGCTCAACGGCGAAGAGGAGAAACGCGGCGGCGAAAATCGTCGCGGCGTATGCGAATTTCAAATCCCAGGCCGTGCGCGGTACGGCAATGCCGGCGGATGGCGACTCAGCGCCGGTTGCGGCTGCGGGCACGGGATTGGGGCCGCTCGGCATGGAGGTACTTTACTCGCGGCGGCCGCGCAAGGCCAAGCGCCGCAGGGGGCTGCCGCAACGCTCATTTTTCCGGCAAAATGAAGGCAAGAGGGTTTATGCACGCCAGAGGCTCGTTTCGAATCATATTCCTTTACGACGTGGCAGAGTCCATCAACCTAGAAGACGTGCGCGAACTCCTGGGCCCGCGCGCGGAAGCGGTGAGTCCGGTGTTTCCGCGCGGCACGCCGCAATACATGCGGTTCGAGCGTCCGCCCATCGTCGAGCGCGGCGACCCGATCGCGCTCGCGAGCGGCGAAGAGGTGAGCAGCGCGATCAAGTATTACGGTTTCGCCGCGGTCGTCGTGGAGCTGGAAGCGCCGTTCGATTGCGAATGGAGCGCGCTGCCTTCCGAAACGCTGCGCTGGATGGACGCGGCGGAACTCGAAAGCAAAGCGCGGGAAATGGTGCGGCGGCATCTGGAGCGGGTCGCGCCGGCAATCGTCCGGCCAACCGCGCAATGGCTGAAAGAAGACTATTTCGTCGTCGAGCTACGCGAAGTCGAAACGGCGCTGGGCCGTCACGCGACTGCGGCGGAGCTGATGGCCGAGCATGGCGCGGAAATCGCGCAACTCGTGCGCGGCGAAACCGTACCCTTGTCGGCGAGGGCGTCGGAAGAGGTTTTGCAAGGCAGCCTGTCCTATTATCCGTCGGACATGGTGGTGGTCGGATCGTCGGGCGCGGTCGTCTTCGACCGTTCGGAAGACGCGGCGGCGACGATTCAGGTGCTGGAATACGCGCGGATGCAGCTGCTGGAATTCCGCTATTACGACGCGCTGATGACGCAGGTGCTTTCGGACCTCTACGCCGCGCTCGAGCGGAAGCGGAACGTCCTGCTCTCCCGCTGGACGCTGCCGCGCGAGGCGAAACGCTTCAACACCATCCGGCTCGACGTGATGGAGCTGACCGAGCGGATCGACAACGCCATCAAGTTCGTGAGCGACGTCTACTACGCCCGCGTCTACGAACTCGCCGCCCGGCGCATGGGCGTCACCGAATACCGCGCGATGGTGGACGAAAAGCTGCGGACGGCCGGCGAGCTCTACGATTTCATGATGGACCAGTTCACAGAAGCGCGGTCGTTCGTGCTCGAATTCGCCATCGTGATTCTGTTCGTGCTGGATATCGTCCTGCTCGTCAGTGGTACATAAGGAAAGCGCCGCCGCCCGGGCCCGTGCAACAGGGCCGGCGCGGCGCCGCTCGTTTCATCTGCCGGGATCAGTTGTTCGTCGAAACCTTCTCTCCCTTGACAAGCACCTTGACGAAGAAATCCGCCGTGGCCTGATAGGCGCGCATCCAGGTCTTCCACATTAGAAACGCATGGATTTCGTCGGGGAAAACGAGAGTTTCGAACGGCACGTGGTATTGCCGAAGCCGTTCGACCAGATCCACCGATTGATTGAAGGGAACGTTGCGATCGTCGTCGCCCTGGATGAGCAGGACCGGCGATTTCCACGTGGCGATCGAGGAATCGGGCGACGAATCCCACGCGAGTTTCATCGCCTGGGCGATATCGGGCGGGTTGCCTTCGTGCCGGCCGAGCAGGCCGAACCAGTGAGTGAGGAACATGGACCAGTCGTGGACGCCGTGCATATCCACGCCGGCCTTGAAAATATCGGAATTGCGGGCCAGCCCCATCGCGGTCAGGTAGCCGCCGTAGCTTCCGCCCCACAGGCCGATTCGGCTCGGATCCACGTAGGGCAGCGCCTGCAAATATTTCCCGGCGGCCACAATGTCTTGATATTCCGAAGCGCCGCGCCAGCCCGCGTTCGCCGGATGCCGGAACGCGCGCCCGTACATGATGCCGGTGCGGTAGTTCACGGAAAAAACGACGAAGCCGAGACTGACGAGATACTGATTTTCGGCGTAGGCGTAGTGGTAATAATCCATCGGGTTGAAGCCGAGCATCATCTGGCGCATCGGCCCGCCGTGCATGTAAACGAGCGCGGGCGCGTGCTCGATGTGGCCGCGCGGAACAAAGAGCTGCCCGTGGAGTGTCATGCCGTCGAGGCTCTTGAAAATGACCTGCTTCGGCGTAACGAGATCGGCCGAGGGATAGTGCGCGATCAACTGGCCGGCGATCATGCGTCGGCCCGCTGGTGTGATGAGGTAAGGCATGGCCGGCGACGTGGCCGAAGAGCCGAGGCAAAGAACGTATTTGCCGTCGCCGGTTTCGACGGGGAACCATTCGATCGTCGCGCCTTGCGTCACCGCCTGTGGCGTGCCGCCCGTGACGCCGACGCGCCAGATGTGCCGGCGATCGACGTCGTTTTCATTCGAGGAATAGAGCACGGTTTCGCGATTCGGCGCCACGGTGACGTCCTTGAATTCGTAATCGCCGGTGGTGAGCCGAAGCGCCTGGCCGCCGGTGGCGGGAATCGTGTAGAGGTGGTTCCAGCCGTCGGCGGTGCTGTCGAAGAGAAGGCGATTGCCGGCGACCCACTGGAACGATTCGTTTTCGCGCTGATGCGGGAAAGAATCGGTCAACGCGCCTCCGCTCTGCCAGATAGGCGCCGCTTTGCCAGTCTCGGGATTTCCCACCCAGATGGACCACGGCTCGGCTCGCAGCGGGATGATCGGCATCTTGTTTTCGTCGCCATGGAGGCGCACGAAGGCGATTTCGCGTCCGCTGGGCGACCAGCGCGGCAGGATGTCCCGGTCGAAACTCGGCTGCATGTAGTGGATCGTGCGGTCGCCAAACGTGTAAATGGCGATGAAGCCGTGGTCGCCGCGGTCGGACTGGAACGCGATCGATTTGCTGTCGGGCGACCAGCGCGGCTGGGAATTATTGCCGCGCACGTATCCGATCGGCTGCGCCGGTTCGCCGCCGGAAATCGGCGCGACCCAGATTTCGCCGCGCGCTGCCCAGGCGGCCATCTGGCCGTTGGGCGAAATTTCGATGTCTTCGCAGCCTTCGTAGCCGCAATCCATCGTGCCGAGCAGCCGCGGTTCGCCGCCGGAATCGACGTCCACGGCCCAGACGTCCTGCTGCGGCCGAATGACGAGGCTGTTGGGATCGGCCACTTCACCCTGGGAATTTGTTTCCGAGCCGCGCGCGTAGACCACGGTGCGGCCGTCGGGCGTTAAGCGCAGGCTGGCGATCGGACGGCCGTCGTCTTCGGCGTAACGCGTGACAGGGCGCGCATCGGTGAAATTCGGGCCGTCGGCCACCCAAACGTTGCGCACGCCTTCGATATTGAAAACCCAGGCAACGCGCTCGCCATGCGCGGCGGCGGTGATTTCGTCGGGAAACGCGAAGCTCATCAGCTGCTTGAGCGTGGGATGTTGCGCGAAAGCGGGCACGGCAAGCGCCGCCGCGGCGATGAGAACGAGCAGGGGTCGCGCGGCGCGGGCGATGCGGGCCGCGCTTCGGATGGAAACCACGTCTTTCATGGACACCTCTCCTCTGGCATTGGCTGGCGAGCCGAATCATACGACGGATAACGGAGATTGCAAGATGGTTTGAGGTAGAAAATTCTGCATCAATCCGAAGCGGCTCCAGCCGAGATCGCCGCTTCGATTTCTTGGGCGGAAAGGCCGAGCGAAGCCAGCACCTCGCGCGTGTGCTCGCCAAGCGCGGGCGGCGCCAGGCGATACGATGCGGGAGTCGCGCCGAGCCGTACGGGATTCGCGATGCTGCGCGCGCGGCCGATGCGCGAATGTTCCAGTTCGATCACCAGCCCGCGCGCTTGCGTCTGGGGATCGGCAAACGCTTCTTCCACCGTTTGCACCAGCGCGGCGGGAACGTCGGCTTTTCCGAGCCGATCGAGCCACACCGTCGCCGTTTGCGACGCAAAAACCCTTTCGAGTTCGGGGATCAGCACGTCGCGATTCGCCACGCGATCGGCGTTCGTCGCGAAGCGCGCGTCGCTGCCAAGAGTCTCCTCGATTACGAGCGCGCGGCAGAATCGAGCCCACAGCGCTTCCGTGCCCACGGTCACCACGAAATAGCGAGCGTCGCCCGCTCGAAACACCTGGTAGGGAACGATGTTCGGATGCAGATTGCCCCAGCGCCGCGGATGGCTCCCGGCGTTCAAATAGCCGCTCCCGACGTTGGCGAGCCACGCCATCTGCGAATCGAACAGCGAGACTTCAATGGGCTGGCCGCGGCCGGTGCGTTCGCGCGCCACGAGCGCGGCCAGAATTCCCAACGCCGCGTTGAATCCCGTGGTGACGTCAGCTATGGCGATCGGATAGCGCATCGGCGCGCCGTCCGGTTCGCCGGTGATGCTCATCGTGCCGGCCTCGGCTTGCGCGATCAGGTCGTAGCCGGGCCGCTCGGCGCGCGGCCCGTTCCAACCGTAGCCGGTGACGGAAGCGTGGATGAGCCGCGGGTGCCGGGCGGAAAGCGATGCGTAATCGAGCCCGCGTCGCGCGAGCGAATCGCGGCGGGGAAGGTTGGTGAGGAAAACGTCGGCCGTCGCGATCAGCCTGTGCAGCAATTCGAGCCCGCGCGGATGATTGATGTCGAGCGCCACCGACCGCTTGTTCCGATTGTTCGAAAGGAAATAGGCCGATTCCGTGCCCGCAAAGGGAGGGCCCCAGCCTCGCGCCTGGTCTCCCGTGCCCGGCCGCTCGACTTTGATGACGTCCGCTCCGAAATCGCCCAGCAACATGGCGCACCACGGCCCCGCCATGGCCTCGGTCATGTCCACCACGCGAACGCCTTCGAGCGCGCATTCCATAAGCCGGCGATTGTACTCTGTTTCGAGATGGGGCGCGGCGCACGCACGCGCAATTTCCGCGGGAGAAGCGCGATGTTGTATCCTTCGCCGTTTGGAAGGAGAGCCCATGATTTCCTTGGCGTATACAAACGGAATGGCAAATTCCTCGCACGCGGCGAGCGGCAGCGGCAGGGTAGGGAAGCGAATTTTATCTTCTGCCGCCGCTCTTGCGGCTTTGCTTCTGGCCGTTTGCTCATTCGCGTCGCCGGCGCGGGCGCAGCAGTACAACCCGAATCTCTACGAGGGCATGCGCTGGCGTTCGATTGGTCCCTATCGCGGCGGGCGCGTGACCGCCGTTTCGGGAATTACGGGCAATCCTGCCGTCTATTTCATGGGCACGGCAGGTGGAGGCGTGTGGAAGACGGAAGACGCGGGATTGACCTGGCGGCCGATTTTCGACGCCGAGCATGTCGCTTCGATCGGAGCGATGGAAGTGGCGCCTTCCGATCCGAAGATCATTTACGTCGGCACGGGCGATGTGAGCAACGTCGGCGAAGCGGACAATCGCGGCGAAGGCATGTACAAATCGGTGGATGGCGGAAAAACGTGGCAACGCATCGGCCTGACAGGTACGCGGCATATTGGCGACATCTGGGTTGATCCGCAAAACCCGGACATTGTGCTGGTCGCGGCGCTGGGACCTACGTATGGGAAAAGTCCCGATCGCGGCGTCTACAAAACGACCGACGGCGGAAAAACATGGCGCAAGGTCCTCTATACGAACGACGTGACCGGCGCGATCAATCTGGCGTTCGATCCGAAAAATCCGGAAGTCGGCTACGTCGCGCTCTGGCATCACTACGTGACTCTCGGTCATCCGATTGCCGCGATCATCGGTGCGAACGACGGCGCAATGATTTACAAGACCACCGACGGCGGCAGCACGTGGACGCCCGCCGGAACCACCGGCCTGCCCGATATGAAAACGACCGGCCGAATCGGCCTTGCCGTGACGCCGGGCGGCGCGCGCATCTACGCGATTGTGGCAGCCGAGAAAGGCGGTGGCCTGTACCGGTCGGAAGACGGCGGCCAGACTTGGCGAGAAATCTGCAAGGATCGCCGCGTCTTTGGCAGCGGGTATTTCGGCCGCGTCTACCTAGATCCGAACAATCCCCGCGTGATTTATGTGATGCAGACCTCGATGTACCGCTCGACCGACGCGGGCCGCACGTTCATCTCTTTCAAGGGTGCGCCCGGCGGCGACGATAATCACGAGCTGTACATCGATCCCGCGAATTCGAACTGGATGCTTCTCGGGTCGGATCAGGGCGCAACGGTTACGCTCGACGGCGGCAGAACGTGGAGTTCCTGGTACAACCAGCCCACCGGCCAGATTTACCACCTTTCGGTGGACAATCGCTGGCCGTTCTGGGTTTACGGCACGCAGCAGGATAGCGGCTCGATCGGCGGATTGAGCCGGGGCGATTACGGCGCGATCACTATGCTCGATTGGGACCCGGTCGCCGGCTTTGAATTCGGCTACATCGTGCCCGATCCGCTGAATCCCGATCTGATTTACGCCGGAGGTCCCGGGCGCGGAGTGGTGCGAATCAATCGAGCCAGTCGCCAGGCCCGCACCGTTTCGCTCAACGTCAGCCGCGACGCCGATTACCGCTTGGCGGAAAATCCGCCGCTCGCTTTTTCTCCTGAAAATCCGCACGTTTTGTACGAAGGCACGCAATTGGTGCTAGAAACGAGCGACGGCGGAATGACCTGGCGCGCGATCAGCCCCGATCTGACGAAAGCGGGCGTGACCGCGCCCCCCACGCCCGAGGCGAGAGGCAGAAAAACGCCACCCGATCGCAACGCGATCAATACCCTCGCGCCGTCGCCGGTGAAAGCGGGAGAAATCTGGGCGGGAACCACCAACGGCGTGATTCAGCTCACGCGCGACGCCGGAAAAAACTGGAAAAACGTTTCCCCGCCGGGTCTCGGTCCAGGCGCGGAAGTGAACATCATCGAAGCCTCGCCATTCGCCGCGGGCACGGCCTACGCGACGGTCGATCGCTATGCACTCGATGATTTCAATCCGCATATCTATCGAACCGAGGATTTCGGGAAAACGTGGAAGGAAATCGCCAGCGGAATTCCGTCCGGCGATCTCGCTCGCGTGGTACGCGAGGATCCCGTGCGCCGCGGCCTGCTCTACGCGGGAACCGAGGAGGGAGTCTACGTCTCGTTCGACAACGGTGATCGTTGGCAATCGCTCCAGCTCAATCTGCCGACCGTATCCGTCCGCGACATCGTGGTGCACGATAGCGATCTGGTGGCCGCGACCTACGGCCGCGCCTTCTGGATTCTGGACGATCTGACGCCGCTGCGGCAGATCGATGCTCAAGTGGCCGCGTCCAACGCATACCTGTTCCGTCCAAAAGCCGCGATTCGCGTGCGGCGCGACGTAAACGGAGATACGCCGTTTCCGCCCGAAATGCCCGCCGGTAAAAATCCGCCGAGCGGCGCAATCGTTGACTACTATCTGAAATCGGCTCCGGCGGGAAATATCTCCTTGGCCATTTATACGGCCTCGGGAAAGCTTGTGCGCGAATTTTCCAGCGCGCCGCTCGCGCCGCGCCACTGGCCTCCTCCGCCAGTGCCCAATTTCTGGCTGTTGCGTCCCAAACCGATGCCCGCCAAGGCGGGCATGAACCGCTTCGTCTGGGATTTGCGTTATGCGCCGCCTGAAGCGGTGAACCATAACTATCCGATTTCAGCGGTGCCGCACGATACGCCGGCCGATCCGCGCGGGCCGTTCGTCACGCCGGGCAAATACCAAGTGCGTCTGACGGTCGCCGGCCGCACCTATACGCAGCCGCTCACCGTGAAGATGGATCCGCGCGTGAGCGCGACGCCGGCTCAGCTGGCGGCGCAATTGGCTCTGGCGCAAGAAATCGAGAAGGGCATGAACGTCGCCTATGAAGGCTATGCGCAAGTCGTCGCGCTGCGAAAGCAGATTGCCAGCCGCCGAAAGAGCCTCGCGGCCGAAGCAAGCGGCAAGAAAGCAATTGCCGCGCTAGACGCACTCGATCGGAAAGCGGCTGCGCTCGAAGGCGCCGAGCATAGAGGGTTCAACCTCGGAGCAGGCAAGCCAAAGCCGACTTTCGAGCTGCTCAATAGCGAATTTGGCGGCCTCGGTACCACTCTCGAGGGAGCGGATATGCCGCCAACCCAGGGCATGAAAATCGCCTACGGCGACTATTGTAAGGACCTGATCGGCGTCGCGGGAAAATGGAAGTCGCTGGTCAGTCACAATCTGGCCGCGGTGAACGAGCATCTGGACGACGCTCACGCGCCCAAGCTCTATCCGCCCGCCGCGCCCGTGGTTTCCCCCTGCGGGAAATAGCAGGACGAAACTCGAAAACCGAAAATCCGAAGGCTCCCGAAAGGCTCGGATGGCGCCACACGCCGCTTCGGCGCGCTTGACCGCTGGCCGTGCTTCGGCGAGCATCAGAAGTGGCTGTTTGCGCGGTTTTCCGGAAGAAGCGATGGTTGTGATGCGCGAGACCGCGGGAGGCTGGGAATGAAGCGGAATGGACTGAAAGCGGCGGTGCTGGTGCTGGCGGCTGTGGCTCTGGGCTGCATGAACGGCCAGGCGGCTCCGGCGCGAAGCGGCGGCGTTGACGTGAAGATGGAGGAGAACGGCAGCGTCCTTCGCGCGACGCTCGGCAACGGCCTGCGCGTCGTCGTCGTCCGCGACACCCTGGCGCCGGTGGTCACCACTGTGGTGAATTACCGCGTGGGATCGAACGAAGCGCCCGCTGGATTCCCCGGCACGGCCCACGCGCAGGAACACATGATGTTCCGCGGCAGCCCGGGGTTGACAGCGAACCAGCTGGCCGATATCTCCGCGGCGATGGGCGGCGAATTCAACGCCGATACGCAGCAGACGATCACGCAATATTTCTTCACCGTGCCTTCCGAAGACGTCGACGTGGCCTTGCACATGGAAGCCCTGCGCATGCGCGGCGTGAACGACACCCAAGCCGAATGGGACAAGGAACGCGGCGCGATCGAGCAGGAAGTGGCGCAAGACCTGTCGAATCCCGAGTACGTTTTCTACATGCAACTGCTCGAAGCCATGTTCAAGGGCACGCCTTATGCGCATGACGCGCTCGGCACGCGTCCTTCGTTCAACGCGACCACCGCCGCGATGCTGCGGAAATTCCACAGCGAATGGTACGCGCCGAACAACGCGATTCTGATCGTCGCGGGCGACGTCGAGCCGAGATCGGTGCTGGCCCAGGTGGAGCGTCTCTTCGGGGACATTCCCTCGAAAAAACTCCCGGCGAGACCCGCGATTCACTTGCAGCCCGTCGTGGCCCGCTCGATCGCTTCGACCACCGACTTGCCGTATGGTCTGGCGATCGTCTCCGTCCGCATGCCGGGCTACGGCAGCCCGGATTACGCCGCGGCCGAAGTGCTTTCGGACGTTTTGAGCAGCCAGCGCGGCACGCTCTACGCGCTGGTGCCGGAAGGGAAAGCGCTCTTTTCCGGTTTCGCGATTGAGCCGCTGCCGGGCGCCGGGCTGGGCTATGCGATTGCGGCGTTTCCCAAGGGCGCCGACAGCACCGAGTTGGTCCAGGAAATCAACGGCATTTTGCAAGACGACGTGAAAAACGGCTTGCCGGCCGATCTGGTGGAAGCGGCGAAGCGCCGCGAAGCCGCCGAAGCGGAATCCCGGCGGAATTCGATCAATGGCCTTGCGATGGCGTGGTCGGATGCGCTCGCGATCGAAGGAATTTCCTCGCCGCAGGAAGACGTCGACGCGATCCTGAAGGTGACGCCGGAGGACGTGAACCGTGTGGCGCGCGAATACCTGACGTTCGATCGCGCCATCACCGCGGTCCTGACGCCGCAGCCTTCCGGAAAACCGATTTCCAGCCACGGGTTCGGCGGCGCGGAATCCTTCGCTCCCAGCAACCCGAAGCCGACGCCGCTGCCGCTCTGGGCGGAAAAAGCCCTGGCCCGGCTGACGGTGCCCCCCTCCACGTTGCATCCGGTCGTCTCGGTTCTGCCGAACGGTTTGAAGCTGATCGTGCAGCCGGAAACGGTGAGTCGCACGGTGAGCGTCTACGGCGACGTGCGTAACCGGCCGGTACTGCAAACGCCGCCGCACCAGGAAGGCGTAAACAGCGTGCTTGGCCAGCTCTTTTCGTTCGGCACCACCACGCTCAACCGCGTCGAATACCAGAAAGCGCTCGACGATATCGCCGCGGACGAATCGGCGGGAACGTCGTTTTCGCTTTCCGTGCTGACGAGCCATTTCGATCGCGGCGTCCAACTGCTCGCCGACAACGTGCTGCATCCGGCGCTGCCGGCGCCGGCGTTTACGCTTGTCCAGAGGCAGACGGCGATGGCGATCGCCGGGCAGCTCGAAAGCCCGGATTACCTGACGGGCCGCGCGGTGGACGCGGCGCTGTTTCCCAAGGGCGATCCGACGTTGCGCGAGCCGACGCCGCAATCGGCGATGTCGCTCACGCTCGCCGACGTGCGGAATTACTACCAACACGTTTTCCGTCCGGATATGACGACGATCGTCGTGATTGGCGACGTGACGCCGGAAGCGGCGCGCGCGGTAATCGAAAAATACTTCGGAACCTGGCCGGCGACTGGAAACAAGCCGGAAACGGACCTGCCCGCCGTTCCTCCCAGCCAATCTTCGACCACCAACGTGCCGGATAAGAGCCGCGTGCAGGATCAAGTGACGCTGGCGGAAACGCTGCCGATGAACCGCTTCAATCCCGATTACTACGCGCTCGAGCTCGGCGACCACGTGCTCGGCGGCGGATTCTACGCCACGCGGCTCTATCAGGATCTGCGCGAAAAGCGGGGACTCGTCTACTACGTCGGCGTTTCGCTCGACGCCGGCCGCACGCGCACCGTCTACTCGGTGGATTACGCTTGCGATCCCCCGAACGTGTCGAAAGCGCGCAAGATCGTGATGCGCGATCTACACCAGATGCAAACCGCTCCGGTGACGCCGGCGGAATTGCGCCGCGCGAAAGCGATGCTGCTCCGCGAAATTCCGCTGAGCGAATCGAGCATCAACCGCATCGCCGGCGGGTTGCTTTCGCGGTCGGAAATCGGCTTGCCGCTCAATGAGCCGGTTCGCGCGGCCCACCGCTATCTGCTGCTGACGGCTGCGCAGGTGCGGGCGGCGTTCGCGAAGTGGATCGCTACGGCGCGGTTCAGCCAGGTGGTCGAAGGGCCCACCCCGAAATAGGCCGTCTGCGCGGAGCCGCGAGCGAGCGAATTCCGTTTGCCCCCGGCACGTTTGGCGACTGCCAATCAAACCCTGACCGCTGCGCCCTCGCGGAGCGTGGCGGAGCCGTGTCACCCATGCGACCGGCACGTGCTGCTACCCATGTCGCCGGGCTGGGCAATTAGGAGTTTGGTGGACCGCATGGGATTCGAACCCACGGCCTTCCCGGTGCAACCGGGACGCTCTCGGCCGAAGCCTGCCTTGCAGAGGGGTTTTGGTGGACCGCATGGGATTCGAACCCACGGCCTCATCGTTGCGAACGATGCGCTCTCCCAGCTGAGCTAGCGGCCCACGAAGAAAGATTGTAAGCGGAGCGGACGGCGGAGTCTAGCGATCCACCGCGGCCTGGTTCGCCGCGCGTTCGGCCAGGATTTGCCGCACGTGCGCGTAGAGCGCCTTGGCCTGCGGAATCAGCGTCAGCGCCTTATCCAGTTGCGCGTCGTGATCGAGATCCACCTGATAGCCGGCGTTCTGGCCGAAGACCGACGTGAAAATTTCGCGCTTGATCTTCCACTTGATCCAGTCGAGATTCTGTTGAATGTCCTGCTGCGTGTAGGCGACGTGCTGGCGCGTGAGGAACTGCTCGAACTGGTTCAATACATTCTGGTCCACGGTGAAATCGCGCGTGATCGTCGGCCGCTTGCCCAGGTAATAGCGGGTGAAATCGCCGACGCCGATTTCCAGCGGAACGTCGGGGAAACGCGGGAAAAACACGCCGTCCTGGATCAGCGTGTTCTGAAATACGTCGCGCTTCGTCTTGGGAATCACCACGTCCGGCGTGATTCCGCCACCGCCGTATACCGTGCGGCCGCCATCGGTCAGATAGGCTTTCGCTTTCGGTGCGGGCTGGGGATCGAAGCGGTATTGCCAATAGGAAATGTGCGCGTAGGGCCGCTGAATCAGCCGGCCGCTGGGCGTGTAGTAGCGAGCGGTGGTCAGCGCCAGGCCGGTGCCGTAGCTGAGCGGCGTCACCGTCTGGACGAGTCCCTTGCCGAAGCTCGTGGTGCCCGCGACGAGCGCGCGATCGTGGTCCTGCAACGCTCCCGTGACGATTTCCGAAGCTGAAGCCGTTCCGCCGTTGATGAGCACGACGATCGGCACTTGATCGCCGCCATTGCCGTGCACCGCGTAGTAGCGCCGCTCGGGCGATGACCTTCCGTGGTGGCTGACGATCAGCTGGCCCTTGCTCAGCAGCATATCGCCCACCTGCACGGCCTGATTCAGCAAGCCGCCCGGATTACCGCGCAGGTCCAGAATCAGCCCCTTGAGTTTCGGCGCGTCGAGCGCTTTCATCGCCTGGCGAAGCTCGTCGGCGGTCTCCTCGTTTTCAAACGTGGAGATGTGGATGTAGCCGATGTCCGGCCGGATCATCGTGTAGTAATCCACCGCGGGGTGAGGAATTTCGGCGCGGGTGACGGTGAATTCGAGCGGCTTGTCCCAGCCTTCGCGCGCGACGGTGATTTGCACGATCGTGTTGCGCGGGCCCATCAGCAGATTCGCCACCTGATTCGTGGTCAGTCCTTTGCACGGCTTGTCGTCTACTTTCACGACCACGTCGCCCGGCCGGATTCCCGCCTTGGCCGCCGGCGAGCCGGGGAAGGGCGAAATGACCACAGTACGGCCGCTTTCCGGTCCGATTTGCATCCCGACGCCGAAATACCGGCCGTTCTGGTCCTGCCGCATCAGGTCGAACGCTTTGCGCGTGAAAAAAGTCGAGTGGGGATCGAGGACCTCGAGCATGCCGGGGATGGCGCCGTTGTAGACCGCGCCGTTCACCTTCACCGGTTTGGCGTAATCGTGATTCACGATCGCCAGCACCTGGGTGAACGTCTGAACCGATTGCTCCATGCTGTCGCCGGAAGTCGCCGTGGCGCGCACCGAGGGCCCGTAGAAACCGCCCAGGATGGCCGCGACGCCGATGATCCCGCCGAGAACGAGAATTCCCTTTATGCCCCGAGCCATAGGTCCGCTCTATCTCCTTGTCTTTTGCCAGTATAGCATACCGAGGTTTGACACCCCTTCCGCGCTTTTCTATCATTCGATTTGGGGCGCCGCGGTTCACTCGATGCTAAGCATTCCCCACCTGATTATCATTTTCCTGGTGGCCCTGATCGTTTTGGGGCCTGAAAAACTGCCGGAAGTGGCGCGCACGCTTTCGAAAGCGATGCTCGAAGTCAATCGCGTCACCGGCAGCCTGAAGGAAACGTTCCAGCAGGAAATGAATCAGCTCGAACGCGATCTGACCGAGAAGCGCGAAGCCGAGACGCTCCCGGCGACCACCCCCGCCTCCGCCGCGGCGGCGGCGACCCTCCCTGAACCGGCAACGGAAGCGCAGCCAGATCCCGAGCCGGCGCACGAGGCTTCTTTTGCCGGCCACGCCGCGCCCGACGATGCGTCTTCCGCGGATTCCGACGCCGCTGGTTCGCCCGTAGCCGCCGACCACGCTCCCAGAAAGCCGATGCAGCCCGAGCCCGCGCCCGTTTCCACCGACGATCCGGATGGCGCCGGCGACCCCTCCGGAAAACCCGCTGATGGCCACTCCTCCGCAGCCTGAATCGCGGCCCGGCGCCGGCCCCAAGGAAGAAGCGGGCGGCCGGATGTCGTTTTTCGATCACCTGAGCGAGCTGCGCAAACGGCTCGTCTATTCGCTCATCGCCATCGGCGTCGGCGCGATGCTCGGCTTTTCCGTGGCGGAGAAGATGCTCGGCTGGATTTCGCTGCCGATGATTCACGCCTTGCAGGCCGTCCACGCCACCGACAAACTGATCTACACCAGCCCGACCGGTGTGATCGCGCTGATCATTCACCTCGGCTTTTATCTGGGGCTCGTCATCGCGTCGCCGTTCGTCTTCTATCAGGTCTGGCTGTTCGTCGCTCCCGGCCTCTATAAACACGAGCGTCGCGCCGTGGTCACGTTCGTTGCCTCGTCCGTGGGACTGTTTCTCTCCGGCATCGCGTTCGGCTATTTCATTCTGTTGCCGATGGTGCTGCGTTTCCTGGTCAGCTTCCAGGGGCCGTTCCGTCCTCTGATCAGCATCAACGAATATTTCGATTTGACGCTGCTGGTGCTGATCGGGCTCGGGCTGATTTTCGAATTGCCGGTGCTGATTTTCTTCCTGTCGGTGATCGGCGTCGTGACGCCGAAATTTCTCTGGAAGAATATGCGCTACGCGATTCTCGTCATCACGATCGTCGCCGCCGTGGTGACGCCGAGCCCGGACGCGACGACGATGCTCATCTTCATGGCGCCGATGATTCTGCTGTATCTGGCGGGAATCGGCGTAAGCTACCTGGTGGTGCGCCGCAAGCGGCACGCGGCGATGGCTTCGACGGAGGTCCACTGATATGGCGATTTGGCGCAACGCCCGATGCTCGGTGAATCGAGGGCCACGAAAGAGACGTTTGGCGCTCGGCGCGCTGATTCTCGGCGCGGCCGCTCTCGTCGGCTGCTCGGGCGCCTCGAACGTTGCCGACGCCCGCCAAACCCCCGCGCCCCAGCCCGCGCCGCCCGCTTCGGAAACCGGCGGATTCAACGGCGTGCGCGCGTGGGACTATCTGAAGACGATTGTGGATTTCGGCCCGCGGCCGCCCGATACGCCAAATATCCGGCGCGAGCAGGTCTATCTGGTGAAGCAGCTCGAATCCTTTGGCTGCGCCGTCAGCCAGGATCATTTTCATGCCCAGACGGACCTGGGCAATCTGGCCATGGACAATATCGTGGCGAAAATTCCCGGCAAGAGTCCCGATATCGTCCTTCTGCTGTCGCACTACGATACGCTGCGTCTCGCCGGTTTTGTCGGGGCCGACGACGGCGGCTCATCCACCGCGCTGCTGCTCGAAGTGGCCCACGACATGTGCGGGAAGCCGAGCCCGCTGACCATCTGGATCGCCTTTGTGGACGGCGAGGAGGACCAGGTCAATTTCGCCAATCAGCAGCAGGCGCAGACCATCTGGAGCGACAACAACGCCGAATTCGGCAGCCGCGAGCTGGCCGCGCGAATGGAAAACTCGGGCGAGCTGAAAAACGTGAAGGCGCTCCTGCTGGCCGATATGATCGGCGACGCGGACCTGGACATCACCCGAGACTCCAATTCCACTCCCTGGCTCGAGGACCTGATCTGGTCCACGGCGAAACATCTCGGCTACAGCCAGTATTTTCTTTCCACCACGATGTCGGTGGACGACGACCACATGCCCTTCGTCCGCAAAGGCGTCGCTTCAGCCGACGTGATCGATTTCGATTATCCCTACTGGCACACGGCCGAAGACACCCTCGATAAATGCAGCCCGCATTCGCTCGCCGTCGTCGGCCACGTCTTCCTGGCCACGATCCAGGCGCTCGATAAAAAATTCGCGCCGCCGAAAAAAGGCAAATCCTGAGCGCTCTTGGCGCGGGCTCCCAGCCTGTGTGCTTAACTCGGGAACCAGGGTCTTTGTCTTTCCAGCGGTCAGACGAAGCGGATCGGCCTATCTCCCGCGGCCAGCGAATGGCGGGCGAACAGTTCGTCGTTGTGATAGGGGAAGTCGGCGCGGTAATGGTTGCCGCGGCTTTCGCGGCGCGCCGGCGCGCCGCGTTTCCCCTTCGTGGATACTCAGTTCATCTCCGTCGCCCAGCGCGGCCGAAATGCCGCGGTGCGCCGCCGCGGTCGCCGTTTCCGCCATGGATCCCTTGGAGAGGAGCAGCACGCTGCCGCCCGAGGCCAGCTCGATCGTAGCGCGCAGACCCGCTACGCCGGCTCCGATAACGGCGTAGTCCGTGCGAATTCGCTCCGCGTCCCGCATGGGGAAGGCTCTTCCGAAGACTTTGGTCCTTGGTATCACGCAGGTGCGATAGGGGAACCGGGGCAACGAGTGTGGTAGAGTTTTCGCTTCAATGAATCGCATCGTCATTCATTCGTCCGAAGGCGAATACTCGGTCCTCTGCGGGCGCGGCCTGATGGGCCGCGCGGGATGGCTGGCGCGCCAGTTGCCCTCCGATCGCACCGGCGTGTTTCTGCTCACCTCGCCGCGCGTCTGGCGCGCGTGCGGCCGCGCGCTTTCCCGCGCGCTCGCGCTGGCCCGGCCGCGGCGAATCCTTTTCGACGACCAGGAGACGGCGAAAGAGCTGCGCACAGTCGAGCGAATCGCGCGGGAGCTCGTGCGCAACGGCGCCGATCGCGGAACGGTGATCGTAGCGGCCGGCGGCGGCGTCGTGGGCGACGTCGCGGGCTTCGCCGCCGCGGCCTACATGCGCGGCGTACGGCTGGTTCACGTGCCCACCACGCTCGTGGCGCAGGTGGATAGCTCGATTGGCGGAAAAACCGGCGTGAATCTGAAGGAAGGGAAGAACCTGGTCGGCGCGTTCTATCCGCCCGAACTCGTCGTCGCCGATCCCGATCTGCTCTCGACGCTCGATCTCCGCCAATACCGCTCCGGTCTCTACGAAGTGGTGAAATACGCGATCATCGCCGATCCGCTCCTCTTCGACGTGCTCGAACGCACCACCGAGCGTCTCGTTCGGCGCGACGACGGCGTGCTCGATTGGGTGGTCGCGCGCTGCGTCCGCATCAAGGGCGAAATCGTCGGCCGCGACGAGCGCGAATCCGGCCAGCGCCAGGCGCTCAATTTCGGCCACACCATCGGCCACGCCATCGAGGCCGCGGCTGGCTATCGCGGCATTCTCCACGGAGAAGCGGTCGGCTGGGGCATGCTCGGCGCGGTGGAGATTTCCCGGAAAATGGGCGTGTTGCGCGCGGAAGACGCCGGGCGCATCGCACGCCTCGTCGTCCGGCTCGGCGCGCTGCCGAGTCTCCCGCCTGCCGCCGCGATTGCGCGCCGGTTGGGCGCGGACAAGAAGGCGCGCGCGGGCCGCGTGCGC
>JAKAOH010000249.1 GCA_021812285.1 Acidobacteriota bacterium | reverse complement strand
TATCGCGGGAAATGGGCGAATTCCCCCGCCATCCAGCCCACCTGCCGGATCACTCCGCGAATCGTCCGCCGCCGCTGCTTCGCCGTCCATTCCGGAAACGCCAGTGACAGATTCCAATGCGCCGTGCGCGAAAGCTCTGGCCGCAACCAATAAAGAACGCGCACCACTCCCACGCCCACCGCGCGCGCCATCGGCCGAGGCAACGCCCCCAGCAATCCCAGCGCCGACCGCGCCGCCACGTATTCCATCCATTCCGGCATCAGCGCACATTATCCATCAGGACCCATCCGCCACGCACCGTCCCCGCACCGTGCGATTATCGTCCTCCGACCGAAACCCGCCTGCCGGCGCCCACTCATAGTAGACTCTTCTCGTTTTGGCTCTGCGCCGCACATTCGCCGCCTACTTCGCTCTTGCCGCTTCCCTGCTCGCGGTCTGTTTTTTCGCGGGTCTCGGCGCCATCGGCCTGGTCGGTCCAGACGAGCCGCGTTACGCCTGGATCGCCCGCGCCATGGCGCAATCGGGTGATTGGACCACGCCGCGCCTCTGGGGTCATCCCTGGTTTGAAAAGCCGATTCTCTACTACTGGTCCGCCGCCGTTTCCTTCCGTCTCTTCGGCGTCACCGCCCGAGCCGCGCGCCTGCCCGACGCTCTCGCCGCGTTCTGCGGGGCTTTGCTTCTCGCCTGGGCCGCGCACCGCATCTGGAATCGCCGCGCCGCGTTCCTCACACTGCTTCTGTTTCCCACTTCACTCGGCATTTTCGCTTTCGCCCACGCCGCCACGATGGATATGCTCCTCACGGTTTCCGTCGAAGCGGCCATGATCGCGGCCCTCGCCACGCTCTGGCCGCGGCCGGAAGGGCAGGGCTTCAGCCGCGCCGAACACGCTGCACAATCGTCGCGGCTCCAGCCGCTCAAGTCGGCTTCCGCCGATAAAAACTCCCCCGCTCACCCGCCCGACGATCCATCCGCACCCGCCGTCTCGCGCTGGAACTACGCCCTTGTCGGCGCTTTCATCGGCCTCGGCACGCTCGCCAAAGGTCCCGTCGCCATCATCCTCGCGGGCGGCTCCGTTTTGCTTTGGGCCGTTTTCACTCGCCGCTGGCGTCTCGCAATTCGCTTTCTGCGCTGGGAATCGCTTCTGGCCTTCGCCGTCGTCGCGCTTCCCTGGTACATCGCCTGCTCGCTCGCCAACCCTCATTTCGCCTACACGTTTTTCTGGTACCAGAATTTCCAGCGTTTTCTCACGCCTGTCTTCGAACACGTTCAGCCCTGGTGGTTCTTCATTCCCATACTTGCGCTCGCCCTCGTTCCGTGGACGCCCATCCTCATCGCCACGGCCCGCGATCTTTGGCGCACCGTTCGCTCCGGCGACGCCTCGCGCTCGCCGCAACTCTTCCTCGCCGCTTGGGCCGCGTTCCCGCTCCTCTTTTTCAGCTTTTCCGATTCCAAACTCCCCGGATATATCCTTCCCTCACTCCCACCACTCGTCCTTCTGCTCGCCGGCACGCTCGACCGCATGTCTTCTTGCTCTCCTATCAATCGCCAGTTCGAACGAATTGGTTCGCCGGCGACCGAAGCGAGTCCCGACGCTCTTTCCCCGGGGGGACCTGCCGTTCCATCACCACCCTCCTCAAAAACCTCTCATACTGAGCGAAGCGAAGGATCTGCTGTTCGCACCCCCGCATCTCCGCGCGACACTCTCGGCCGCGCCACACTCGCCCTCGTCGGCGCCCTCTGGATCGCTCTCGGCACAACCGCCGGCCACTGGCTGCGCCGTCTGCCCTCCGCCTGGGACGTCTCCCACCACGCCGCCATCGCCGGTTTCTTATGGACCACCGCCGTCGTCGGCTTGCTGATCGTTGTTCTGGCGTTCGCCGCGCGCAATCCGCTCCGCTCGGCGGTTCTTTCGGCCGTCTGGATGGGCGTTCTCGTCGCCGCGGTGAGTTGGTTTTTCCTTCCGCGCGTCTCTAGGTATCTTTCCGCGCGCGACGCGGCTCGCAGAGTGAGCCGTTCGCTGCCTCTCGGAGGGAAGCTCGAAACCTACCGCTTGTCTCGCGATTGGGTTTACGGCCTCGATTTTTACCTGGGCCGCGAACTCACTGAATGGTCGCCCAGCGTGACGCATCCCGCCTGGATCTGCACCACGCGCAAAGCCCTCGCCGCGCTTCCCCACTCCGCCGCCGTTGCGAGCGAGGTCGTCCCACTCGCCGGGCCGCTCGTCCTCGCCCGCGTCACCCCTCCCGCCCACCACCCTTAACTCCGCCGGGCCGCCCGCTCCGCGCTTCCCCGCTCAGTTGAATCTCGCCGTCGCTCGTCGTATCGTTTTCTTAGAGCGAATCACCCCGTTCCACCGTTCGTTTCGCTCCGCGTAGTGGGACGCTCCTCGAGGAGACTCGCCAGGGAGCACAGATGGACGAAACCGCTCGTCACACGATTCCTCTGGGCCGCGTGTTCGGCATTCCGGTGGACCTCGATTATTCCTGGTTCCTCATTTTCGGCCTGTTCACCTGGATGCTCGCCGTCGGCTATTATCCGCAGCGTTTCCCCCAGTGGAGCCATGTCCAGAACTGGCTCATGAGCGCGACTTCCTCCCTGCTCCTTTTCGTCTGCGTGCTTCTCCACGAACTTGGCCACTCGCTCGTGGCGCAGCGGTACAGGGTCTCCGTCGGCCGCATCACGCTGTTCATTTTCGGCGGCGTTTCCGAAATCACCGCCGAACCACCCAGCGCGAGCGCCGAATTCTGGATTTCGATCGTCGGCCCGCTCGTCAGCCTGGCGGTTGCATTTCTTTTCGGCCAAATGCAACAGCTCACCGTCCGCGGCTCGGCGCTCTACGCCATGGCCGGTTACCTGTGGTGGCTGAATCTCGCGCTCGCGATTTTCAATCTACTTCCCGGCTTCCCGCTCGATGGCGGCCGCGTGCTCCGCGCGGTCGTCTGGGGCGCTACCAATAATTTCCGCCGCGCGACCACCATCGCCGCCAGCACCGGTCGCTTCTTCGGCTACGCGATGATCTTTTTCGGCCTGTGGAGCGTTCTGCGAGGCGATATCGTCGGCGGTCTTTGGATCGCCTTCATCGGCTGGTTCCTCGAAAGCGCCGCCGCCGCTCAAATCCAGCAGACGCTCGTCAAAGGCCTGCTCGTCGGCCACAAAGTCTCCGAAGTGATGAATCGCAATTTCCTCTCGCTCGATGGCGCGATGAGCATCGCCGACGTCGTCGAGCATCACGTCCTCGCCGCCGGCCGCCGCGCGTTCCTCGTCTCCGAAAACGGCCATCCCGCCGGCCTGCTCACGCTCTCCGCCATTCGCCACGTGCCTCGCGGCGCCTGGCCCACCACCGCCGCCGCGCAGGCGATGATCCCCCTTGCTGATGCCATCGCCATCCCCAGCTCCGCCGAACTCTGGACCACTTTTGAAAAAATGGGCCGCGACGGCGTCAATCAGCTCCCGGTCGTCGAAGAAGGCTCCGTCGTCGGCATGCTCTCCCGCGACGACATCGTCGATTACCTCCGCCTCCTCCAACAAATCTCCGGCTGATTCCTCCGCGTCCGCTTCTGCCCAGTAGGGGCGAGGCATGCCTCGCCCTCCGCCAAATCCGCCGACATTCGCGCGCTTTCAGCCACCTTCTTTGCCTTCGTGCTACCATCGCGGCACGAACGCGCGTGTCGACGCGCCTCTACGCCGGCCGCGTTCGAGGGGGAGAGTGACCGGTGCGCTACGTCATCATCGGCAACGGCGTCGCCGGCATCACAGCCGCATTCACCCTTCGCGCGCGCGACGCCTCCGCCGAGATCCTCCTCGTCAGCGGCGAAAGCGACTACTTCTTCTCCCGCTGCGCCCTCATGTACGCGTTCATGGACCGCATGTCACTCCGCGATCTCGAGCCGCACGAGCGCCGCGTCTAC
>JAKAOH010000248.1 GCA_021812285.1 Acidobacteriota bacterium | reverse complement strand
GTCGGGATCGTGCACGGCCATGGTGCGCCGCTTTTATCCCGAACTGCTCGAAGGGACGCGCGCCGCGGAGGAAGCGAGGCAACTGGGCGACCGCGTCTTCGAGTTTTCGGAATTTCTGGTTCGCGTGGCGGGAGTGACGGACATGGGCGCCAGCTTCCCTCATCGCGTCGCGTATCACGACGCCTGCCACACGCTGCGGGAATTGGGAATTCACGACGAGCCGCGCCGTCTGCTCGTAGCCGTGCGCGGCCTCACGCTGGTGGAAATGGCCGACGCAGCCGAATGCTGCGGTTTCGGCGGCACGTTTTCAACGAAATTCCCGGCGATTTCCGCGGTGATGGGAGAGAGGAAAGCCGACGCCGCGGAACGCGCCGGAGCCGAATTCGTGACTTCGACCGATCCGAGTTGCCTGCTGCAGATCGGCGGCATCCTGAGGCGGCGGAATTCGTCCGTCCGCGCGATCCATTTGGCCAGCATCTTGGCGCGCACCGAAGCGGGCGGCGCGCATTCCGGCAAACGGGAATGAGGAGCGAATGAGCGCGGCGTCAGAAACGTTCCTGCGCGAGGCGGCGGAAAAGGCCGCCGACGGCGAACTGCGCGAAATCGTGCGCAAGGGAGTCGAACATTACGACGCGGCCGTCCGGCGCGGGCGCGCGCGTTTTCTCGATTGGGAAGCGGCGCGCGAGAGATGCCGCGAAATCAAGCGCGAAGCGATCGATCGCCTGGACCTTTATCTGGAAGAATTCGAGCGGCGCGTGAAAGAACGCGGCGGCCAGGTGTTTTGGGCGGAAACGGCGGAAGACGCGAGCCGCTACGTGGCCGATCTGGCCGCGCGAGCAGGCGTCCGCTCGGTCGTGAAGTCGAAGTCAATGGTTTCGGAGGAGATCCGGCTCAACGTTGCCCTGGAAAGCCGCGGAATCAAGGTGTGGGAAACGGATCTGGGCGAATTCATCGTCCAGCTGCGCGAAGAACCACCCTTTCACATCGTCACGCCGGCGATGCACCTCACGCGGAGCCAGATCGCCGATCTCTTCCGCGAAAAACTGGGCGGCGTGGCAACGGACGACCCGGGCGAACTGACCGCGATCGCGCGGCGCGAGCTGCGGCGCGCGTTCTTTTCCGCCGAAATGGGAGTCACCGGCGCGAATTTTCTGGTCGCCGATTTGGGAGCCATCGCCATCACCACGAACGAAGGAAACGCGCGGTTGTGCTCGAGCCTTCCGCGCATTCACGTGGCGATTGCCGGAATCGAAAAGGTGATTCCGCGCGCCGAAGACCTCGCGACGCTCTGGCCCGTGCTGGCGACGGCGGGAACCGGCCAGCCGATTACCTGTTACAACACGCTCATTGCCGGGCCGCGCACGGCGAGCGAGCCGGATGGCCCCGAGGAATTTCACGTCGTCCTGCTTGATAACGGACGCTCGCGGCTGCTCGCGGACCCGGAGCAGCGAGAAGTGCTTCGCTGCATCCGTTGCGGCGCGTGTCTGAATGCGTGCCCGGTGTTTCGCACGATCGGCGGCCACGCTTACGGCGCCATCTATTCCGGTCCGATCGGCAGCGTCCTGACGCCTCACCTGCGCGGCCTTGGCGAATTTCAGCATCTCTCGTTCGCATCGTCGCTGTGCGGTGCGTGCGCTGAAGTGTGCCCGGTGAAAATCGATTTGCCGCTGCACCTGTTGCAAAACCGGCGCAACGCGGTCGCGGCCGGCCTGCGGCCGACGCGCGAACGAGCGGGATTCGGCCTGTGGCAATGGGCGGCGGCGAGCGGGTGGCGATTCGGCGTTGTGGGCTGGGCGGCGCGCGCGGCAGCAAAAATGGCGCAAAAAACGGGGCTTGCGGGAACGGTCCTCGATCCGGCGCGAAGCTGGACGAAACGGCGCGAAATGCCGGAAATTCCCGCGCAGTCGTTTCGCGCACTCTGGAGAAAAAAGCATGGCGCAGGCTGAAAATCCGGCTCGGGAACGGATTCTCGCGCGAATTCGCGCGGCCACGCGATCCGTTGCTCCGGCGCAACGGGCGCCGGCGTCGAAAGCCATTTTCGCTCCCGTGGCCGATCCTCTGGAACGCTTTCGCGCCGAATGTTCGGCGAATGCCACCGAATGCATCGTCGCGGAAACGCCGGCCGAGCGCGATCGCAGGCTGGCCGATCTGCTGGCGGAAATTCCCGAGGGGGAAATCTTCGCGCAGGA
The DNA here is from genome assembly GCA_021812285.1 of Acidobacteriota bacterium. GTDB lineage: Bacteria > Acidobacteriota > Terriglobia > Acidiferrales > UBA7541 > JAKASX01. The sequence goes on along the minus strand of JAKAOH010000248.1, from coordinate 1,736 downwards.
TTCGCCAACAGTGCGAAAGGCGATATCGCTCGCCGGAAGGCCCCGAATTCGGTGGTCGTCGGAAGGCGCGGCGAGCGAAAGCTCGCAAGCGGGAGTAACGCTGGCGGAAGCGGTCGTCGCGCAAACGGGTTCGGTGTTGATTTCCACCGCCTGCGGAGGGCGTGCCGGGTCGCTCGTGCCGCCGGTTCATATCGTGCTGGCCCACGCCGGCCAATTGACGCCGGATTGGCCCGGCGCGATGGAAATGCTCCGGCGCAGAGGCACGCTGGCTGAGTGTTCATCGCTCTCTCTGATCACAGGGCCCAGCCGGACCGCCGACATCGAGAAAATTCTCGTTCTCGGAGCGCATGGGCCGCGGCGCCTGGTGGTCTTGTTTTCGCGCCAGCGGGAATAAAAGAGGTTTCTGGCGCTTGCTCGCGCGCCCGGGTTGCGTAGAATCGAGGGCGGCCGGGGCCGGCGCCGAACCGGCTTTGGCGGGCGGAGGGATGGAAGCGGATGCAAAACAAGTTGCTGCAACTCGGCCCGCGGGACAACGTTCTGGTGGCGCTCGCGGATTTGCGCAAAGGCGAAACGCCGGAGTGGGGCGGCGAAGCGTTCGCGATCGCGGCTGACGTACCGGCCAAACATAAATTCGCCATGCGGAATCTCGCTTTGGGCAGCGACGTCGTGATGTACGGAATCGTCGTCGGGAAAACCACCGCTGCCATCGCCAAGGGCGAACCGCTCACCACGCGAAACGTCAGGCATCAGGCCGCCGATTTCCAGCCCAAGCGTGCCGAGTTCCATTGGACCGCGCCGGACGTTTCCCTCTGGCGCAATCGGTCGTTCCAGGGATACCGCCGCGCCGATGGTCAGGTCGGCACCCGGAATTATTGGGTGGCCGTACCGCTGGTTTTTTGCGAGAACCGCAATATCGGCGTGCTGAAGCAGGCGTTCGAGGAGGAACTTGGCTTCGCCCAGCCGGCCACGTATCGGCGGCAAGTGGCGCGCCTGGCGCGCTGGTATCGAGATGGGATGAGCGAGCCGCTCGACAAAGTTGCTGCGGAAGATGGCGACGTTGCGCCCGGAGCTAGACTTTTTGAAAACATCGACGGAGTCAAGTTTCTGACGCACGAAGGCGGCTGCGGCGGCACGCGCGAGGATTCGAACAACCTGTGCGGCCTGATCGCCGGATATCTGCACCATCCGAACGTGGCCGGCGCAACGGTGCTGAGCCTCGGCTGCCAACACGCGCAAATTCCGATCCTCCGCGAGCAGATTCGCGCGCGCGATCCCGGATTTCAGAAACCGCTCCTGATTTTCGAGCAGCAGAAGAGCCAGTCCGAATCGGCGATGCTCTCCGCCGCGATCGAAAAAACGTTTCTCGGCCTCGTCGAGGCGAATCGCGCGCGGCGCGAACCGGCTTCGCTTTCGCATCTGTGCCTCGCGCTGAAATGCGGAGGTTCGGATGGCTTTTCCGGCATTTCCGCCAATCCCGCGATCGGCCACGCTTCCGATCTGGTCGTCGCGCTCGGCGGCCGGACGATTCTGGCGGAGTTTCCCGAATTGTGCGGCGTGGAACAGGAACTGATCGATCGCAGCGTAAACGCCGCGGTCGCAGATCGCTTCATGGCGCTCATGCGCGATTACGCCGAACGCGCCCGCCAGGCGCGCTCGGGCTTCGATATGAATCCATCGCCGGGGAATATTCGCGACGGCCTGCTGACCGACGCGATGAAATCCGCCGGCGCGGTGAA
>JAKAOH010000065.1 GCA_021812285.1 Acidobacteriota bacterium | reverse complement strand
TGCTCCGCGAAGGACTCGACTTGCCCGAAGTTTCGCTGGTCGCCATTCTCGACGCCGACAAGGAAGGCTATCTGCGCAGCGCAACGGCGCTCATCCAGACGATCGGCCGCTGCGCACGGCATCTGGACGCCCGCGCCATTCTTTACGCCGACCGCATCACCCGCTCGATGCAGGAAGCGATGGACGAAACCGCGCGCCGGCGCATGAAGCAGCTCGCCTACAACCAGGAACGCGGCATCACGCCCGCTTCGGTCGTCAAGGCCGTGGATATGGAGCTTGCCGCGATCGTCGAAGCGGATTACGTGCAGGTTGCGGCGGATGACTCTCTGGTGGATGAATTCGCGACCGACGCCGAATTGCGCCAGGCCGTCGCTTCGCTCGAGGAAAAAATGCGCGAAGCCGCCAAACAGTTCGAATTCGAGCGCGCCGCGGAGCTGCGCGACCGCGCCCGCGCGCTCAAGCAGCGGCTGATCGAATTGCCCTCAGCCGGCGCCCGCTTCTCTCCCGCTTCTATCCCTGCCGAGTCGCAAGTCGCGGCTCCTGTCGGCGAAGCGCCAGCGAGCACCGCGCCGTCCGGAGCGCGCCCGTCGCGCCGCGCGCGTCCTCGACGCTCTCGTTCCTGAATTCCATTCCGCGTGCCCTTCCGAGGAGGTGTTGATATAATGATGGCGTACTGATTAATTGGTTCGCGCACGGACCAGGAGGTTTCCCATGCCGAGCGCAAAGGCTGTGACCAGAATCGTTCCCGCACTGACAGCCCGCACGCAATTTGGTCAAATCTTGAAAAGGGTCAGAACAAATCGCGAGCGCTTTGTCGTGGATCGGCGCGGCGAACCACAAGCGGTAATCATGGGCGTCGAAGATTACCTGAAAAACTTCGCGAAACGGCCCGCAGCTTTGAAGAGGATCCGGCAGGAAGCCAAGGCGAGGCGGCTCGATCGGCTATCCTTGCGGGAAATCAATCTCGAAATCGCCGGCTATCGCAGGAAGCGGAGCCGTGCGCGCGGCTAGCGCCGTCCTCGACACGAACGTCATCGTCTCGGCCCTTCTGAAAGCGGAAGGCCGCGAAGCGCTCATCCTCGACCTCGCGGTCTGCCGGCGTTTCTCTCTTGCGGTTTCCGAGCCTCTTCTAGAGGAATACGAAGGCGTGTTGAGGCGCCCTCGCTTCGGTTTCGATCCTCAGGAGGTCGCGCGCTCCCTGCGTGCCATCCGCGGCGTCGCGGCGGTCGTCGAGCCTCGGGAGCGTCTGAACGTCGCTCGCGACCCGGACGACAATATGATTCTTGAATGCGCCGTGGAAGCGGGATCTGAATTTGTTGTCACGGGCAACACTCGCCATTTCCCCGCCCGGTTCCGAAGACTGCAAGTCCTGCCGCCTCGTCAATTCCTGATCGTTCTCGCCGCTCGTCTGGAATAGGGTCCCGCTGTCCCCGCCGAGGCGTCGGCATTCTCCGGCGCGAGCCTCAGCGCGGCGTGGATCGTTGCTCGTTCGCAGACTGGCGGCGTCTAATCTTCTTCTTCGCTGATCTGCTGGGTCAGATAGCGCTCGTAGCCCAGCTCCTTCATCTGATGCACTTGTGCTTCGAGCCAATCCACGTGCTCTTCCTCGTCCTTCAGCAGGCGCTCGAAGAGTTCCCGGCTCGTATTGTCGCCTTCCTGCCGGGCCAGTTCCGCGGAGCGGTTGTACATGGCCACGGCGCCGATTTCGAGGTTCAAGTCGCTCTCGAGCTGCTCTTTTACGTTTTTTCCCACGGTCAATTGCAGCGGCTTGGTGAGGTTCGGCGCGCCGTCGAGGAACAGAATCCGTTCGATCAGCGCCTCGGCGTGTTTCATTTCGCCGATGGACTGTTTCTTGATGAACTCGCCCAGCCGCTTGTAATGCCAGTTGTCGCACATCTCCGCGTGGAGGATGTACTGGCTGATGGCGACCAACTCTTCGTGCAGCGCCTCGTTCAGCGCCGCGATGACTTTCGCGTTGCCTTTCATTTTTGAATACCCTCCCTTCAGCTCGAAATCGCGCATCCCAACGCCGAGCGCCCGGCGTTCAGTTCCGGTCGAGAACGCTTCGCACCTTCTGCGCCAGATTTTGCCACGTATAGGGCTTTTCGAGGAACGAGCGCTCGATGGCCGAACGCTCCTTGTCCTGCAGAATCGTTCCCGAATAGCCGGAGGTGTAGAGCACCTTCATCTTCGGACGTTCGGCCAGGAGGCGTTGAGCCAGTTCGTGGCCGTTCATTCCCGGCATCATCAGGTCGGTCAGCAGGAGGTCGATATGTCCGTTGTGCCGGGCGGCTTCCGCCATGGCTTCGTTCGCGTCGGCCGCGGTGAGCACGGTGTAGCCGATCCGCTTCAGAAATTCCGTGGTCACGCGCCGCAGCAATCCGGAATCTTCGACGAGCAGCACCGTTTCTTTTCCTCGGGGCAATTCGGCTTCCGGTTCGCGCGTTTGCTCGCCTTCTTCGGGGATTTCAGCGACCGGCAGATAAATCTTGAAAACGGTTCCGTGTCCCGGCTCGCTGTATACCCACACGCCTCCGCCGATCGCTCGCACCACGCCGTAGACGGTCGCCAGGCCCATACCGGTTCCTTTGCCGACTTCCTTCGTCGTGAAAAACGGCTCGAAAATCCGGGAGAGCGTTTCGGCCGCCATTCCCGGCCCGTTGTCGGCAACCGAAAGCAGCGCGTAGCTTCCCGCGCGCAGCCCCGGATGGCTCGCCTCGGAAAATTCGTCGAGCGTTTTGTTTGCCGTCTCGATCCGGACGGTCCCTCCCTCCGGCATGGCGTCCCGCGCGTTGACCACCAGATTCAGAATCAGTTGCAGCAGGTGGCTGGGATCGGCTCGAATTGCCGCGAGATCGGGAGCCAGCACCGCGTGCAGATCGATTTTCGGACCGGCCAGCCTTCGGAGGAGATTCTGAAATCCGGTCACAACAGCGTTGAGGTTCACCACGCGGGTCTCCACCGGCTGTTGGCGGCTGAAAATCAGCAGTTGCCGCGTCAGCGCGGCGGCCCTTTCGCTGGCTTCCTTAATCTCCTCGATCGCCGCGCGCTGCTGGTTGCTCAGTCCCTTTTCGGCCAGCACGAGTTCCGCGTCGCCCAGGACCACGCCGAGCAGGTTGTTGAAGTCGTGCGCGATACCTCCCGCCAAGCGGCCGATCGCTTCCATTTTTTGCGATTGCCACAATTGCAGCTGGAGGCGTTTGCGGTCGCTGATGTCGCGAGCGATCGTCGCCGCTCCCACCGTTTCTCCCCCCGGTCCGCGCACAGGGAAAATGGAAAGGGAAATTTCCACTTCCCGCCCGTCCTTGTGGCGGCGCGTGGTTTCGAACGTGCCGATGCGCTCGCCGCGCCGGATTCGCTCGAGGATTCGCAGCGTTTCGTCCTGTTTATCGGCCGGAGCCAGCATCTGGGCGGGCCGGCCCAGCGCTTCCGCGGCGCTATAGCCGTAGATTCGCTCGGCGCCCGCGTTCCAGTTGGTGATCGTGCCGTCGAGCGTCAATCCGGCGATCCCTTCCTCGGAGGATTCGACGATCGCGGCGAGTTGCCGCATCGCCGCTTCCGACCGGCGGCGCTCAGTCACATCCTCGCCCGAACTCAGAGTTCCCATCGCCGCGCCGCTCTCGTCGCGAATCAACCGGTTGCGCCAAGCGACGAGGCGCTCTTCGCCGCCACGCGTCAGCACCGGCAACTCGGCGGATTCCACCTGCGCGCCCGCCAGAATGTTTTCGAAAATGTTCCTCACGCTGCCGCGGAAACGCGCCGGCAGGCACGTCTCGAACCAATCCTTGCCGATGAGTTCGTCTTCCCGGTATCCGAGCGTTTCGAGACCCTTGCGATTGATCAGCGTCACGCGTCCGGTGCGGTCGAGCGCGACCAAAATCACGCCAGCGATGTCCAGATAGCTGCGCGCGCGGTCGCGTTCCCGCGCCAGTTCCACTTGCGCCTGCTTGCGGTCGGCGATTTCGGATTCCAACGCCCGAATCGCTTTCGCCAGCGCCTCGGTTCGTTCCACCACGCGGGATTCCAGCTTCTCCTTCGACTGGCGCAATTCCTCTTCCAGGCGCTTTCGTCCGCTGATGTCGCGAATCGTTGCCAACACCTGCGGCCCTTTGGGCGTCTGGATCGGGCTCAAGCTGATTTCCACCGGAAATTCGCCGCCATCCTTTCGCCGCGCACTCAATTCCAGCCCTTCGCCCATTGGCCGCAACCGCGGCTGGGCGGCGAAGGCCTTTCGGCGGGCTTCGTGCATCCGGCGCAGACCCTCCGGCACCAGGATTTCCACCGGCTGGCCGTAGAGTTGCCCGCGCCGGTAGCCGAACATCGTTTCGGTCTGACCGTTCACGAGCAGGATTTTGCCCTCGGCGTCGGCGACCACGATCGCGTCGGGCGCAGATTCGAAGAGCGCACGGAAACGGTCATCCATGGAACCGGGCACTGGCGTTTTCTCCTGGGCCTTTGCCAATTTGACTGGGAGCGGGGTGCGGCACGGTCAAAATGGGCGCCAAGGTTTTGTGACCCGAGTGTATGGGCTGATTTCGCCGGCGTCAACGTTTGCGCCGAAGGGCGGTTTCACGCTTGCCGACGAAGTTCGCCTCTTCGCCACTTGTCCGAAAGAGCCGATAGATTGCCCCTTGGGGGAAAATGCAGAGCTTCGGTTGTTGAGGTTGATTGCGAAGCGCCGGGAATCGGGCGGGAAATCGTTACACCGAGCCGCGCTTCAGCTCGTCGAGCGGATAAAAGGTGTCGCGCCAGACGATCCCGCCGCGCCAGAGCGTCACGACCATCGAGCGGATAGCGATCCACGCAAAGACAAGCGCCCCGAATGGATGCGCCAGGCCATAGAGCGGCGATTCGGCGCCCGATCCGCGCAGCACGGCGATATTGAACAGAATCGCTCCCGCCGACGCCGCAACCGCCATCCAGAACGCCAAGCCATGCGTGAACGCGAGCGCGAGGAAGGGAAGCACGCTCAGCAGCATCACGCCCAGAAACGTTCCCACCGCTTTCCAAACATGGAAACTCATTCCCGCGAACATGTTTTTGGTGAGGCCGCGCGTGATGTTTCCCAAACCTTCCTGCCAACGGATGTGGAGAAAATCGCCGCTAATTCCGACGCTCGATCGGAATCCGGCGCGCTTCACCATTTTCCCCAGTTTCATGTCATCCACCACTTCCATCGCGAGGCGCTTGTGTCCGCCCGCGGCTTCGTAGGCCGAGCGGCGCACCATTTGGAACGCGCCAATACCCATGTAGCTTCCCGCCGTGGGCTTATCCACCAGCCATGGCCGTATCCCGAGCAGAAAGGCGAGCGCGATGTATCCCAGCGCCGCGTGCTCCCAGAAACCGCGCATGTCGAGCGTCGCGATGAGCGTCACGTGGTCCAGTTCGCGCTCGCGCACCAGCCGGAGCGCCCGTGAAACCGTTTCGGGATGGAATCGCACGTCGGCGTCGGTGAAGAGCAGCCATTCGCCCCGGGATTTCTCATAGGCCATTTCGAGCGCGTGCGGCTTGCCCATCCACCCCGCGGGCAATTCGCGGACGTGGACCACGCGCAACCGAGCGTCTCGCGCCGCGAAATCTTCGAGAAGCGCACCGGTCGAGTCCTGAGACCGGTCGTCCACGGCGATCACTTCGTGGCGGACGCCGGTTTGCGAAAGCATGGTCGGCAGGGCTTCGGGCAGTTTTTGCGCTTCGTCGCGCGCGGCGACCAGCACCGACACCAACGGTGCTTTCTCGCCGGTTTCCGGCGCGTAGTCGCCCAAACGGGGAATTTCCCGCAGGCGAAGCTGGCAATAGCCGCCGTAAAAAATCCAGAATGCGGCGACCACCCCCAGCAGGATGGTCCAGAACAAGCTCACACGAAGTTTTGAATCCCGCCGAAGCGAGTTATGCTACCACAGCCATGAAGAGGACGCTGGCAATCATCGGCGCCGGACGCGTGGGCCGAGGGCTGGGCCGACGCCTGGCCGAGCGGGGATGGACGGTCGGCCCCGTGGTGTCGCGTTCGCCCCGCACGGCTCGGGCCGCCGCGCGAGCCATCAGCGGCGGCAGGCCGCTTCAGGCCCTGGTTCCCGAAATCCTGCGCGCGCATCTAATCCTCATCGCCGTTCCCGACGATGCGATCGCGTCCGTCGCGCGGCGTCTGGCCAAAGTCGCCGCGCATGAGGGCCTCGCCGGCCATGTGGTGCTCCACACGAGCGGAGCCGTGCCCAGCACGGCGCTCGCACCGCTGGCCAGGCGCGGCGCTTCCGTCGCCTCGATGCATCCGCTTCAGACCTTCGCTCCCGGCGTTCGCCCGCGCCTCGAGGGTGTAACGTTCGCCATCGAAGGGCAAACCTCCGCCTGCCGGCTTGCGCGCTCCCTGGCGCACGAACTGGGTGCGAAGCCTGTCCTCATTCATCCCGAAGCAAAAGCGCTCTATCACGCCGCCGGCGCCTTTGCCTCGCCGCATCTTTTGGCCGCGCTCGCCGCCGGCGCGGCGATGCTGGAAAAGGCCGGCTTCCGCGAGCGCGACGCGCGGGCCGCGTTGCTGCGCCTGGCCCGCCAAACGCTGGAAAATTACGAGCGGCTGGGCGCGGCGCGTTCCTGGACGGGACCAGTTTCCCGCGGCGACCGGGCGACCATTCGCCGCCACGAAGGCGCGCTCAAAAAGCTGCCGCGCGAATTCCTGGCGGCGTATCGTGCCCTCACCAATCTTCAGCTCCGGCTCCTGCGCAGCGCAGCCCGCTAAACGGCGCCTGTTTCCCGCATTGCTTCCCGCCACGTTCGCACGCACGGCGCCGCTGCTGCTACACTTCGTTTTCTGTTTTGCATCAGGAGGCGCATTTGAGTTCGCTCGGCATTCCCGTTGAATCGCACACGCTCCCAAACGGTTTGCGCGTGGTCGTTTCTCCCGATCGTTCGGCGCCGGTGGCGACGGTCGGCGTCTATTACCGCATCGGTTTCCGGCTGGAGCCCGAGGGCCGTAGCGGTTTCGCGCATCTTTTCGAGCACATGATGTTTCAAGGCTCCGAGCACGCCGGCAAAATGATGCATATTCGTCTGATCAACGCCTCGGGCGGCGTCCTGAACGGCTCGACCGCGTACGATTACACCAACTATTACGAAGCCGTTCCGTCGAACGCGCTCGAACGCGTCCTCTGGCTGGAAGCCGACCGCATGCGCGCGCTCAACGTCAGCCAGGAGAATCTGGAAAACCAGCGCGACGTCGTGAAGGAAGAGGTTCGCGTCAACGTCTTCAATCAGCCTTACGGCGGTTTTCCCTGGCTCGATCTTCCGCCCATCGCCTATCGGCGCTGGCCGAACGCGCACAATTTCTACGGCGATTTCGCCGATCTCGACGCGGCCAGCCTGGCCGACGTTCGCCAGTTTTTCCGTACTTATTACACGCCGCGCAACGCCTCGCTCGTCATCGTCGGCGACGTTGATCCCGCCGAGGGCTTCGCAATCGCCGAGCGCCATTTCGCGCCGATTCCCGCCGGTCCCGAGCCGCCGCGCGCCGACGTCTCCGAACCACCTCCCGGCGAGGAACGACGCGGCGTGGTGGAGGAAAAGCTGGGCAATCTGGGCGGTATCGCCATCGGCTACCACCTGCCCGAGCGGCGCAGCGCCGATTGGTGCGCGTTCGCGCTGGCCGATCGCATCCTGCACGAAGGGCGCGCCGGCCGGCTCTATCGCGAACTCGTGCTCGAAAAGGAGATCGCCGTCGACGCCGAGGGCGGCATCCACTACGCCGCCGGGGATCTGTTCGATTACAGCGGGCCGATGCTCATGACCACGCGGCTGCTTCATCGCCCCGACCTTGCACCTGAAACCGTGATCGAAGCCTACGACCGCGTCCTGGCGGAATTGTGCGAAAAAGCGCCGGAAATCGGCGAAGTGGAGCAAGTGCAGGCGAAACTGAAGTCGGATTACTATTCCGCGCTCGATGGCGCGCATTACATCCCGCGCTTCGGCCTGATGCACTATCTGGCCTGCTTTTCGCTTTTCGACGGAGATCCCGGCCTTGTGAACACGATCCTCGACGAATTTTCCGGCATCCCGCCCGAGCGCGTTCGCGAGGCCGCCGAGCGCTACCTGCGCCGCGACAACCGCGCCATCGTCGAGCGCCGTCCCGTCCGAGGTGAAAAGTGAACGCCGCTGATACTGCCAACTCTTCCCTGGTGCCGGCGCTCGGCGCCGAGCGCCCCGCTATCTGGCCCGCGCGCCACGTCCATCATCTTTCGAACGGGCTTCAGGTGGTTCTGGTGGAAGCGCATGGCGTCCCGCGACTCAGCGTCGAGCTAATGGTTCGCAGCGGGAACGCCTCGACGGCGCACTCGAATCCCGGCCTCGCCGAAATGACGGCCACCGTGCTGCGGACCGGCACCGCGCAACGTTCCCGGCGCCAGATCGAGGAGGATTTGCGGCGGATGGGCGGCTCGGTATCCACAGGCGCCGGCGCCGATTCCAGTTTTCTCGCCGCCGATGCGCTGGCCGAATCGGCGAAACCGCTGGTCGAACTCGTCGCGGAAATCGCGCGCCAGGCCGTTTTTCCCGTCGAGGAATTCGAGCGGGAGCGGCGTCAGGCCGTCGAGGCGCTGCGCCTGGAGCGCGTCACTCCGGGTTTTCTCGCGAGCGAGTGCGTGCGCCACCAGCTTTTCGGCAACCATCCCTATGCCGTCGTTTCTCCCTCCATCCAGCAGGTCGAAGCGTATCGCCTGGAGGATTTGCGCGCCTTTTACGCACGCCATTGGTGCGCGGCGAATTCGCTGCTCATCGCCGTAGGCGATTTTTCCGCCACGCGGCTGCTGGCTGAAATCGAACGCACCTTCGCATCGTGGCCTTCCGGCGAAATTCCGGCGTTCGACGATCCCGAGATCGAAGCACCGCGCGGCCGGCGCATCCATCTGGTCCATTTGCCGGGCACGAATCAGGCCCGGGTCGTCGTGGCCAACCCGGCCATTACGCGGCGCCATCCCGATTGGATTCGGCTCTCCGTCGCCAACGCCATTTTCGGCGGCGCGTTCCATTCGCGTCTGGTCGCGAACATTCGCGAGCAAAAGGGCTACACCTACAGCCCTTCGAGCGCCGTCCACGCGCTTCGCCGCCGCGGTTGGTTCGCCACGCAAGCCGCCGTCCGCAACGAAGTGGTCGGGGCGACGCTGGCGGAAATGTTCTACGAACTCGATCGCATGCGCGCGCTTCCCGTCACCGCGGAGGAACTTGCCGAAATCCAGAATTATCTCGCCGGCGTTTTTTCGCTCGGCGTCGCGACGCAAAGCGGCCTGCGCGGTCAGCTTTCCACTCTCTATTTGAACGAATTGCCGGAGGATCATCTGGAAACCTATCGCCAGCGCGTCCGTGCCGTCACATCGGCGGGCGTTCTGGAAGCGGCGCGGAAATGGATGGATTCGCCGAATGCGCTCGTCGTCGTCGTTGGCGATCGCGAGCAGATCGCTTCGCAGGCAGCGCTCTATGGCGAAGTCGCGCTGTGGGACGCCGAGGGCAAACGCATCGGGTGACGGCGTCAGCGCCCGGAATCGAACGGACGTTTCGCGCGAGCGGCGCGAGGCTGCGCCGGGAGGGAATCCATGTCAGTTGTTGGGCGAAATCCGATGCGGGCGTTCGCCGCGGCCTTCGCCGCGATGATTCTTTTTGCCGTCGCGGCGGCCGCGAAGCCGAAACCCCAAAAACCGATTGACCTGAATACAGCCACGCTCGATCAGCTGGAGGAACTCCCCGGAATCGGCCCGAAAATGGCGCAGCGCATCCTCGATTTCCGCGAAAAGAGCGGGCCATTCGAGCGCGTCACCGACCTGCGCGCGATTCGCGGCATCGGCCGCAAGCGGTTCGAGAAAATTCGCCCCTACGTTAGCGTCACTCCGCCGCGCGATTCTTCCTCGGCGAAATCATCACATCGCTAGCGAGGTGAATTTCGGCCTCCACTTGCGCCTAGCCTATTTCTTTCCCTTCAGCAATTCCAGCAGAGGTGTCCCTTTCGGCGTGCCCACGCCGGTGCACGGATTCCAGCCGGGTCCGGCGCGATAGCGGCCGTTATCGCCTTTGCAGATGGCGCGCACGGCGAGCCGGAAAGGCCGCGTATAGAAAAAGGGATTCAGAAACCCCACCCGCTTTCCCATCTTCTGGCAAAGGCGCGCGACCAGCCCCGCCCACAACGGAGCCGCCGCGCTCGTACCTCCCATGGGAATGATGCGTTGCCCGGTCAAAATCGCGTAGCCGCCTTCCAAGTCGGCTTTCGCGGACACGTCCGGCACGCCGCGCCCGTTCTTTTTCCCTTTCGCGCGCGCGATCGGTTTCCTCTGCCACTCCGGCCGGCCGAAAAACGCACTGTAGCCGCCGGAACTGGACATCGGCACGCCGCCAAACGTCTCGTTCCACACCGTTTCCACCGTTCTGCCGTTGCGGATACGCAGGTGCGTTCCTCCGCACGCGAGCACGTAGGGGCTCGACGCGGGGAAATTCACTTCCGTTTTCCCCGAATCGCCTGAGGAAACGCACACCGTCACGCCGCACAGCGCCGCGATCTGGTAACACCGGTTCATCACGCGCAGCACCTGCGGCGGAATCGAGCTTTCCGGAGCGCCCCAACTGCAGGAGATCACCGAAGGCGGCCGCGGCGTTTCCGCCAGGGCGTGCGATGTCGCCAGGAACCGTCCGCGCTCGGTATTCGGCGAAAAATACGCGACGATGCGCGCGCCCGGCGCGAAGGATCCCGCCAGTTCCACGTCCATCGTCGCCTCGATCGTCCAGATGGTCTTCTGGGCCAGCTGTTTCGTCTCGCCGTGCAGAAAACTGTTGTGTTCAAGAGCGTTCGCGAATCGAGCTAGTTCGCGTTTGGGCACCGGATCATTTTTTGTGCCGGCGAGTTCCACCACGGTCACTCGCGGCGGCTTCCCGCCGCGCAGCGCGAAATACGCCTCCACATCCGAGGGATGAAACCCTCCGCCCAGGCAGATCACCGCGAGCGCGTGTCCCCGTCCGTCGGCGTGCTCGGGAAACTGATAAATCTTGGCGACCTCGTGCGGATGCGTCGTCTTCAAGCTCGCCAGCGCCGTCGTGCCGTGGCGCGCGAAGAGCGGCCGGTTGCTCAGCCCCAGGACGCCTTCGATCATTCCCGCGAGTTCGCGCGGGATCGCCACCGGATTGTCGTGGCTGTGGTATCGCCCCATCGGGCCGTCATAGTGCGAAAATTTCACGCCGAAAGCCCCCGCCAGCTCCTCGAAGGTCCCCGCCAGCGTGACCGCGCGGCGCCGCCGGCTCGTTTCCACCACGCCCAATCCCTCGCTTTCGTAAAACGCCGCAACCTTCCGTATGTCTTCGTGGCTGGCGGCGTAGCGCCGATCGAATTCCCGCCAGTCCGGCACGTGGCGGCGGGCCGGCGGCTGGAATGCGATACGTTCGATATCCGCCAGAATTCTTTCCTCGCCCTCGCGCGGCCTCACCACCACGGTCACGTGCCGCCGCTTGTGCGGATGCTCCGGCCGGAAGCGTTTTGATTTCCGCACCACTCCCAGCGGGAAATGGACGGGCTGGCTTCCCTCGAGGTCCACGCGATTTCGCGCGGAAGTTGCGCGATGTTTCTCCTTCGTTACGGACACAGGACGATTTCCTCCCGTTCGGTCGCCGGCAGTCCCCCGCAGGGGCATCGGTGAAAGGAGGATGCCGCCTCCGCGCGGGAATTGCAAGTGCCGCCGTTAGTGAGCTACTTCCAAAGCGGGGTTGGCTTTGCCGCAGCCAACAGACCGCGGCCTGTTGTTCTTGCTGTCGGGCGGACCTATGCTGATCGAGTGAGCGCTTCCGCAATTCCCGGCGCAACAGCGATCTGCCTTTTGGCTCTTGGCATCGCCGGCGCGGGCGCGCCGGCTCGTCCGCAGAGGCGGGCAGGGCAGTCTCGTCAGGCGAAAGTCGCCTCCATCTCAGGTCACGTCTATAACGCTGCGACGGGCGCGCCGCTTGCGGGCGCCAAAGTGAAGATAGTGAAGATAGCTCCGTGTTACGTCAGAGGGATTCCGCAGTCCTACACTGCGACGACGAGCGCCGACGGGAGCTATTCCGTTGATGTTCGCCCCTTTTGCTATTCCCTGACGGCTTCTCGCGTCGGATACGCGGCCCAGGATTACGGCGCCGTGGGAATCGAGTGGCCGCGCCGCGTGATTGCGCATCCTGGCGAGCACGTCACCGGTGTCGATTTTCGCTTGCAACCACAGGCAATGTTATCGGGAACGATTTACGGACCCGACCGCCAGCCCGCAGAGCACGTTTTCGTTTGCGCTGGCCGGCGCACCTACTCTGCGCTGCGAGAGTTGGCGGCGACCTGTGATCGATCCGTCTGGACGGACAAAATGGGCCACTTTCGTCTGGACGCCCTTGCACCGGCGGATTACTACGTTGAGGTTGCGTTCGACATGGAAGGCGTTCCGTCGACTGGGCCTCGGCCCGGCTGGACGTACCAGGATACCTACTATCCTGGCACGGCAAACATAGAGAAGGCACAGCGGGTGAACGTTACTGCAGGGAGCCACACGCACGGACTCGATTTCTCTCTGGTCGCCGAGAGGACCTACAGCGTCACGGTGGTCGCGCAAGACGAGCTTGCCAGCAGAAACAGCGACTTCTATTCGTTTGCGCTCGATCCTTCCGAGGGTCCTGAGCGCGGGGGCGAAACGAAAGTGCACATCTTTGAGCGCGTTCCATCGGGCAAATACCGGGTCACCGTGTTAGCGAACAGACATGCGGTGAGAACTTGGAGCGCTCCGGGGGGACGCCAATTGAGGTTGCCCGAAACGCTGACTGTCGGAGGAGGTTGGCGCGAAATTCGGGTGACAGACGCCGATGTGCAAGTGGCCGTGCCCGTCGGAGGACCTGCCGATATTCACGTGGAAGCGGTTGTGAGCCCACCCCGAGCGCTGGCGCGGCCCGTGCAAATCACGCTCTACTCGTTTTTCTCATTCGCGGGCTGGCATGAACAAACCATTCAAGGACCCCAAACCTTCGATTTCGATCCGGTCTTCGGGAGCAGCTACTTCTTTTCGCTTCAGGAGGTATGGCCCCGGCGGCTCTATTTGAAACAGGTGCGCTGCGACGGCCGCACCGTGACCCGCCAGCCTCTGACCGTCCAGCCCGGTGGGCACGTTACCTGCCGCGTCACCCTGGGATCCGACTCTGCATTGATAAGCGGCTTCATAACACAAGGCGGGAAACCTGCGAAGAACATGGCCGCCCTTCTGGCGCGGGTATCGGCCAGCCAAAGGAGACGGTTTGCCTACGCCGGCGTCGGGCCGACCGATGGCAAGGGCCATTACGTCATGGGCGATGTCGCTCCCGGCAAATACCTGCTCTTCGCCGGGCGGGACGACCGATATGGTTCATTTTTCGCACCCGGCTTCGTTCGAAGCCACGAGGCCGAGGCGCGGAGGATCACTGTGAGGCCTAACGAAAACCTCGTGGTCAACCTGAGCCTTACGGCGGAAGCCAGTCACCGATAAATTTGTCAACATGGTCGCAGCGGAACGCCACGGCAATTCTCGCGATGAGCCGGCGATCCTGGTGCGGGTGGGCATCAATTCGATGTGACAGGGGCAGTGGTCGCTTTGGAGGAGCACGCTGCGGTCCCGCGGAGGGGCTTGCGGCACCCCTCCGAGTCGTGTAGCATGACGGCCTGAGCTTCCCTCTAAGGTAAAGGCAAAATCAGAAGGAGAAACCATGTCGGCTGCGGACGCAAAGAAGTTCATGGACCATGTGAAGAAAGATCCGGTTCTTCGCAAGAAGCTCGTCAAGGAATCGCACTCTGCGATGGACCGCGCGGTGAAGATCGCCCGGAAGCACGGCTACAAGATCACCAAGGACGACTTCCACAAGCACTTGAAAAAGCAGTGGGCCGCGAAGAAACCCTCGTCTTCACAGAAAGCTGACGCCTTCACTTGTGTGCCGATGGTTTGAGGCATAGTGGACAAGCGATTCCGGGCTTAGTTCCAAGGTGACCACGGAAAAGAATCAACGCTACCGCGTGCTGAAGAAACTCGGCAGCGGGGGTATGGGTGACGTTTGCCTTGCCGAGGATACCGTCCTCGAGCGCAAGGTCGCGCTGAAATTTCTCTCCAAATCCACCAGCAAGGATCCCGCGGCGCGCCGCCGTTTCCTCCGCGAAGCCAAAGCCGCCGCCGCCATCGACCATCCCTATATCTGCAAGATTTACGAAGCCGGCGAACAAAATGGCGAGCTGTTCATCGCCATGGAATACATAGAGGGCGAGGATCTCCACGCCCTGCTTCGCCGCGGGCGACTGTCCGTCGAGGAAGCCCTCCGCATCGGCACCGAAATTATCGAGGGACTCGCCCGCGCCCACGAGAGCAAGGTGGTTCACCGCGACCTCAAGCCTTCCAACGTCATGCTTACGCGCGACGGGCACGTCAAAATCGTGGATTTCGGCCTCGCGCGCAGGCTCTCGACCGAGGAGTCGCCCACGCTCAGCGGCCCCAGCCTCACGCAAACCGGCGCCATGGTCGGCACGATCGTCTACATGTCTCCCGAGCAGCTTCGCGGCGAGCCGGCCGACGAACGCAGCGACGTTTTCTCGCTCGGCCTGATCCTCTACGAAATGCTGGCGGGCCGCCATCCGCTCCTGCGCAAAACGTACGTCGCCACGGCGACCGCCATTCTGCGCGAAGATCCTCCGCCGCTTTCCGAATTTCTCGATGGCTGTCCCGACTGGGTCGAACAATTCGTCATGCGCATGCTCTCCCGCGAGCCGGCGGAGCGTTTCGCTTCGGCCGCGGACGCCGTCCGCGAGCTGCGCGAATACCGCAGCGGCATTCGCGTCTCCGTTACGCCGCGCAGCGGCTCCTCGGCGCCGGCGATCGCCGTGCTCCCGTTCGTCAATCGCAGCCGCAACGAGGAATTCGACTATTTCGTCGAGGGCATGACCGACGAAATCAACGCCCGCATCTCCAAAATCTCCGGTCTTAAAGTCATTTCCCGTGGCTCGGCCATGCGTTACAAGGATTCGCCGAAAACACTCCAGGAAATCGGGGAAGAGCTCGGCGTGGCCTTTCTCGTCGAAGGGAGCGTGCAACATTTCGGCTCGCGCGTGCGCGTCATCGCCGGGCTGGTCGAGGTGGAAACGAACAGCCAGGTTTGGGGCGAAACCTACGACCACGATCTGAAGGATATCTTCCAGATTCAGACCGACGTTTCCCGCAACATCGCCGTCGCCCTTCGCGGCCGTTTTTCCGGCGTCACCGGTTCTTCGCTCTCGATGCCCGAGCAGCCGGAAAACATGGCCGCGTACGAATTTCACCTGCGCGGCGCGTATTTCATGAATAAATGGACTCCCGACGCCGTCCGCCAGGCCATCGAATATTTCGGAAAAGCCATCGCGGCCGATCGCAATTACGCGCCCAGCCACGCCGGCCTGGCCACCTGCTACGGCAAGGCAGCCATGGTCGGTTTCCTGCCTGCTCCGGAAATCGCTTCCGAGGGCGCCAGGGCGCGAGCCGCGGCTCAGCGGGCGCTCGAACTGAACCCGAACCTTCCTGAGGGGCACGTCAGCAAGGCCGTTGTCGCGCTGGGATTCGACTGGGACTGGCACAACGCGGAATTGGCCTTCGACCGCGCCCTGGAACTCAATCCCAACCTCGCCGACGCCCACATGCTGCTCGCGTGGCTGCTCGCTTCTCGCCGCCGCTACGAGGAAGCCCTCCCGCACGCCGAACGCGCGGTTGAGCTCAGCCCGCTCGATCCAAGCTACCTCTGCCATTTGGGTTGGGAGATGTTGTTCAGCGAAGGGCCCACGGAAGCCGCCGAGCGAAAGCTGCGGCAGGCGCTCGAACTGGAACCGAATTTTGTTTTGGCCAAAATGACGCTGGCCAAGCTTTATTTCGATCGTGGGGAAGTGGAAAAGGGGCTTGCGCTATACGAAGGCGGCGCGTGGAGCAGGCCGCAACTGGCCTTGGCGTACATCGCGGCGGGCCGCACCGAAAAGGCGCGGGAAATTCTTCACGAAATCACCAAGCCGGCCGAACTCGAACACCAGTCCGCCTACGATCTGGGCCGTCTTTATCTCTATCTCGGCGACGAAGAAAAGGGTTTTCATTGGCTCGAAAAGGCCTGTCAGACGCACGATAGCCACATGTTCTATATGGACGTGATCTTCCACGCCTCGCCGCAACTTCTCCAATACACCACCGATCCCCGCTACCTCGCTATCCTCCGTCGCATTGGCCTGTCGTGAGCCGGAGTCCGCATCGGCGGCGGGTGCCAGGCGGCTCGCCGGGATGGCAGGCGATCGCGTCCGCGCTCGATCCTGCCTCCGATCCCGGCCGCAAGCGTTTCTTTCAGGGCACGCATCGGCTTCGCTCTCCCGCCGAAACCCTCGCTCGCCTGCGTCCCCTCGCGCCTCTCATGGGCATCACCCGCGTGGCGAATATCACGGGTCTCGACCGCATCGGCATTCCCACCGCGGTTGCCTGCCGGCCAGAGTCGCGCGCACTCGCCGTTTCCCAGGGCAAAGGACAGGATCTCGATCAGGCGCGCGCCGGCGCCATCATGGAATCGCTCGAATCCTTTCACGCCGAGCGCATCGCCCTCCCGCTTCGCTTCGGCGCCTTCGCCGATCTCCGCTCCACGCTTCGCCTCGCGGAGGTCGATCGCCTGCCACTGGTTAAATCCACCGTTTTCCACTCCCATCTGCCGATGTTGTGGGTCGAGGGTTACGATCTGCTGCAGTACGAGCCGGTCTGGGCGCCCCACGAAATGGTGACGCTCAATTTCACCTTGCCCTCGCCGCCCGGCTCCGGCTGTTTCCAATGCACCTCGAACGGTCTCGCGTCCGGCAATCATCTTCTCGAAGCCGCCAGCCACGCCATCTGCGAAGTTGTCGAACGCGACGCGACGTCCCTCTGGGAACACCAGCCGGAATCGTGGCGCCGCTCGCGGCGCGTGGATCTTGCCACCGTGGACGATCCCGGCTGCCGCGATTTGCTCGACCGCTATGCCCGGGCCGGCGTCAACGTCGCCGTCTGGGACGCCACGTCCGACGTCGGCATCGCCGTCTTCCATTGCTCGATTGGCGAACGCTCGCCCGATCCGTTGCATTTCTTCTACGCCGCGCGAGGTTCCGGCTGCCATCCGTCGCGCGGCGTCGCGCTCTCCCGGGCGCTGACCGAAGCCGCCCAGTCCCGGGTCACCTACATTTCCGGTTCGCGCGACAACGTCTATCGCGAGGATTACGAACGCGCCCACGATTCGGAACAGATTCGCTCCCGGCAGCTCGCCTGGCAAAGCCAGCCTGCACGCCGCAGTTTCCGCGAGGTTCCCGATCGTCCGTCGCCCACGCTGCGTCAGGACGTTCTCTGGGAACTCGAACGCCTTCGCGCCGTGGGCGTCACGAGCGTCATCGCGCTCGATCTTTCCCTGCCGCCGTGGGGCGTTGCCGTGGTGCGCGTGGTCGCTCCCGGCCTCGAGGGAGTGGTTGATTCCACCAGCTACGCTCCCGGCGCGCGCGCGCAAGCGGTCCGCAGGCGACGCCCGTGACCGTCTTCATTTTCACCGGCCCCACGCTCACTCCTGACGAGGCGCGCCGCGAACTCGATGCCGTCTACCTGCCGCCGGCGTCGCAGGGAGACGTCTATCGCGCCGCGCTCGCCCGGCCGCGCGCCATTGGGCTCATCGACGGCTTTTTCGATTACGTTCCCTCCGTTTGGCACAAGGAGATCCTTTGGGCGATGTCCCGCGGCGTGGCCGTTTTCGGCAGCGCCAGCATGGGCGCGTTGCGCGCGGCGGAACTCGCGCCGTTTGGCATGCGCGGCGTCGGCAAGATTTTTCAGGCCTACCGCACCGGCGCCATCGAAGATGACGACGAAGTTGCTTTGCTCCACGGCCCCGCCGAATCCGGTTTCCGGCCCACTTCGGAAGCCATGGTCAATATCCGCGCAACGCTCCAGCGCGCCCAGGCTCGCCGCGTGATTTCCCGCGAAACACGGTTGCAGCTCGAATCGCTCGCCAAGGGCCTGTTCTATCCCGAACGCAGCTACACCGCCATTCTCGATCTCGCCGGTCGCCGCGGGCTTCCCGCGCGCCAGATCGAAAAACTGCGCGCCTGGCTTCCCGCGGGCCGCGTGGATCAGAAACGCGAAGACGCCCTCGCGATGCTCCGGGCCATGCGCCACTTCCTCGCCGCGCGGCGCGCACCCGCCCGGCTGCGCCATCCTTTTGAGCACACGAAATTCTGGGATCGCCTGGTGCGCTCGGCCGGCGCGCTCCACGCCGTCGAGGGTGGCGCCCGAGAAATGGTTCCTTTCGATTCGGTTCTCGACGAGCTACGCCTGGAGCCCGATACGTTCCTCGAAATGCACCGCGATCGCCTT
>JAKAOH010000064.1 GCA_021812285.1 Acidobacteriota bacterium | reverse complement strand
CCGCCGACGGTGCTGGTGTCGCTCCAGGGAATGTAACGGAAGGCGGGAACGGGCGGGAAAACGAAGACGGTGTGTTGCATCGCCTGGCCGAGCTGCTGGAGGGGCGTGGCGTCGTCGAGGATGTAGAAGCCACGGGCGTGCGTGGCGATGACGAGGTCGTCGAACTGGGGCTGAACGCGGAGATCGGTGACCGGAAGCGGGGGAAGGCCAAGGCGCAGGTTCGTCCAGTTGCGGCCGGCGTCAAAAGAAGCGAAAAATCCGACCTCGGTGCCGGCGTAGAGGAGATTGCGCTGGCGCGGGTCCTGGGCAATGACGAGAACGTAGCTGCGCAGGCCGTTAGAAATGCGGGTCCACGTTTTGCCGTAGTCATGGGTGAGGTAGGCGTAAGGCGCGAAATCGTTCATTTGATGGCGGTCGAAGGAAACGAACGCGGTGCCGGGAGAAAAATAGGACGTACTCACCGAGGAAACCCAGCTTTGCGGAGGCAAGTCTTGGATATTGCCGACGACGTTCGTCCAGGACTTGCCGCCATCGCGCGTGATCTGCAGATTGCCGTCGTCGGTGCCGGCCCAGAGGACCTTTGCATCGAGCGGGCTCTGGGCGATCGCGGTGATCGTGCAGTGGAATTCGGCGGTGGAATTGTCGTAAGTGACCGGCCCGCCGGAGAGTTTTTCCTCGGCGGGATTGTTGGTGGTGAGATCGGGGCTGATGACCTGCCAAGTTGCGCCGCCGTCGGTAGTTTTGAAGAGGACGTTGCCGCCGTAATAGAGAACGTTGGGATTGGTGGGTGAAAGAAGGAGCGGGGCGTTCCAATTGAAGCGGTATTTCATGGCGCCGGCGCTGGCTCCGGCAGAACCGACGGGGTAGGGCTCGATGCGGCGCTCTTCGTCGTTGCGCAGATCGAAGCGGGTGATGTTGTCCTGCGTGTCGTAATAGATGATGTTGGGGTCGCGGGGATCCACAGCGACGAAACTGCCGTCGCCGAATGGACAGATTCGGCGCCAATCGCCCCCCTTGACGCCGACTTCATTCCAGCGCGTGCTGGGCCCGCGCCAGACTTCGTGATCCTGGAATCCGCCGAGGACGTGATAGGGGACAGCGTTGTCTACCGCCATGTGATAGACCTGGGCCATGGGGATGTTGTTGAGGAAAGCCCAGCGGCGGCCGCGATCGTTCGAGACGAACAGGCCGCCGTCGCTGCCGCTTATCAGCCGGCGGGGATTCGTGGGATCGATCCAGAGCGCGTGGCAATCGCCGAAGAGGCGCGAATAGGGCACCGGACGGAACGTCTTGCCGCCGTCGGTGGAAATCATGAGGGCGCGGGAAAGCGCGTAGACACGGTTTTCATTGCTGGGATCGATGCGGATATTCGAGAAATAGAACGGGCGCCAGTCAATATTGATGTCGTCGTTAACCATGCGCCAATGGTTGCCGCCGTCGTTCGAGCGCCAGAGCAGGCCTTGGCGCGACTGGATGATGGCGTAGACGACGCGGGGATCGCTGTGGCTGACGCGGACGCCGATTCGGCCGAGAGTATCGGTGGGCAGGCCGTTGTGAAGAGTGGGATTCGTCAGCTCGACCCAAGTCGAACCGCCGTCGGTGGAGCGGTAAAGACCGCTGCCGGGACCGCCGCTGCGAAGATGCCAGGGACGGCGAAGATAATCGTACATGCCGGCGTAGAGGATGTTGGGATTTTGCGGATCGAAGCAGATGTCGCTGGCGCCCGTGGTGTCGTTGATGAAGAGGACGCGTTTCCAGTTGCGGCCGGCGTCGGTGGAACGATAGACCCCGCGCTCGGTGTTTGGGCCCCATTCGTGGCCCATGGCCGCGGCGAAGACGATATTGGGATTGAGCGGATTGACGATGATGCGGGAGAAACGCTCAGTGCGCCTGAGGCCAAGGTGTTGCCACGTTTTGCCGCCGTCGAACGATTTGTAGATGCCATCGCCGAACGAGGCGCTGTTGCGAGGGTTCCCTTCCCCGGTGCCGATGTAAATCACCTGGGGATTTCGCGGATCGAGCGCGATCGCGCCGACCGAGAGCGTATTGCCGTGATTGAAAATCGAGTGGAAGGTGATGCCGCCGTCGGTGGTTTTGAAGACGCCGCCCGTGGAATGCGCGACGTAAAAAAGGTAAGGATCGCCGGGCACGCCGGCGACGTCGGTGACGCGTCCGCCGAAAACCGCAGGACCGATGGAGCGCCAACGCAGACCGGAGAGCAGTTTGGCCGGGGCTTGCGCCGGAGCCGGAGATTGGGCGCCGCGATTTCCGCTACCGGCCCAGGCGAGGGCGAAACCGAACAGTGCGAACAGCGCGCCCGCCAGCGCCAGCTGCGCTGGCGGGCGGTGATGCGTGCTGGCGAATGACGAAAACGGGAGTGGGCGCATGGCGGATGCCTCCTTGTGCCTGCGGCGCGAGCCTGACGCAAAACGCGCGGCGGCGCGAGCGGGAATCCGCCACGATAACGCCGGGACGCGGCGGGCAGGGCAGGCTTTTGCTCGGGGAAATGCCTGCCCTGCCGATGCCGCCGCGCCGTGCGAGCCGCCGATTCGCCGCGGGACGTGAAGCGAAATCAGCGGCCACGGAAAAAGAAATGGAACGGCGCTTCGTGAATCTGGAAGTTCGCCGGCGGCTCCGCGCCGAGCAGGTATCGCACGAAGAAATCCCACATCCGGCGAACCACATACTCGGCGTGCGGACCGCTCGGGCCGTGAAACATGTTGGGCACGAAGAGCATCTGGAAATTTTTATTGGCGGTCATCAGCGCGTCCACCAGGCGCATCGTTTCGGCGGGATTCACGTTGTCGTCGATATCGCCGTGGATCAGCAGCAGATGGCCCCGCATATGGCTGGCGAGCGTTTCATTGGCCTGCTCGACGTAATCCTTGCCCACCGGCCATCCCTGGTAGAGCTCGTTCCACCACGCTTTATCGAGCCGCGGATCGTGATCGCCGGAGATGGAGACGCAAACCTTGTAGAAGCCAGGGAACTGGAGAAACGCGTGGGCCGATCCGTAGCCGCCGGCGGAAATTCCATGGATGCCCACGCGCGTGATGTCCATCCAGGGATATTTCGCCGCCATCTGCTTGATCATCGCGACGTGATCGATGAAGACGTTGCCCATGTTGTGGTAGGAGAAATCGTGAAAAGCGCGGGAACGGCCGGTGGTGCCGCGCCCATCCACCATCACCACGACGAACCCGAGCTCGGCCATGGACTGCAGCCGCAAAGCGGAACCGAAGGTCTTCGGAACGAAAAATCCCTGCGGCCCGGTGTAGATATTTTCGAGAATCGGATATTTTTTCGCCGGATCGAAATTCGTCGGCCGCACAATGATCCCGTAGAGATGCGTTTTTCCGTCCGCGGCTTTTCCCTCGAACGGAATCGGCGGTTTCCAGCCCATCTTGACGAGCGTCGAGTCATCGGTCTTCTCGAGCGCGCGCACGATCGAGCCGTCGCTCGTGCGGCGCAGGGCGGATTCGCCGGGCCAGTTCGGGCGTGAAAAATTATCAACGAAATATTTCCCGTCGGGAGAAATGAAAACGGAGTGATCGGCGTCCTCAGGCGTGAGGAGTTTCATTCCCGTGCCGTCGAGATTCACCCGGTAGAGCTGCGTGAAATACGGATCCATTCCCGCCTGGACGCCGCCGGCGAGGAAATAGGCCTGCCGCGTTTTCGCATCCACGTAAACGAGCCGGCGAACCACCCAGGAGCCGCGGGTAACCTGATTTTCCAGTTGGCCGGTCTCGGCATTGTAGAGGTAAAGCTGATTCCAGCCGCTACGCTCGGAAGACCACAGAATTTCCTTGTCGTCATTCAAAAAGCGGTAGAACGTTTGGCCGGGATCGACGTAAGGATACGGCTTGGCCACTTCATCGATCAGGATTTTTTGCACTCCGGTGTCGGCGTCCACTTCGCGGAGCTCGATGGATTTTTCGCCGCGCTCGTCGTAGTCGTAAAAGAAATGGCGGCTGTCCGGCAGCCAGCCGAATCCGGGCCCTCCCTGGAACTGGATTTCGAGCGGAGGGGTTTTCACGTCGATGCGCCGGCCGGTTTCGAGATTGAAAACCACAGGGTAAGCTTCCGGCAGAATTTCGCCGGGCAACGGATAGACGTAGTTGTAGGCGATGGGGCGCAGTTGGTGCGGTGGAACGTACTGCAGGCTGGTGAATCGGCCGGCGTTGCGGGAATCCAGGCGATAGGTGACCAAGCGCGTGGAATCGGGCGACCAGAAAACGGCGGGGCGCTCGCGGACGTTGTCGCCATTGGTCACGCCTTCTGCGACCAGCGTGCGCAAATCGGGAAGCGGCGTCGCGTAATCGTCGCCGGGAACGCCGTTTCGGGTCAGCTGGACGACGGTCCCGGTGGAAACGTGCCGGACAAAAAGATTGTGGTCGCGGACGAACGCGGCCCATTCGCCGTTGGGAGAAATGGATTCGTACCGAGCCGATTCCGATTGCGGCTTGCGCTCGCATTCGTAATTGGACAGCGTACAGGTCCATTGCGCCTGGTCCAGTTCGAAGCGAATCGCTTTGCCATCCTGCTCAAAAGTGAAAAAGTAAAAAGGAAGATCGGCCGCCGCGTAGTTTTTTCCGCTCATGCGCGAAAGCGTCGCCGCCAGCCGCGCCTGATCGAACGCGGGCGCAACCGCGTTCGCGGAGGGATCGACCAGGATGAACTGCTTTCCGCCGGGTCCCATTTTCAAATACCAGAAGCGGTCTCCTTTGCCGATCCAGTTGGGATAAACCTCGGCGACATAGAGCGATTTCTGCAGGTTTCCGGGCAGAAACTGCTCGGCACGCTGATAATCCGCGAGCGTGCCCTGCGCCAACGCGCGAACGGGCAGGAACAGAGGAAGGAGAAGAAGTATGGCGAGCGGCGCGCACCGCCGGGCGGAATCAGTCTTCATGGTCATATCGTCCTCCTCCTGTTTGTGATGGCCCGAATGCGGTCGCCTCGATGCTGGAGCATGAATCCCATTCGGACCGAAGGGGCGGAGCGGGATGAAATTGCTCCGTCCCTTCGGTCCGAGTACTTCCCTGCCCTTACCGCCTTTGCAGCATGGACACTAGCCAGCCGCAGCTAGAAATCCAGTTCCAGGCGGAACTGAACCGAGCGCGGCGAGCTGACTTCGGTTGCACCGGTGAACTGATAGCCGGTGATGTTCATGTAGTCGGCGGGCGAATTGCCGTGCACGCCGGGAACGCCCCAATTGGGATGATTGAAGGCGTTGATGAATTCGGCGTCGATCTTCATGCTGAGACGCTCGTAGATGGGGATGGTTTTGTTGAGCGAGAAATCCGCGTTGAAGAGCCCGGGGCCGTGCAAGAAGATGAAGCTGCCGAGTTGGCCGGGCGTGGATTCGGACGCGATGGCGTTCGGGTTGTTGGCGAGCAAATTCGGATTGAGGAAAACGACCGGGTCGCTGGTGGTCGGTCCGCCATAGACGCCAACGTTACTTTGTAGCTGGTTGACGGTGGCACCGTTGAGGACGACGCCGGCATCGGCGGCGTCCGGCCAGTAGCCGTAGGAATAGTTGTAGGTGTTGTAACCGCCGAGAATCTTGAAGGGCAGGCCGGATTCGGCGGTGACGATCGAGCCGAGGTTCCAGCCGCCGATGATGTTGTTGATGATGTTGTTGCCGGCGTTGAACATCTGGCCGCGGCCGAACGGGAGATTGTACGTGGTATAGAGCTTGAAAACCTGGCGTACGTCGTAGGGCGAGGGGCCCTTGTTCAAGCTCATGTTCCGGAGCGTCGTGAAATTCTGCAACGCTTCGTCCGACGTGTAGTAATCGCCCAGCCAGCGGTTCGTCAGCCCGTGGCTCCAGGTGTAGTTGGCCATAAACATCAGGCCGTGACCGACCGGATGCTGCCATTGCACCTGCAGCGCGTTGTAGGTGGAATCGCCGGGATTGGAAAGCAGATCGAGATATTGGCCAGCGGCGAATGGGTTTACCTGGAACATGTTGATCGGATAGGTTCCGGTGCCGCCGGAGCCGGCGCAGGGAGTGAAGTAGGCGTCCCCGCCGACCAGGTTACACAGGTAGCTGTAACTGCCGGCGAGCTGGCCGGCCAAGGCTCCAGCCTGACCCTGCTGGAGCAAGGTGACGAAGCTGGGGTTAGCGAAGCCGGCGCTCGCGGCTTGGCCGGTGAACGCCGTATCGAAGATGGGAGTGGGCGTGAGGCCGGTGGCGCCGGTGTTATCGGCAAACGTGGCTCCGTACCCCTGGGCCTGGTTGATAGCAAGGTTTTTGGCCGCGTTGTTGAAGTCGGTGAGGAAACCGTTCTCGAAAATATTCACCTCGTTGATGTCGTAAGACATCCATAGGTGAACGCCGTGATTGCCAACGTAGTCGACTTCGAGCAGGTTGTTGCCGGGAAATTTGCGCTGAATGCCCAAATTCCACTGCTCGACGTACGGACTGCGGATATTGGGATCGACGGCCGCGAAGGGCTGGAACGCGAACGTGTAGGCCGATTCCGGCAGCGGGAAGCCGTAGGTGGCGGGGAACGCTTCCGGTGTAATGCTCTGGCCCAGGCTCAGCGATCCGGGCGTGAAATTGAGCGATGGGTAGTAGAATACCGATTGCGTGTTGCCGGGGTTGGTGTAGAGCATCGCGTTCTCGACGGTGGTCCATCCTTCGTCGTAGTGGGTGATGCCGGCTCCGGCGCGGAAGACCGTGTTACTGCCACCGAAAATCTTGTGGAGCATTCCCTTGGTGAAATCCGGATTCCACGCGACTCCGAAGTTCGGCGAAGGCTCGATGTAATCGGGGCTGTAGGGGTTGGGATTCGGACGGATCTGCGGGTTAAAGTCGCCGTTCAGAACGCCGGGTTGAAATTCCGCCGAGGATGGGCCGTAAAGCCCGGCCAGCGTGGGCCCGGTCCAGAAGTTGTTGGTGCTGTGAACGGCACCCGAAAATTGCCAGCGGAAGCCATAGTTGAACGCAAGGTGAGGAGTTGCGCGCCAGGCGTCCTGGAAATAGATTCCGGCCACCCTTTGCTCTTCGCGAGCAATGCCCGCGCCCTCGACCTGGAACTGATGGGTCGTGGTGCTGACCTCGTTGTAGCCGGAGATGCCGCTCAAGCGGCCGGCGAGAAAGGCGTAGAGGGATTCGGCGTTGTTGAGCTCGGCATTGCCGTTCGCCGTGCTGATGTAGGGGAAATTCGACGGCGAGAACATTGCGGCGGCCGGGTCCTGCGGGACGATGCCCGTGTTGTAGGTGGGCGGGTTGTTGATTTCCGTTTCGTACATCGTCGCGATGCGGACGTCGCCACCAAACGTGAACGTGTGATTTCCGTGCGTCCACGTCAGGTTGTCGGTGGGGTTGTAGACGGGATTGTTCCGGGGAATCGGCAGGATAAAGCCGGGGATCACGGGATTGACGCCGAGCGGGGGATTGATAACCTCATCGGCCTGGCTGGCGAAGGGATCGCCTGAAGTGGCCGGGTTGAATTCCTCGCGCGTTTCGGTGATGCCGAAGCTGAACTGGTTGATCACATTCGAGGCGAGCGTCCAATCGAGCGAGTTGGTCAGGGTGTAGTAATTCGACCACCAGCCGCCGCCGGCCAGACTGGCGCCGGGATAGTTGGGCGTGGCAGTGATCGTGAACCACTGGGAGTCCCAGGTGCCGTGCCAGGAAAGTTTCGGGGTGATGTTGTAGTCGAGGCGGACGGTCGGCCACCAGTTCTTGTAGGTGATCGGCTGGAGCCAGCTGAGCGTCTGGGTGACCGGCGTTGCCGTCGCCCCGGTGCTGTAGGTTCCGGGGCTGAGGGTGCCGTGAGGAACGAACGAGTTGATCTGCTGGAGCATTCCTCCGCTGATGGAATTCACGGAGCCGGGAAAATTATTCTGCGCCGCCAGGTTGAGCAGATTCACCGTTTGCAGTTGGTTGTTGGTACCCATGTACGTGAAGGTGCCGTTTTGGGCGTCCGACGTGAACACCTGAGAGCTGCTCGTGAACGCCGTTGGATTCCTGCGGTACTCGAGGTAGCCGAAGAAGAACAGCTTGTTTTTGATCACCGGGCCACCGATGCTGCCGCCGAAGCTGTTCAGGTGCTGGCTGGGTTTCGAGATGCCCAGCGCATTATTCAGGTAATCGTTGGCGTTGAAATAGCTGTTCTCGGCGTACCAGAAGGCGTTGCCGTGGAGCTGGTTGGTGCCGTGCTTGGTGACGAAACGGACGGTGGACGAGCCTTCAGCACCGGCTTCGGCTGCCAGATCGCTGGTGGAGACGGTGAATTCATCGAAGGCGCCCAGGCGAAGCGGAGCGGCGGTAAAGAAACCGGTAGTGGAAGTGCGATAGCGCTGGAAATTGTCGTTGGTGCCGTTAACGGTGATGTTGATGGAAGCGGCGGGCAGACCGTTATAGGTGGTGTAGCGCTGATTGCCCTCTGCGGTGACCGCGCCCGGCGCCAAGGCTGCCAAGGGCAGCGCGTTGAGGCCGCCAAGCGGGAGGTTTTGGACGGCGGAGGGGCTGAGCGTGGTGGCAAGCGTGGCGGAGGTGGTTTTCAAAATCTGGCCCTGGGCGGAAACAGTGACGGTTTGCGCCGTCGAGCCGATTTTCATCTCGACCTTGACGTTGGTGGTTTGCGCCGTCTGGACGACGACGTTCGAATAGACGGCCGTGGCGAAGCCGGACGCGGTGGCGCGCATCTCGTAGGTACCCGGTTGCAAGGCCGGGAAGACGAAGACGCCCGCGGCGCTGGCTTTCACCGTTTGCGAAAAGCCGGTGTTGGGCTGCGTGGCGGTGACGGTCGCGTGCGGGACGGAGGCTCCGGAAGGATCGACCACCGTTCCGGAGATTTCGCCGGTGATGCGCGACTGTGCCCAAGCCGTGCCCGCCGGCAGCAGAAGCAATGCGGCCAACAGACAGAGTGCGAAGCCGCAAATTTCAGCGAAGCGGAACGCGCGGTATGGCGCTCCGAGCTTGCTTGGTTTCTCCCCGTAATTCAAGACAGCCTCCTTGGTATACGCTTTTGTATACCTCTTTAACGTGTCGTCTTTCCCTGCCTCGTTTCTGCCCCAAAGGTCAGCGAATCCTAGCGCGCTCCCGTTTCCGGCGCCGGCCCCGGCGCCGCGTCCGCCGGCATCGCCGCCACCAGCGGAGTGATGTTTTGCCCGACGAGCGTGCGATTGAATGCGGGTAGTTCCTTTTCGAGTAAGGCGTGGTAATCGGCTGTCGCTTTCACGAGCTTGCCCTGGAGCTCGTGGAACACGGCGAGGGACGCATCCGTGGTGGGATAACCCGGATTGCCGTCGACGTCGCCGCCGCCGGTGCCCACTTCGCCGTTCAGCCAGATCAGATGGAGGTACAGCCGGTAAGGAGCGAGATAGGATTTTTCGTCGCTATTGGCCAGCGCCGGCGACAGCAATTGATTTTCAACCGCTTGCATCTTCTGGTCCATCGCCTGGACGGCCTGGAGCGTTTGCGCCTGTTTCGGTCCTTGCTTCCCCAGCATGGCTTCGAGCGTCTGGAGCTGCTTGCGCAGCCATTCGATCTGATTGACCATGCCGGAAACTTTCGAGATATCGTCGCGAATCTGGAGCAGCAGCCGCACGTTGGCTTCGGTCTGCGCGGGCGTGGCCACGGCGCGCGGATCGGCCACCACTTCGATCGGCTGCGTGTACGATTTTCCGTCCACCGTCAGCTTCACCGTGTATGCGCCCGGCGCGACCATCGGCCCGACTTCGGCTTCCCGAATACCCCAGTGCGTGATCGGGCGCCACTGCTTGCCGAGGAAACGAAGTTCATCCCACACGTGCGGATTCGAAGCGGGCGTGGTGCGCAACTGGATGAGCTTCGGCGGGGCGTAGCGCAGATCCCAAAACGCGCGGTTCAGGCCGGGATGCGCCATCACGTGGAGATCGCGAATCAGGTTCCCGCGCGCGTCGAGAATCTCAAGGCCGACCTTGCCTTTCGGCGCCGACGCCAGCGAGAAATCGATCAGCGCGTGCGCGCCGCGGAAGAAACGGTAATTGGCACGCGAGCGGAACAGGTGCACCGGCTCGCTGAGCGTTGACGCGGTCATCTGCTCGAGCGGGCTGATGTCTTCCAGGATGTAAATCCCGCGGCCGTACGTGGCTACTACCAGGTCGTGGAAATTCTTCTGCACCGTTTCCCAGGAAACCGGAGCGTGCGGCAAGCCGGACTCCAGCGGCGACCAGTTCGCGCCATCGTCAATCGAAACATAGAGCCCGTTGCCGGTCCCGGCGAAGAGCAGATTCTTGTTGTAGGGGTCCTGGGCGACGGAACTGACGTTGCTGAACACGCTGTACGGAATACCGTTGACGATGAGCTTCCAACTGGCGCCGAAATTGGTGGTTTCGTAGATGTACGAGTGCGTATCGCCCATCAGTGCACGATCGACGGCGATATAGGCGGTGCCGGCGTCGAAATGCGATGGCTCGATGCGGCTCACGGCGCCCCAATCAGGCAGATCGGGAATGTTTTTCGTGACGTTGGTCCAGTGGCCACCGCCGTTGCGCGTCAGCCAGACCTGGCCGTCGTTCGTTCCCGCCCAGATCAATCCTCTTTGCACGGGCGAGGGCGCGATGGCGAAAACGACTTCACCGTAGAACTGGCCCAGGTTGTCCTGCCGCCGCATTTTTCCGTCAACGGGAATGCCGCCGGAGGGAACCAGATATTTCGGATTCCGCGTGGAAAGATCGGGGCTGATCACCTGCCAGCTCTGGCCGCCGTTGGTGGTTTTGAAAATCACCTGGCAGCCGTAGTACACCGTGTTGTGATCGAAAGGATCGATCGCCATGGGCGGCGTCCAGTGGCAGCGGTACTTGATGCTTTCGGGCGGAGCGTCAAGCGGATGATCGGGCCACGGGCTCACCGCGCGCGGATAGCCGACGCGGGTATCGAGCCGGGTGATCTCGTCGCCGTAGCAGGTGCTCCAGATGACGTGCGGATTGGTGGGATCGGGATAGATGAAGCCCGATTCGCAGCCGCCCAATCCGTCTTGCCACAGGTTCCCAAACTGGCCGTAGGGACCGCGTGCGTTTGGTGTGGAAAAGGGATACGCCGGGCCGCGCTCGGATTCATCGTCCTGCATGTTGGCGTAAACCCAATACGGGACCTGATTGTCGGTGGAGACGTGGTACATCTGGCCGATGGGAAGCGAGACGTGATGCCAATTGCGGCCCCCCGTGGTGCTGATTTCGACGCCGCCATCGTCGCTGATCATCATCCGCTTCGAATTCGTGGGATCGATCCAGATGTCGTGGTTGTCGCCACCCCAGGGAACCTGATGGAACGTCTGGCCCCCGTCCGTCGAGACATAGAAACCGTTGCACGAAACGTAGATGTCGTTCTCGTTGCTGGGCGAAATGGCAATGCGGACGAAATAGCCGGCGCGCTCGGTGAGCAGGCGGCTGTAGTTGGCCACGTGCCAATGGCGGCCGCCGTCATCGGAACGCCAGAAGGAGCCCTGGTCGGCGGTTTGAATCAGCGCGTAGACGCGACCAGGATCGGAGGGCGCAACGGCGACATCGATTTTTCCAACGGGAGGATGCGGCAGGCCGCGCCCCTTGATTTCGTGCCAGGTTGCGCCGGCGTCGCGCGAAACGTAAACCCCGCTCGACGGCCCGCCGCTCGTCATGGACCACGGCCGAACCTTGAATTGCCACATCCCGGCGAAAAGCGTGTGCGGATCCTGGGCGTCCATCGCGAGGCCGGAACACCCTGTGTTGCCGTTGACGAAAAGAACGTGCTGCCAATTCTTGCCGCCGTCGGTGGTGCGCCAGACACCGGTGGAACTCGAGTCGTTCGTCCCGGTGCCCATCGCGCAGACGAAAACATTTTGGGAATTGAAGGGATTCACGACGATGCGTGAAATCAGGCCAGCGTCGGTGAGGCCCATGTGCTGCCAGGTTCGGCCGCCGTCATCGGATTTATAGACGCCGTCGCCGGGCGTGATGCCGTTGCGAATCACCCACGATTCGCCGGTGCCGACCCAGATCACCGAATGCCGCTGCGGATCGACCGCCAGCGCGCCGATCGACTGCACCGGTTCCTTGTCGAAAATCGGGCGGAAACGGAAACCTCCGTCGGTGGACTTCCAAACGCCGCCGGAAGCGGCGCCGATGTAATAGACGTTCGGGTCGCCAGGAACGCCGGCGGCGGCACTGGCGCGATTGCCGTTCATCGGGCCGACGAAACGAAATCGCATGGCCCGCAACTGTTCCGGTTTCAAGGTCTGCGCGGCCAGCGGCAGTGTGAAGGCGGAAAGAAGCAAACCGAAGGCGGCAAAAATCGAAATTGCAAAGCGGCGGTGCGTCATCGAGCGTATCCCCCGACCGGCCCGGAAGCGCCGCACGGAGCGGCCCTGAACGAGCCCAGCGAAGTAAGATTTCGGTACATTAACTCATTTCCGGCGCCGTTTTCACGGCAACCGAATGGGGTGACCACAGCCGGCCGGCGCGGGCTCCCAAAGCGCGGAGCGGCGTCGGACCCGGAAGCGGCGTGCATGCGGAACGGCCCGGCCATGGCCGCCCACCCTGGCCGGAAGAGCCCGAATGACCCTCGTCGCGCCCGAACCAGCCGGGCACGGCTCCCCCAATCGAAAAAAAACACCCGCATTGGTATGTAATTTTGTATACAAATTGTCAAGCAAAAATTTATAGTGTCTGTCGGTCACCCGTTCCGCTGGGCCGGCGCGCCGCGCATCCGCCGCCAAGACCGGCGCCATCAGCGGGGAGATCCGGGAAACTTATCGCAGCCCTCATCCGGGCCAAAGGTGGGCAGAGGAGGTTCGTATGAAACGTAAGGGCGTGGGAAACGGCGAAGCAGGCCGCGAAAAACGAACGAAGGGGTTGTCGCGACGCGATTTCAGCCGCATGGCGATGCTGGGGCTGGCGGGCGGCACGCTGCTGCCGGCGGAATTTCTGCTGGACGCCAAAGCGAAGGGACTTCCCTTGCCCGGCGCGCGGCCGCAGGAAGCGGGCGGACTTTCAGCAAAGGCGCAAGCCGAAGTGCATGAGAAGGTGTCGCGCATTCTGGCCGAATTCGGCGACCGGCTATCGGAAGAACAAAGACGGCGAATGCCCGGCATCGTTTCCGACCACGTGCGGATGTTGGAAACGGTTCGCGCGGTTTCCCTCGAAAACCCGGACGCGCCGGCGACGGTGCTGAAACTGGTGGATGGACGCGGCGCGGCAAGAGGCAACGGCCGCGAGAAAACCGCCCGCGGCTCGCGGCGGCGGTAAGGAGGAGCGACGTGGCGAACGAACCATTGGCGTTTCTGACGGTGCGGGAACTGGGCGAACGGCTGCGGACGCGGAAACTTTCGCCGGTGGCGCTGGCGGAACTCTATCTCGAACGAAGCGAGCGAATCGGGCCGAAACTCAACGCGTACGTGACGATCACGCGCGAACTCGCGCTCGAACAGGCGCGCACCGCCGAAAAGGAGATCGCCGCCGGGCATTATCGCGGGCCGCTCCACGGCATTCCCTACGCGGCGAAAGATTTGCTCGCCGTGAAAGGCTACCCGACCACGTGGGGCGCGCGGCCGTACGCCGACCAGCGATTCGATTACGACGCGACGGCCATAGACCGCCTGACGCGCGCGGGAGCAGTGCTCATCGGCAAAGCGGCAATGATCGAACTGGCCGGCGGATTGGGTTACGAAACGGCGTTCGCATCTCTCACCGGCCCGTGCCGCAATCCCTGGAACACGAACGACTGGACCTGCGGCTCTTCGAGCGGTTCGGGAGCGATCGTTTCGGCTGGCCTCGCGACGTTTGCACTTGGTTCGGATACGCGCGGCTCGATCATCTGCCCGGCCACCTGGTGCGGCGTTTCGGGAATGCGGCCGAGCTTCGGCCGCGTGAGCCGGCACGGCGTGATGACGATCGCCTGGTCCATGGACAAAATCGGGCCGCTCGCGCGAACGGCGGATTGCTGCGGACTGGTGCTGGGCTCGATGGCGGGACACGACGCGCGGGATTGGGATTCGCTGCCGCCGCGCCTCGCCTCGTTTCCGTACCGCCGCGCCACGCGGCCGGGACGCCCGCTGCGCATCGGAAGATTGACCAACGTTTTCCCGCACGCGGACCCGCAGTTGCATACGGCGGTAGACGAAGCGCTCCGTGTGATGGAGAAAAACGGGGCGACGATTTCCGACGCAAAAATTCCGGAGGGCCCGTTCGAAGCCGCGGCGGAACTGGTTATTTTGATCGAAGCGGCATCCGCGTTTTCAGAACTCGTGCTTTCCGGCCGGTGCGCGCTGCTCGCCGATCCGCTCGGACAGATCAATGGCTACGCCAGCCGCGTCTTTTCGGCCCACGATTACCTGCACATCGAGCGCGCGCGCACGTTTTTGGCCCGAAGCATCGACAAGCTGTTCGATGAATTCGACGCGATCGCCGCTCCGGGCGAGGATTCGACCGCGCAGCCGATCGGGCGACCTCCGTCGCAGGAGCCGCGCCCGCCACGCACGCACGAAGCGCCTCGCCGAATGGATCAGGCGCAACCGGACGCCATTTCCAGCCTGTGCGGACTGCCGGCAGTCACCATCCCCTGCGGCTGGAGCAAACAGAATCTTCCGATGGGGATCCAATTCATGGGGCGCGCGCTCGACGATCAGCGCGTGCTCGACGCGGCGAATCTGCTTCAAGCGCGTACCGATTGGCACAAGCGCCGCCCCCCGATCGGATAACGAAAAAGCGGCTCATGGAACGGACCCGGGCGCGGCGTTGCGCGATTGTGGTGCGAAGCTCGCTCTTGCGTATTTCCCTTCCCTGCCGGTGAACGTTTGGGGCTAGCATGGCGTCTTGCCTGGTGAGCATGCGATGCAAGCCGAATGGGCCGCCCGTCCGAACGCAATGGTGAACGCCGAAAGCGACGCGGAACGCGAGTTTCGGGAACTCGCCCCGGCGGCGACGCGACTGGCGTTTCGCGTGGCGTGGAGCGTGGTGCGCGAACGCGGCGACGCCGAGGAGATCGCCCAGGAAGCGCTGCTCCGGGCGTATCGCCATTTTCCGCGCTTGCGCGCCCGCGCACGATTCGAAGCCTGGCTGGTGCGCGTGGCGTGGCGTCTGGCGATGGACCATCTGCGCGCCGGGCGGCGGCGCGAGCGGCGCGAATGGGAAGCAGGACGCCGGTCGGCGCTCGCGGCGACGCCAAAGGAATCGCGCGAATTTCGCCTGGCGCTGGTGGAGGAAATCGAACGGCTGCCGCGAAAGCTGCGAATGGTGCTGATTCTGGCCGGAATCGAGGGATACGACACACAGGAAATTTCACGGCTGGCTGGCGTGCCGGAAGGAACGGTGAAATCGCGGCTGTTTTTAGCCAGAAAACGCCTGGCGGAGAGGCTCGAATGGATTGCCGACGATACAAAAGCGCGCTGAGCGACGCGGCGGCCGGGCCGCTGGATGCCGAGCGGCAGCGTGTTCTCGACGAGCACTTGTCGCGTTGCGCGGCCTGCGCGGCGCGGATCGAGCGGCTGAAACGGGCGATGATCGCGATCGATCGCTCACTGGCTGAATCCTCGGAAGCCGAACCTTCTGCCAAATTTTTGGCCTTTGTGGGGACACGTCGCAACGTGCCTCTACCTGCCGATGCCAGACATTCCCCGGCGTACGTTTCCGCCCGTACGTTGGCCGTTGCGGCCGCCGTCCTGATTGTGGCCGCAGCGGCGTGGCTGCTTCGCGCGCAGCTCGCGGGTCCGGTGATTTCGCCGGGTCGTGCGGCGCCACCCTCCGTTGCGGCGACGGTCCCGATTGAGCCTCCGAGTAAAGTTGAAAAACTCGCGCCGCGTGCGCTCTCCGCGCGTGCCGAACCATCCTTCGCCGCCGCGACGAGCGTTCGCGGACGGATTGCCCGGCGCGGAGCGGTCGCGCCGAATCGCCCGTTTTTCGAAAGGGTCAAAGTCGCGCCCGGCGAGCGAACGGCGGTGTTTCAGCTTTACGCGCTGCTCCAGAGCGGCAAAGTGAAACCAGAGTCGCTTTTTCCGCCCAGCCGGGATTTGGACAAGCCGCTGAAGATCGCTCCGCTCCAGATCGAACCGATTTCGATTCCGCCCCTAGAGATCAACCGGATTTCCGACGCTTCGCACGATCCATCCCCTGACGCGGGAAGCACGCATTCCCCACGAACGGACAGGAATGAGGAGACGACACCATGAGGATGATCCAAAAAGCCTGGCTGGCGCCAATTGCCCTGCTGCTGTTTGCCGGCGCGGCTCCGGCACAACCGAAACCTGCCGCGACAACCGACAACATCATTCCACTGAAAGTGGAAATCGTGCTGAGCGAATACGCCGGCACGAAGGAAGTCAGCCGCTTGCCCTACACGCTCGCCGTGAACGCCGTCAGCGACCACCAACCCGACTGGGTGCATCTGAGGATGGGCGTCCGGGTGCCGATTGCGGTTGCGGTAGGAGGGTCTTCCGGTCTTAGCGCACAGTTCCAATACCAGGACGTAGGGACCAACATTGACTGCGCTGCCAACACGCTTCCCCAGGGGACTTTCAAACTCGAACTCACTGTCGTGCGAACTTCGGTCGATCTATCGCATCAAGGGAAAGGGGCGGGTGTGTCCCTCGCGAGCGGACAGCCCATCGTGCGCCAATTCCGCGTTTCGAACGCGCTCGTCCTGCGCGACGGGCAAACGGACACGTCTACAATTGCCACGGATCCCGTGAGCGGCCACGTGCTTCGCGTTACGGTCACACTTCACGTGGTGAAGCGGTAGGGGCACGCCGCGGCGTGCCCCCTGCCATTCCGACAGACTCGCCTGCCGCGTTACATCTGCCCGGTTTCGTGCTCCATGATGAACGCCTGCACATTGGCGCTCAGTTTCACCAGGCTGGGAACGCGGACGTACATCATGTGGCCAGAGTCGTAATATTTCAGCCCGATGTGGCTTTGCAGATTCGCCGGCAGGTCCAGATGGTCCATCGTGTATTGGGTCTCGAAGAACGGCGTGGCGAGATCGAAATAGCCGTTTTCCACCTGAACGTAGAGGTGAGGATTCGTGATCAGGGCTTCCTTCAAATCCGGCTCGACATTCGGTGAGCCGGGGAAGCCAAACCCTCCACCGCGCGTCATGTGCTTCCAATCCCAGAAACGGCCGGCGCCATCGGCGGCGACCATGTAGGGACGGTTCGGATTGAATTTCAGTTCCTGGGTCATGTAGGTGTGGAACGCGGCGGTATACGCGCCGGAAAGCGCCGTGCTCTGCGGATCGTATTCGCCGTATTCCGTAAGCGGATCGTACGTGTCGCCGGAAAATCGAGCGTCCAGGCGCCCGGTGATCAGGCCGCGGCTTCGCTGCAATTCCGCCATGAACTGCGGCAGGTTGACGCGGAGATCGGCGTTCATCAGATAGTCCACGCTGAGGCCGGTGTACTGCGAAAGCTGCTTCGCGACGGCTTCCTTTTCGGTCTGGCCGATCGTCGAACCCTGCATCAGCGCTTCGGCGTAGGTGGTTTCCGCGTAGTGCGTGACCTGCTGAATGAACGCGGGCAGATTCGCCGGACGCGGATTCAGCACCTTGTGATACCAGGCCGTGGCGGCGTAGCTGGGCAGATAAAGAATGTAGGGAAGGTCGCTGCCCGGATGGAACGAAATCGTGCCGAGATCGAGCACCGAAGACATCAGCACGATGCCGTTCAGATACATGCTGTCGCGCGACTGGAGATAATTCCCGAGCGCGACCGAGCGGAACGTTCCGTAGCTTTCGCCGATCAGATATTTCGGCGAATTCCAGCGGTCGTTGCGCGTAATGTAGGTGGTGATGAACTGGGCGAGCGACTTCACGTCTTCGTCCACGCCCCAGAAATCCCGGTCCTTCGCCTTGCCCACCGCGTGGCTGAATCCCGTGCCGACCGGATCGATGAACACCTCGTCGGTCGCGGGGAGCAGCGTGTATTGATTGTCGACGATCTGATAAGGCGCGGCGCCCGTGGGCGCGGCATTGGCGACAACCACGCGGCGCGGTCCGTATGCGCCCATGTGCAGCCAGATCGAGCTCGACCCCGGTCCGCCGTTGTAGAGGAACGAAACCGGACGCTCGGCGAGATTCGTGACGTCGCTGCGCGTATACGCCCAGTAATAAATCAACGCGGTGGGCTGGCCCTCGTCGTTCTTGATGAGAATCGAGCCCGCCGTCGCTTTGTAGGGAATCGTCTTCCCGTTGATCGTGATGCTGTGCTCGGTGGTGACGGTGGTTTCCTTCGGCATTTTGCCGGGCGCGCCGGCCTTGAAGGCGGGCGGTTCGCCTGGATGCGGCCGCTCTTGCGCGGCTGCTGTCGCCGGACGGCCCAGCGCGACGAGCGCCAGCGCGGCGGCGAGACACAAAACTTTTCTCATGCTGATCTCCCGGAAAAGGGAATTGGAGTGCATTGCGTGGCGGATTCTACCGCGTCTCGAACCGAAGGGGAAGAAAGTTCAACGCAGCGGGCACGCGGGCGGCCGGCGGCGCGGGTGTATCCGGGCCGGGCGCCAGGGCATCTAAAGCGGCATGGAACGACGCCATTTCATCGCCATCCTGGGGGGCGTGGTGGTGGGCACCGCGCTTCCCTATTCCCTTTACCATTATCTG
>JAKAOH010000063.1 GCA_021812285.1 Acidobacteriota bacterium | reverse complement strand
AACGGCTGGCCGCGCACCGGCGCCGCGATTTTTTCTCTGACCGCCCCCATGGAGGCGGTCAGAGAAAGCACCAACCAACCAATCCTCACCGCTCAACAAAAGTGCGAAAAACTCTGGACACTACCCCGCCGGCAGGTCGTTCCACATCCCCGCCTGAAGCCCTGGGCAGGACGAGCCGGTCCCCTCTGTCGTCCCCGTAGCGGCAGAGCGCCAGCCCGAGTCCACGGGCGGCGGGAGGAAGCGCCGCGGGGAGGGGCGCGAAAACGGCGGGCGTGGGGAGGAACAGTTTCGGTACAATCTCGGCCGGGCAATCGTGTCGGCAGCCTCTGGGCCCGGGGCGTAAGGGCGTGGGGGCTGACAGACGGTGCCGCCGGCTTTCAAGGGCGCTGAGGGCGGAGGCTCGCAGACAAGCCGGGGCGGAGAGCGCGGAAAACTGCGGATGCTCCAAGGCACAAAGCGGACGCGGCTCACGACGCGGGCGTCGGTGCATCTTGACATGGTCCGTGGCGCCGCCGCTCTGGCTGTGCTGGTGGGACACGTCCGGGGGCTGCTCTTCCTCCCATACCACGAATTGCCGCGAGGGGGCGTTGCGACTTCAGCGCTATATGCTTTGACTAGCTTGGGCCACCAGGCAGTGATCGTCTTCTTCGTGCTGAGCGGGTTTTTCATTGTGTCGAGCGTTGCCGACGCGTTCGAGGGCTTGCGGTGGTCGTGGCGGGCTTACCTGGTGAATCGGGTTGTTCGCTTGAGCTTGGTGCTCGCTCCGGCGCTCGTCCTTACGCTGGTTGTGGACAGACTCGGGATGGCAATAGCAGCAAGCGCCGAGTTTTACCGCCGGCCGCTCGCCTACTTTTTTGCTGTCCCACCGGGGAGCCTCGACACGGCGCGAAATTTCTTTGGGAATTTGTTCTACTTGCAGGGAATTCTAGTGCGCCCGTTCGGCTCAAATGACCCGCTCTGGAGCTTGAGCTACGAGTTCTGGTATTACCTGCTTTTCCCGCTCGCCCTTTGCGCCTGGCTCAAGCGGCGGCGTCCCGCCATGTCCACATTCTATCTGCTGCTGGCCGTCTCCGTTGTCTTGTTTGTCGGAGAAACGATCGCGCTGTATTTCCTCCTATGGTTGCTTGGAGGGGCGATTGCGTACTCGTTCCGGCGAAGGCGGACCCCGCTGCGGGTCCCCTACGCTGGCGCTTGGGCGGCCGTTCCCTTCGCGGCGGCACTCGCAGCCAGCGTCGACCATGTCCTCAGCTCCGCGTTTCTCATGGACTCGGTCGTCGCACTCGGGTTCGCCGTTTGGATGTACACGCTGGTGCACGGGGCGGACCGTCCCGTGCCGCAGGGTTACGCGAGGGCGGCGCGGTTCTTTGCGGGGTTCTCCTACACGCTTTACGCGACGCATTTCCCTTTGTTGTTTCTCTTTCGTGCCCGGATCGTCCGCAATGACGTGTGGACTCCGGACTGGCTGCACATTCTCTGCGGCCTTGCCATAGTCGTTGTCACGGTCGTAATTGCGTGGGGTATTGCGCAGCTGACGGAGGCTAGGACCGCTGCCGTGAGACAGAAAGCTATGTCCCTCCTAACTCGCGGTGCCCCTGTCGTTTAGCGCGGCCCTCTTTGACCCTTGATCCGTTGGCGTCCCGTGTTTCGCGCCAGCGCGGGCCCGGCGCCCGCTCTGTCCTAGCTTCCGCCAAACGGCAACTTCCGCGGGTGGGCCGTTCGCTTGACTTTGACTCCCCTAAAGAATAGAAAAGCCCCTGCGGGCCGGATCCGCGAAATCGGCACGGGCGGCGGGATAGCTTGCATCCCCTGAGAACTCGGATTTGAAAAACCTGCACTCCAATCTCTCCTGGAAAGAGGAGGCTGGAGCGTGGCGGAAGCTGCGATGCGCCTTCCTCGCGCTCATGATCGCCAGTTGGGCGGTGCTGGCAATTGCCGCCAGCCACCGGCTCGATTCCGACGGCGTGTCCTACGTCAACATCGCGACGGCCGTCATGCACGGGAACTGGCAGGCGGCGATCAACCGGTATTGGAGTCCGGGGTATCCCGTCCTTTTCAGTTTCTGGCTCAGGGTTTTCCGGCCGTCCGCATACCACGAAATCGCCGCCGTGCGCTGGTTTGATCTGCTATCGCTGATCCTGGCGCTGGTCAGCTTCGAGTGGCTGTCGCGCACCGTCTTGAAAGCGCTCGAGAGGCGCAAGGCGGCTGGCAGCGAAAGCGCATTGTCCCCGGGCTCTTTCAAAGCGCTCGGATACGTGCTCTTTTTCTGGGTCACCTGCTATCTGACGCCGCCGAGCGTGAATCCGCCGGACATTTTCGTATTCATTGTGCTCCTGCTTGCGGCAACGATCGGTCTGCGTATCGCGGAGGGATCGGAGCGGTGGCTGGATTATGTCGCGCTGGGAATTGTGCTCGGTCTTGGCTACCTGGCGAAGACCGCGATGTTTCCCTTGTCGTTCGTCTTCTTTGGCGCGGTCGCGCTCGCGGTTCGAAACCGGCGCATGGCGCCGCGGCTGCTGGCTTCACTTCTCGTTTTTCTTCTGGTTTCCGGGCCGTTCGTGCTGGCTCTTTCGAGGAAGCAGGGGCGCCCGAGCTTCGGCTCGTCTGGCGCGATCGCCTACGCGATCGCCGTGGATTACGTTCAGCCCTACGGCTACTGGCGCGGCGGCGCGCCAAGCAACGGCACGCCGATACACCCGATTCGGCAGCTGATGGATGCGCCTCCGATCTACGAGTACGCCATGCCGAATGGTGGCACTCTGCCCATCTGGCTGCATCACGGCTACTGGTACGACGGCGTGCGCCCGCATGTCATCCTGAAAAGGCAGATCAACGTCATTCATATCAGCCTCGACTCTTATTTCGAGGAGTTGGTCGTACCGCTCAGTCCTCTTCTCGCCGGGATTCTCGTGTTGGTGCTGGTGGAGAGCAGTTTTCCCGCCTTCGGCCGAAGGATCCTAGAAGAAATTGTCCTTTGGGCTCCGGCGGTTGCCGGTTTGGCGATGTACGCGCTGGTCCATGTTGAAGCGAGATTTCTGAGCGGATTCGTGATTCTGCTGTGGGCGGCAACGTGCATGTCGCTTCGATTACCAGCGTGGGCGACGGGGAAAAACGTCGGCCGCAGCGTCGCGTGGGCCGTCATTATCCTGCTCGGATTGCAGATCGGGCTGGCGGTTGGACACGCGACAACTCAGGTGGCTCCGGGAAAACCGTTCCCTGTCTGGCAAACGGCCGTCGAACTGAAACGGGTAGGGGTCGCGCCCGGAGACAAGGTGTGCTACCTGGGCAATCCGGTTGCCGACGACGCTTGGGCGCTACTTTCGGGCGTGCAAATCGTGTGCAACGTTCCGAAACTCGATGTCCGCGGCTTCTGGGCCGCAAACACCGACCAAAAATCCAGGATTTTCAAGGCGTTCGAGAGCTCCGGCGCCAAGGCGGTGGTTGCCACGCACGTTCCGACCGCCGAAGTCCCCAAAGGCTGGGCGAGAGCGGGAACCACGAATCACTACGTTCTCCTGTTGGCGGCCACGACGGCGCCGGCGGACACACGCACGCGCTAACCTGGCCGGTTCGCCTCCTTCGAACCGAGTACCGTTAACCGATTTGAGCTGCGGAAAGGGCGGGTTCGCTGGGGATTCGGCCCTTCGGGTTACACTAGGGTTTTCCATCGTGACGAACCGCGCGACGTGGATTTGGGGTCAGCCCGCGTAGCACCCAAGCAGGAAAAGCCGACGGGCCATTCGGACGGGAATCAAGCCGGACCTGCTGACCGATGAAGCGCGCGTACTTTTCGGGAAGTTTTTCGAAATCCAGGAACCGGGATTCATGAATCTGCGATCTCGCCGTTTACAGGAAAATCCGAAAGCCGTCGGGTTGCTTGTGCTCCTCGGCGCGCTCCTGCTGGCGTACGAAGTGGCGCAGTGGGTGCTGGGCGGCGGGATCCGCGGGCTTGGGCTCCATATCGCCGAACTGGTGGCGATCGTGGTCGCGCTGGCGGTGCTGGTGCGCTGGCGGATGGGGATTCTGCTTTTCCTGTTCTGGCTGACGTTCGAAGACCTGATTCGCAAATATTCCGGCGGCAGCATGAAGGTTTTTTTCGTGAAGGACCTGCTGCTGGCGGTGGTTTACGCGGCGTTTTTCTTCGGGGTGATGAAGGGACGGGAGAAAATGTTTCGTCCCCGGTTTTGGGGACCGATGGTGGCGCTGATCTTCCTGGCCATCGCTCAGGTTTTCAATCCGCGATCGAGCAGCATCTTTTACGGGCTTTTGGGTCTGAAATTGGATTTTTACTACGTGCCGCTCGTCTTTCTGGGCTACGCGCTGCTGCGGAGCGTGGACGATCTCGAGCGCTTTCTAGTTTTCAGCCTCAAGGTGTCCATGATCGTCGCGTTGGTGGGTATCGTTCAGTCGCTGGGATGGAAGAACTTTCTGAATCCTTCCGAACTGGCGTCGCAGTTCGTCGTGCAGAGCAACATTTATCGGTTCGCGCCGGGAATGAGCGTCGCGCTGAAAGCCCCTCCTTCGGTCTTTGTCAGCGCGGGCCGCTACGCGAATTACCTGGAGCTGATGTTCACCCTAGCACTGGGTGTGGTGGCGTTTCAATTGTTCCGGCGGCGCAAATCGAGGATTCCCATCCTGGCGCTGGGAGTTCTGGCCGTAGCGATTTTCGTTTCGGGGTCGAAGGGCGCGGTGGTGTTCGCCATACTGACGCTCGTGGGAATCGGCGTGGGCTTGCTGTGGGGATCGAGAAACCAGCCGTGGGTCAGCGCCCGCCTGGGAAAAATCCTGCGGCGAAGCGTGCTGGCGCTTGGCGCCAGCCTGCTCCTCGTGATTTACCTCTATCCTCATACAACCGATGCTTGGGGGACTTATTACTACGAAACCCTTTCTCCGGATACATCGAGTTCCGAACTCGCGCTTCGAACCGGCAGCTATCCCCTCGATGAATTCGAGCGAGTTTTCGAGTACGCGGGCTGGCAATGGGGCTATGGAACGGGCACGGCCTCGCTGGGCGTTCAGTACGTCATCCGGCTTCTCAAAGCTTCGCCTCCCGAGGTGCCGTCCGTCGAAAACGGATTCGGCGACATGATGACGGAATGGGGGATCGCGGGGCCGGTCCTTTGGCTGCTCATGGCCATTGCGGTTGTTGCGACAGGCTGGAGGGTGACAAGACAACTTGCGTCCACACCGCTCTATCCGCTGGCACTGGCCATTCTCTGGCTGGCATTCTGGGTGCTCTTGCCTTTCACCTGGGCGGGATGGCAAACATATCAGAACTACATCGTCAACGCATACTTGTGGGCGCTGATCGGCGTCCTTTTGGGACTTCCCAAGTTGGCCGCGATGGCTGAACGGCCAAGGCAAGCCTCAGTCCGCGCCTATGAGCGTCCGGCACAACCGGCAAGCGTCGGGCAGGCCGGTTGATGACGGGTTCTTGAGACCGGAGCCCCGGAGTCGGGCAGGGCGGGCCTTTGGGTGGAAACGGCGATGGGCCGCGGAGCAAA
Organism: Acidobacteriota bacterium; assembly: GCA_021812285.1. Taxonomy (GTDB): domain Bacteria; phylum Acidobacteriota; class Terriglobia; order Acidiferrales; family UBA7541; genus JAKASX01. The sequence goes on along the minus strand of JAKAOH010000063.1, from coordinate 13,132 downwards.
ACGCTAAGTGACGAAACTTCGAATCGCGATTGTTTCTCCCTTCGTTGACAAGCGACACGGCACGGAGCGCTGCCTGGCCGAGCAGATCGAGCGCCTGAAACGCGATTTCGAGATCCATTTATTCAGTTCGCGCGTCGAAGACACCGACCTCACCGGCGTCGAATGGCATCGAGTGCCGGAAATCCCGGGGCCGCATCTGGTCAGGTACCTGTTCTGGTTCGCCGCCAATCCGGCGTGGCGATGGTGGGAGCGCCGGCGCACCGGCCGCCCATTCGATTTCGTCTTTTCTCCCGGGGTCAATTGCCTGGACGCCGACGTGATTCTGGTTCACATCGTGTTCGACGAATTCTTCCGGTCGGTGGGGCCGGAATGGAGGCTATCGCAAAAGCCGCTGCGTTTCTGGCCCCGACTGATTCATCGGCAGCTCTACTATCGCCTGATCGTCGCCCTGGAACATCGGATTTATCGGGGGAATGACGTGTTCCTGGCGGCGATTTCCCGGAAGACGGCGCGGGACATCGAGCGAATGCGCGGCGGGAAAGATCCGGTAACCGTGGTCTACTACGGCATCGACGCGCGGCGATTCGACCCCGAGCGGCGAAATGCCTTGCGGAGCGCGGCGCGGCAACAACTGGGAGTGCCGCCGGAGGCCTTTGCCATTCTTCTGGTGGGAAACGACTGGAAGAAGAAGGGGCTCGACTGCCTGCTGCGCGCGATCGGTATTTTGAATCGGCCGGATATTCGCCTATTGATTTGCGGCGTGGACGACCGAGCTCCGTACGAAAGCCAATTCGCACACCTCCAGGGCCGCGTGCATTTTCTGCCGATACGCAAGGACGTGGAATTCTATTATTCCGCCGCGGATGTGCTGGCCGCGCCATCTCTCGAAGACGCCTTTTCGTTGCCGCCGCTCGAGGCGATGGGCTCCGGTTTGCCGGTGATCGTGAGCAGCAAGGCGGGCGTGAGCGAAGTTGTCACGTACGGAGAGGACGGACTGATTTTGGAGGATCCCGCCGACGCCGAAGAATTGGCCCGCATGCTCCAGCTGTTGCTGAACGACGCGTCGTTGCGCAAAAGCATGGCGGAGCGCGGCGTCCAAACAGCCCGCAAATTCACTTGGGACGCCAACGCCGCGCAGATGAAGCGGATTTTCGACCGGCTGCCGCCCACCAGCCGGGCAGAAACAGGCACCTGAAAAACATGGGACTACATGCGGAAAAACGGCTGCGATCTTCGGCATCCTCGAAGCCATCCGTAGGCGCCTTCAGCCGGCTTGCGCGGCTGAGCACCTTCGGGATCGGTGGCGTTGGGGCGAGCGCGCAATTCGCCGCGGATTTTTGACATGGCGCGCGATCTGATTCTCGGCCTATTTCCCGCAGCCAGCGGCATCGGCGGCATTCAGCAGGTTTGCCGACACGTGGGCGCGACGCTTCAGGAATGGGCGCAAAGACGCGGTCGGCGATGCGAACTCGTGGGATGGAATGATCCGGAGGGTATGCGCGCGTTCAGCGTGGGCGATCGGGAATATTCCTACCGCGGCCTCGCTCGAAGCAGAAGCGCGCTGCTGGCTTATTTGACCTCCCGCGCTGGCCAAACCGAATTCCTTTTTGCGGGCCATCCGAATCTGGGTCCGCCGGCACTCTGGGCGAAAATGCTGGAGGGACGGCTGCAACTCTGGATCGCCGCGCACGGGATGGAGGTTTGGGAACCGCTGCCGCCGCTGCGGCGGATGGCGCTGCGACAGGCCGACGGAATTTGGGCCGTCAGCCGGGATACGGCGGAAGCCGTCAAGCGCGTTCAGGGCGTCAATCGAGTCAGGATCGCCGTGCAAGCACCGGCGCTGGACCCGGCTTATTTTTGCGGGGATGCCGAATCCGCCGAACTGCCCGTGCCGGCAGGAAGCAACGTCTTGCTCACCGTGGGACGGATTCTGGCCTCTGAGCCCGGCAAAGGTGTGGACACGGTGATTCGCGCGTTGCCGTCGTTGCTCGAAGCGTTTCCCAACGTGTATTACGTCGTCGTTGGCGATGGCGACGGCCGTCCGGCGCTTGAAAAACTGGCCGCAACGTGTGGCGTGGCGGAACACGTGATTTTCACCGGAAGCCGCCACGAATCCATCCGCAGCTATTACGAGGCCGCGGATATTTTCGTGATGCCCAGCCGGCAGGAGGGTTTTGGCATCGTGTATCTGGAGGCGATGGCCGCCGGCAAACCGGTGGTCGCGGCCGACCGGGGCGGAGCGAAGGAAGTGGTGGCGGAGGGGGAAACCGGATTTCTGGTTTCGTACGGAGACGTGGAGGGTCTGAAAGAGCGGCTCGCCACGCTGCTTGCCGATGAGCGGCTCCGCCGGCGGATGGGAGAAGCGGGCAAGCAAACGGTTGCCGAACGATACCGGTTTGAAGCGTTCCGCGAAAATCTAATCGGCATTCTGGAAGGCTGGGCCGATCGAAAGCAGTAGCGGCACGGGTTGCGCATGAAGATACTCGCTGTCACGCAGTCCTATTTCCCGTTTCTCGAACGGGGAGGTCCCGCAGTGAAGGTGCGCGCGCTGGCGCGCGGCCTGGCCGCGCGCGGGCACGAAGTCACGGTTCTGACCGCGAATCTGGGGCTCGGGCGGAGGGAAGATCTGGGGGAAAACGGCACGTGGGGTTGGCGAACGGCGGAGCCGAATCTGGAAACCATCTATGTGCCGACGGCGATGAGCTTCCGCGCGCTCACGCTCAATCCACGCCTGCCCCGATTCTGCCGTGACTGCCTGAGCGGCTACGACCTGGTGCACATCTACGGCCTCTACGATCTGATGGGGCCGACGGTGGCGTGGTTTGCGCGGCAACGCCAAGTGCCGTATCTGGTCGAGCCGATGGGGATGTATCGCCCAATCGACCGCAGTTTTTTTCTAAAAGCCGTCTGGAGCCGGGTTTTTGGAAACCGGATGATCGCGCGCGCCCGCAGGTTGGTGGTTACGTCCGAACTCGAGCGGGACGACCTGATCGAGGGAAACGTTCCCACCGATCGCATTCGCCTGCGCTACAACCCGATTGATCTTGCCGAATACCGGACGCTGCCGCCGCGCGGCGAATTTCGCAGGCGATGGCAGGTCCCGGAAGGAGAACCTCTCGTTCTGTTTTTGAGCCGCTTGATTCCCCGTAAAGGAGCCGATTTGCTGACCGAGGCTTTTCGGGAAGCCTTGCCGGACCGGGGGGTGCTGGTGATTGCCGGACCCGAGGGAGAGCCCGGTTACGTGGCGCACCTGCGCGAGGTTGCCGAACGCTGTGGCGTTTCGGATCGAGTCCGCTTTGCCGGCGGAATTTACGGAGATGAGAAAAAAGCGGCGCTAGCCGACGCCGACGTTTTCGCGCTGCCATCATCATACGAAAATTTCGCCAACGCCGTGGCGGAAGCGGTTGCGAGCGGCGTGCCCGTGATTGTCTCCGATCGGTGCGGCATTCATTCGCTGGTGAACGAAAAGGCTGGAATCGTCGTTCCACGGGAAAAGTATGCGATTGCAGAAGCGATCCGGAGGCTGACGCAGGATCAGGCGCTTTGCGAGCGGCTGCGGCGCGGATGCCGCGCGGTGGCAGAGGAACTATCGCTGGAGAAAACAGTGGCCGCGCTGGAGACCATCTACGCAGAGATCGGACGAGCGGGATCATCGGGGGCGCGGGAAGCGGACGCGGCGCGGGAAACAGATTGCTGAGAGGGTGTCGCGGTTGCGCGGGTACTAAGACTTGGGCTTTGGAACTTTGGTCCTTGTAGTTCTGTTCACTCCAGAGTTACATCTTCCTGACGAGTAACGACTTGAGAGGCTGAGCACCCGCCTATCCCAGGTAATTTACAAGCAGAACTTCCCGCATGTATGCTCAGCGTAGCTGTGGCGACTGGCTTCCCCGCCGTCAGGGGCGACAGGGCCCTTCGACGGTAAAAAACATATCCGCAAGAACTTCCCGAGCCTTCCCATCAAGGGAACCGCCGGGCCGGGAGGATGGCGTAGTCTGAGCGAAAAAAGCAGCGAAAGGAGTGCCTTCGCTTCAGCTCGCCAGAGAGAGACTGAACCAGAGCATGTGCGGAATCTGTGGCATCGCAGGCGAACGAACCGGCGCGGCCGAGCCGGTGCTCGGTCGCATGGTCGCGGCCATGCGACATCGCGGGCCGGACGATTCCGGTGTTCTGCTCGCCCCGCGCGTGGCGCTCGGTTCGCGCCGGCTGAGCATCATTGATCTGCCGGGAGGCCATCAGCCTATCGCGAACGAAGACGGCCGCGTCGTGGTGGTCTTCAACGGAGAAATTTCGAATTTCCGCGAATTGCGCCGGGAACTCGAAAGCCTGGGGCACACATTTCACACGCAGTCCGATACCGAAACGATCGTCCACGCCTATGAAACCTGGCGCAACGACTGCGCCCGGCATCTGGACGGCATGTTTGCTTTTGCCGTGGCGGAATTCGCCGATATGGAGTGGCAACGCCCCGTGCACCTGCTGCTGGCCCGCGACCGTCTGGGCATAAAACCGCTCTACTACGCGCTCTCCGGCGGCCGGCTATTTTTTGCGTCCGAAGTGCGAGCATTGCTCGCGGGTGGCGGAATCGAAGCCAAAGTGTCGCCGGAAGGCCTGGGATGCTACCTGCTGTTCGGCTCCTTGGGCGAGCCGTCCACGCTGATCGAAGGGGTACATTCCTTACCGCCGGGCCATCAGCTCGAATTGAGGATGGATCAGGCCATTCAAGCGGCGGACCCTCAGCCGTATTGGACGCTGGCCGATGCGGCCCGCGCGCGCCGTGAGAATCCGCCCTGCAGCGCGGAAGAAGCGGCTCGCGAGACGCGCGGCAGAATCGAAGCGGCCGTCCGGTCGCACCTCGTCGCCGATGTTCCGCTCGGCGTGTTCCTGAGCAGCGGCATGGATTCCACGGCGCTTGCGGCGCTGGCGAGCCGGGAATCGGGTGAGGTGCGCACGTTCACTCTGGTTTTCGAGGAAGAAGGATACAGCGAAGGAAGCCTGGCCGGGGAAACCGCGCAGCGTTGCGGCACCCGGCACGAGGAATCGCTTCTCACCGGAGAAGAAGCGCTCGCCGCGCACGAGCAGGCGCTTTTTTCGCTCGACCTGCCGAGCATGGACGGAATCAACACCTATTTTGTTTCCCGTGCCGCCAGGCAAGCCGGTTTGAAAGTCGCGCTTTCCGGGCTGGGCGGCGATGAATTGTTCGGCGGATATGAAACCTTCGTCAGCGGACCTCTGGCCGCGCGCGTCGCCAGCCGCCTGCCGGAAGCAGCCAGGCGTCCCGCGGGACGGCTGCTTGAAAGCTCGGCCTCGGCGCTGGGGCGGCATGACCGGGGCCGGAAACTCGCCAGCCTGCTGCGCGATCCCAGCTGGTTCCCTCACCCATATTTTTTCACCCGCCTGCTGTTTCCGCCCGAAGAGGCGAAAAAACTGATGCCGGGCGGTGCCGGATTCGCCGGAAGCTCGTGGCGCGAAGAAACGGCGCGGGCGGCGGCGGATGCGGACGGATTTTCACAAGTTTCCCAGATGGAAATTCGCGGCTACATGGTGAACACGCTGTTGCGCGACACCGATGCGATGAGCATGGCGCATTCGCTCGAGGTGCGCGTTCCCTTGCTCGACCGCGAACTGGTGGAATACGTGGTCGCGCTTCCCGCCGGGTGGAAGGCCCGGCGGGGAACGCGAAAACCGCTGCTCGCGGCCGCGATGGGAGATCTGCTGCCGCGGGAAATCGCCGCGGCGTCCAAACGGACGTTCACGCTGCCGTGGGAACGCTGGTTGCGAGGCCCGCTTCGGGCGGAAGTCGAAAGGGGGCTTGTGGAACCGGCCGTTTCACTGGAGCCCTTTTTCGATCGAGCCGCGTTACTTCAAGTCTGGCGGGATTTCCTTGGGCGGCGCACCAACTGGTCGCGCCCGTGGAGTCTGTACGTGCTGAATCGCTGGGCGCGACGCTATCTGGATCCGCCGGCCCCGGGCGAGGCCGCCATTGCGGGCGCCGGCGTCGCGACCGGCGCCAAGGAAGTCCGATGAATATCCTGGGCATCAACGCATATCATCCGAACGCATCGGCCGCGATCGTGCAGAACGGCCAACTGGTGGCTGCGGTGGAGGAAGAGCGATTCAACCGCGTGAAGTACGCCGCCGGTTTCCCCGCTCAAGCGATCCGCCACTGTCTGGCCGAGGCGGGCCTGGAAATCCAGAACATCGAATACATCGTCGTGCCCCGCAATCCCTGGGCGCGGCTCTGGAAGAAACTGAAATTCGCCATGCGCCTGCCGCGTTTTGCCGCCGACCGCGCGAAGGTGATGGCGCGGTTCGCCGGCGTCCATTATCAGCTCGCCGAATCGTTGGGCGTCGCGCCGGAGCGCGTTCGCGCGCAATTTCACCGGATCGAGCATCATCAGGCACATTTGGCGAGCGCCTTCTTCGTTTCGCCATTCGATCAGGCGGCGCTGCTTTCGGTGGACGGACTCGGCGATTTCGCCAGCGCCATGTGGGGCGTCGGGCAGGGAGCGGGCATGACGGTGAAGGGCGACGTCGCGTTTCCCGACTCGCTGGGCATCTACTACACCGCCATCACGCAATACCTCGGCTTCTGGAAATTCGGCGACGAATACAAGGTGATGGGATTGGGTTCCTACGGGCAGCCGTCGTTTCTCGATCAATTCCGGCGGATCGTTCGGCCGGCGCCCGGCGTCAATTTCCGGCTGGGACTGGAGTTTTTCCGTCACCATATCGATGGGGCCGAGTTGACCTGGAACAGCAGCGACAAATCTCCCGTCATCGGCCGGCTCTACTCCGACGCGCTTGAACAGTTGCTGGGTCCGGCGCGCAAGGCGGAAGAAAGCATCGAGGACCGCCATCAGAACATCGCCGCGTCGCAGCAGGCCGTTCTGGAAGAAGTCCTTTTCGCGATGCTGAACGAGTTGCATCGGCGCACGGGGATGAAAAACCTCTGTTTGGCGGGCGGCGTGGCCTTCAACTGCGTTGCCAACGGAAAGATTTTCCGCCAAACGCCATTCGAGCGCGTCTGGGTGCAGCCCGCGGCGGGCGACGCGGGCCTGGCGATCGGCGCGGCATTTCACCTGTATCACCAGATCCTCGGCCGGCGGCGGCAATTCATGATGGATCACGCCTACTGGGGTCCCGGCTATCTCGAAGCTCACCTGCGCGAGGCGATCCGGCAGACGGGTTTGCCGGAAAAGGGATTCCGGATTCGCCAGTTCGATCAGCAAGGTTTGGTGGAGGAAACGGCCACGCAGCTCGCCGCGGGCGGCATCGTCGGGTGGTTCCAGGGGCGGATGGAATGGGGACCGCGCGCGCTGGGCAATCGCAGCATTCTGGCCGATCCTCGGCGCGCCGATATGAAAGACATCCTGAATCGCCGTATCAAACACCGCGAACCGTTCCGCCCGTTCGCTCCTTCGATACTTGAGGAAGCGGTTTCCGAATATTTCGACGCGCCCGGCCTTTCCCCCTTCATGCAGATGGCCTTCCCGGTGAAGCCGGAAAAGCGAAACGAGATCCCCGCTCCCACGCACGTGGACGGCACGGGACGCCTGCAAACCGTGAGTCGCGACGCCAATCCGCGCTTCTGGGCGCTGCTCCGGGAATTCGGCCGCCAGACCGGCGTTCCCGTTCTGCTGAATACGTCTTTCAACGAAAGCGAGCCGATCGTCTGCAGCCCGCAGGAAGCGATCGATTGCTTCCTGCGAACGCAAATGGACGCATTGGTGTTGGGCGATTATCTGATCGATCGGCCGCCGGAATTGCCTGAATCGCTGAGGGATTAGCCGGCAACGCAGCCAGATCGAGATTCGAGACGAATGCGCATTCTGCTGCTCAATGAATATTTCCCGCCGGATACTTCCGCGACGGCCAACATGGCGCAAGCCGTGGTGCAAGTGCTCGCCGAGCGCCACGACGTCTCCGTAATCGCAGGCCGGCCCTCCTACGATCCCTCCGAATACCACCGGTATTACTGGAGCCGAATCGAAAACCATGGCCGGGTGCGGATTCGTCGAGTCGGCTCGACCGCGTTTCCGCGGCACCGGATGACGCGCCGCGTGAGCAACTATTTGTCTTACCTGTCGCTCGCCCTCCCGGCGGCCCTTTCGACGCCGGCCGATCTGGTGATGACCATGACCGATCCGCCGATCGTTGGTTTGCTGGGCGCCTGGGTTGCAAAACGTCGGCGTTTGCCGTTTGTTTACAACATACGCGACCTCTATCCCGACATGGCACTGGGCGGAGAGATTGTGGGAAAAGGGCGCCTGGCGGAAGCATGGGAGCGCATGCACCGCCGCGCCCTGCGCCAGGCAACTCGCGTGATCGTATTGGGAGAAGACATGCGCGAGCGGATTGCCGCGAAAGGCGTGGACCCGGCTCGAATCGTTGTGGTTCGGGACGGCGCGAGCCTGGGCGATCTTGCACCGGTGGACGCGCATCCCGCCACGGCTGCCATCCGGCAGGATTTCCGTTTCGTGGCCCTGCATGCGGGAAATCTAGGATTCTACGGCGCTTGGCCGACATTGATCGAAGCTGCCCGCGAGCTGCAGGAGGAAGGAGTAGGCCTGGTCTTCGTGGGCGGCGGCGCGCAGAAGAGCCGTTTGGAGACTATGGCGGATGGGTTGCGCAGTGTGCGATTCTTGGCATTTCGGCCGGCGGCGGAGATTCCTTACGTGCTCGCGGCAGCCGACGTGCATGTGGTGACGGTGCGCCGCGGGCTGGAGGGTGTCGTCGTCCCCAGCAAAATCTATGGCATTCTGGCGGCGGGCCGGCCCATCCTCGCCGTCGCCCCGCGAACCAGCGACGTGGCACGCATCGTCGAAGAGGCGAACTGTGGCCGCGTGGCCGATCCGGACGATCCCGCTTCCGTTGTCGCGGCGATTCGGGAGCTGCAGGCGAATCCGGAAGCCTTGGCGGAAATGGGCCGCCGGGCGCGGGAAAAGGCGAGCGAATTCGAGCGCGGGCGGCAACTTCAGCTGCTGCGACAAACGATTGAGGAGGCAATCTGATGTTGAATCTGGAGCGGGAGGGCTGGGGAGGACGGAAGGTGCTGGTCACCGGAGGAGCTTCGTTCATTGGCTCGCATCTGGTGGATTCGCTGCTCGAGCGCGGCGCGAGCGTACGCGCGGTGGACAATTTGACGAGCGGGCGAATCGAAAATCTGAAGCAGCACCAGGGAAATCCGCGGCTGGAATTCGTCGAGGCCGACCTTCGCGAGCCGGGCGTGGCTCGCCAGGCGGTGGAAGGGCGGGACGTCGTGTTCCACCTGGCCGCCGATCACGGCGGGCGCGGCTATGTGGACCTGCATCAGGCGGGTCCGGCCTCGAACCTGTGTCTCGACGGCCTGATTTTTTCCGAAGCACTGCGGGCGCGCGTTGGAAAGACGGTTTTCGCCTCTTCGGGTTGCGTCTACCCCAATTACCTCCAAACCGACACCAGCAAGGAGCTCTACTTGACCGAAGATCTGGTGCGGCCGCCCTACGATGCCGACAACATGTACGGATGGGCGAAACTGATGGCGGAATTGACGCTGGCCGCCTACCACCGCGAGCACGGCATGGCGGCGGCTTCCTGCCGCTACTTTACCGTGTACGGACCGCGGGGCGTGGAAAATCACGCGGTGATCGCGATGATCGCGCGGGCGTTTCTCGGCAAGAATCCGTTCGACGTGTGGGGCGACGGCACGCAGATCCGCAACTGGACGTACATCGACGACATCGTCAGCGGAACCATTCGGGCAGCGGAAAAAATCGATGACGCCGCCGCGGTGAATCTGGGCACGATGGAGCGCGTGCGGGTGCTCGACGCCGCGCGCATGGTGCTCGAATACACCGGTCATAAAGCCGAGATTCGCCTGCTTCCCAACATGCCCACCGGTCCGCGCAATCGCGTCGCCGACAACCGCCTGGCCAAGCGGCTTCTCGACTGGGAACCGAAAACACCTTTCGCCGAGGGCTTGCGGCGAACGATCGACTGGTATTACGGCGAAAAGAAAAAAGAAGAAGTGACGGAGATGTTCGAACAGAAGCTCACCGAGCGTTAAGATATCGGGAACCGATGCTCACAACGCTCCTCACCATCGCCATCGCCCTGGTGGCGAGTTTCGCATTGACGCTGCCGGTGCGCCGGCTGGCGCTGCAGGTGGGGTTCGTGGATCAGCCGGCGGCACGCAAAATTCATCTGGAGCCCATTCCGCTGCTGGGCGGACTGGCGATCTATTGCGGGGTGGTGATCGCGACGCTGGTTTCGCTCCACGGGCATTTTGCCGTGCAGACGGTGGGAATCCTGGCGGGGGCGACGCTGCTGGGCGCGGTCGGCTTGCTCGACGATCGCGGATTGCTGCACCACCAGGTGAAGCTTCTCGTCGCGATGCCTGCGGCGGGGGTGATACTGCTGGTTTCCGGCATTCGCGCCCGGGTTTTCACTCCGCTGCTGCCGCAGTACGGCGTGGTGCTTGACGTGGTGCTCACGCTCTTCTGGGTGGTGGGAATCACGGCGGCGTTCAGCATCCTCGACCATATGGATGGTCTGTGCGCCGGCGTCGCCGGAGTCGCGGCCGCATTCTTCACCTTGTTCGCATCGCTCGAGGGTCAGACAGTGGTTCGCGTGCTGGCGGCGGCGACGCTCGGAGCGGCGGCGGGCTTTCTCCGCTGGAATTTCAAACCGGCCAAGATTTTCATGGGCGATTCCGGAGCGATGTTCCTCGGTTTTCTCATGGCCACGTTGGGATTGAAGCTCCGCATCTCCAATGCCCCTCAGGCGACGGCATGGATGGTGCCGGTGCTGATCCTGCTGGCGCCCATTTTCGATACGCTGCTGGTGAGCGTTTCGCGCGCACGGCGCGGTTTGATCCCCTTCACCACTCCCGGAAAGGATCACACGGCGCATCGGCTGGCCAAACTTGCCGGCGGACAGCGCGGCGCGGTGATTGCGATGTACGGGCTGGGGTGCGTGGGTGGTTCGCTGGCGCTGCTCGTCGCGGATTGGCCGCCGCTCGCCTCCTTCATCCTGGCGGCAGCGGTTGCGGTTGCGGCTCTGGCGCTGGTCGCCTTTTTCGAGAAGGTTCCTTTCGAGGGCAAGGCCAAACCTGCCCGCCATCCCTAAGACCCATTGGCACGAAAGGATCGTTCTTTCCCGCGACCCTCAATCCCCTTTGTTTTCTTTCAGCAGGTGGGCGCCGTTCGCTATACTGTTTGATTTCCGGCATTGGAGAGTCTTGGACAGTTCAATTCAGTGACCCCGACGCTTCCACAAACTATTCGGGGGGAGCGACCGCTCGCGTGGCCCAGCCCCTCGGCGCCCGTTGCCGTGATTGGAGGTTCGGCCGCCGGGTTCTATACGGCTTGGCTCCTGAGCCGCGGCGGCAGAAAAGTTCGCGTGTACGAAAGGGCCGAGCGCCTCGAGCCTGCCCCGCGCACGCTGATCGTGACCTGCCGCATGCGGGAAATGCTGGGCGCTGCCGGCGAACCGGCCGTGGTGAACGAGATTCGCCGGTTTGAACTCTGGAGCGGGGACCGATCCATGCAGATTTTTTTGGATCGTCCCGACCTGATAATCGAACGTTCCGCGCTGATTCGCTCCCTGGCCGAGCGGGCGTGCGCGGCGGGAACGGAACTGGCGCTGGGCCGGCGATTCGTGGGGTTCACGGCGAACACGCGAGTTCCGGCGATCGAATTGGAACGCAGGGAAGACAGCGCCCGCGAAACGGTACCTGCGGCGACGGTGGTCGGCGCCGATGGCGTTCTGAGCGAAGTGCGCCGTGCTGCAGGCTGGCCCAAGCCGGATACCGTTCCCTTGCTGCAAGCAGTGGTTCGGCTGCCCGCCGATTACCCCCGCGACACCGTGCGAGTCTGGTTTGCGCCCGACGACACGCCCTACTTTTATTGGCTGATTCCCGAGGAGGGCGACCGCGGTGCGCTCGGCCTGATTGGCGAAGACGGCCAGAAGACGCGCCGATGCCTGGAGCGTTTTCTGGAAACGCGGCGGCTCGATCCGATTGAATACCAGGGCGCGCGGATTCCGGTCTATACGGGGTGGGTCCCCGTGCATCGCAAGGTGGGCGCCACGGACGTCTACCTGGCTGGGGATGCCGCGTCGCAGGTGAAGGTGACGACGGTTGGCGGCATCGTGACGGGACTGCGCGGAGCTCACGCCATCGCGCAGGCCATCCTTCGGGCCGACGGCGCAGGTGAATTGCGCTCGTTGCGCCGGGAATTGAATTTCCATTTGCTGGTTCGTCGGTCGCTCCATCCGTTCCGCCAGCAGCAGTATTCCCATCTGCTCGACCTGTTGAACCCGGCCGCTCACGAATCGCTTGCGCGTTTTCATCGCGACGACGCAGTTCGCATGGTTCTGCGGCTTTGCCAGAACCAACCTCGGCTGCTTTGGGTTGGCCTGCGCGGATTTTTGGCGACGCGAGGCTTTCCCGCCGGCAGCGAAGAGATCTGAGCCGGCCAGGCTGAGCCGGTATTTTCGGCAAGCACCCGCGCGACAGGCCGCCATTCCGGCCCCTCCCCTGATTGCGGTACAGTAAGGCCGTGGAAAACGGAGAGTGCTCGCGTGAAAATCTCGGTGATTGGTTGCGGATACGTCGGTTTGGTAACCGGCAGTTGCCTAGCTGAACTCGGCCACTCGGTTGTCTGTTTCGACAACGATCCGGCGAAGACGCGCATGCTGCGCGAAGGCCGGATGCCCATTTTCGAGCCGCATCTCGAAGACGTTTTCTTGCGCAACGGCAAGGAAGGCCGGCTGAAGGTGACCGACGACCCGGTGGAATCGGTACGGGCGGGCGAGGCCATTTTCATTTGCGTCGGCACGCCTCCGCTCGAAACAGGAGACGCCGATCTGAGCGCGATCGATCGCGTCGCCCGCCTGATCGCCACCGAGTCGCATTCACCCAAGCTCGTCGTGGAAAAGAGCACCGTGCCGGTGCGTACCGGCCAGGAACTCAAGCGCGCGCTCGCCGTGTACGGCCGCAATTCCGGAACTAGCTTCCGCGTGGCTTCTAATCCGGAATTCCTGCGCGAAGGAACTGGCGTCGAGGATTTCCTTCACCCCGATCGGATCGTCGTGGGCGTGGAAGACGCCGAGACGGAGCGCCAGTTGCGGGAGATTTACCAGCCGGTGCTCG
>JAKAOH010000247.1 GCA_021812285.1 Acidobacteriota bacterium | reverse complement strand
CGCGCCATCCAACAGCGCGTTATGCACGAAAATACCGCCAATCGGCAGAAATCCCGCCTCTCGCTCGCTCTGAACCGCGCGGAAACCGCCGCGGCCGGGAAAAAGTCCGCCTGACGCAATCGCTTCCCCCTAAATCCATCCATTCCAGCTGCCCGTTCGAGCGACCACAGACGGGCCGCGTTTTCCGGCAGCGCCGCCAGACGCATTTGCATCCGGTTTTGCATTGCGGACCCCGAGCCGCATTTCGCCGCTAGATTCCTTTGCCCTTCGCAACCACGGAAGTCCGCGCCGAATTGCGACTGAGCCGCGCCACCAGAAATTCCATCATCGTTCGATCATCAGCGCCGAATTTCAGACGATCATCCGCATCAGCCAATGCGGCAAATGCTTCGGCGAGCTGCACGCGCGTTAGCCGACGGGCGTGCTCGATGGCCGTACGAGCCGATTCCGGCCGCATGCCTAGCTGCCGCGCCGCCTGCCATTCGTTCGTTCCCGCCGGCAGTTCCGACGCTTTCAGGAGTTTGCGAAACATCCACGCCAGCGCACCCACAAGAGCCGGCGCCGATTCGCCCTTTTCGAGCAGATCGTCCACGGTCTCGAGCGCCTTCGCCCGGTTGCCCGAAGCGAAAAGATCGGCTAGCACCCAGACGTCCACGGAAATTTCCGCGACCACCAGTTCGCGAACGTCACCGGCGGTGACTGGGCGCGTTTCGCCCACGTAGCAGGCCAGCTTCTCCACTTCCGCGGCCAATCGCACGGCGCGGCCCGCGGTGGCTTCCGCCAGCGCTTCGGCCGCGCCCGGTTCGAATTCGATGCCGTGTTCGCGGCCGAGCTGAACCGCCAGTTGCGCCGGCGCAACGCCAGGCGCGTCGAGGTCCACCACCAGGGTGTGCTGCGCCAGCAGCTTCGCCAGGCGCGTCCGCTGATCGAGCTTCTCCGCTTCGAAGACCAGCGCGGTAAACGGCGCGGGATTTTCGAGATAGGCGGTCAGAGCCGCGAGCGTGGACTTCATCCGATCGTCGCCGCCCTTTTCCCACGCTTCGGTGGCTGCTACGAAAATCAGCTGGCGCGGGGACAACATCGGCAGCGTTTGCGCCCGGCTGACGATTTCCTCCGCGTCGGCTTCCTCGGCCGAAACCTTCGTAAGCGCCCAATCGCGGGTTTCCGGGGGCACCACGGCCTGTTCGAGTTTCCGCCGGCACAGGTCCCGCCAAAACAAATCCGTGCCGAGCAGAAGGATCGCCGCGGGCGGGCTGCCTTTTTCAAGACGCCCGATCAGAGCGGCGGCGGACACCTGCGGCATCAGAAATTCTCCAGGATTCCGGAAACCACTTGCGCGGAAAAGTCGCGGGCGATGCGGTCGAGCGCGGGGCTTTCTTCGTCGAAAAATGTTTTGGGGTCGGTGGAAAGTTCGTATTCGTCGCGAAAGACGAGGTGATTGTTCTGATAGAGGATTTTCTTCGTGACGCGGTCCTCCAGCTTGACGCGGCCCTCGACGGTCACGAGCATCGTGGTGGCGCGACCGCTGCTGGCGTCGAAAAGCACAGGAACGGCGGCAATCGAGGTCAGTTCACCCGTCAGCACGGCGTCGGCTTCGGCCGGATCGGGAACGATGTGGTAGCTGGTCCTCTGCTCCAACTGGCGAACCATCGCTTCGGTGAAAATCTGTCCGAGCCGATAATGCAGGGTTTTATTGGCGAAACTGGGCACCGCGATCGTGTGCCAGCTCTTCGGCAGGTACGCGCCACGCCCAGCCACGTGATAGCCGCAGCCGGCGCTCACCACGGCCGCGAAAACCGCAGCCAGAAGAGCCGCCTTTCGGCGTTCAAGCCAGCGATTCGATAATGGACACCGCATTCGCCGCCACCAATCGCGCATTATCCGCCGCGCCCCACAACCAGAAAACGCCGTCGCGGGCACCATCGGGAACGATTTCCCCGAGCGCCGCGCGCGGTTGGCCCGCGACGCTCAGATTCGTCGGGCGCGGGTCCGCGCCAGCGCCGAGATCGAAGCCGGCCGAACGCAGCGCGGCCTCGATTTCCGATTTATCCGCGGCTTCGCCCAATTCCGCGTAGACCGTGAAGGCATAGGAAAAAAACACGGGCGCCTGCAAGAGCCAAAGGGCCGGAGCGGCGATTTTTCCGCCGAGCGCTGCCTGGCAGTCGCGCAAGATCGCCCGCCGCACCGCGTCAAGCGGCTGAGCTGAAGCAGGGCCGTAGGCATCCATCAAATTGAACGCCACCTGCGAATCGAAAATGCCGCCCGAAACCGGCTGAAAAGAAAGCAGCCGCGTGGTCTGACGCTCAAGCTCGTCAATTCCCTGCTGGCCGCATTCCGAGACCGGGCGCAAAAACGTGATGGCCAGACGCATTGGCCGAAAACGGTCGAGGGCAGCGGCGAGCGAGGCCGAAACAATCGCCGCCGCCGAAGGGGAACGCATCGCGCCGCGCTTGGCGGCCGCCGGACAGCCCACGATCGCGTCGAGGGCGGGAATCCACGCCGTGGCGTCGTCGAGGCCCGGATCCTCGCTCAAATCCAGGACGCGCGCGCAGGCGCGTAGCGCCTCGTCCGCGTGCCGGCGGGCCATTTCGGCCGGTCCGGTGAAACAGGCGACGTTTGCTCCGGTGAAACTCGCTTCGTCCACCGCGGCGATAATGGCCGCTTCGTCTCCGCTGCGCGTGATCGTGCCGACGGAGATATCCTCGTCGAATAGACGGATCTGACTGCCGCTGAAACCGCGCTCTTCAAGCAGTTCGCGCAGGTCCTTGCCGCGCGGGGTGCCCGCGCCGACGATCGCGATGCGGAAATGAGGATCAGTCATGGGCATCGGAGGCGGGAGTGGAAGGACGATGGCGCAACTGGCGCAAGACGCGGCCGACGATTCCGGTGAGCAGATAGAGCGTGGCGATCGTCAGCAGAACGACCTGGGAAAACATCAGGATCGCGGCGATCAGAAGACCGATCAGGATAAACGTGATCGAGGATTGGCGCCGGCGCCAGCGAATTTCCTTGAACGCCATGTAGCGCACGGTGCTCGCCATCAGGACCGCCAGCAGCAGAACCAAGGCGATCCACAAGAGCGAGAACCACCAGCGAGAGATGGGGAACTCGGCCGCATGCACTGTGGCCGCGACCATGCCCGCCGCGGCGGGAGTGGGCAATCCGACGAAGGCCCGCGGGCGCTCGGGCGCCATCCCCTGGATATTGAAACGCGCCAGGCGCCAGGCGCAGCAGATCAGATACGCGAACGCGACCACCCATCCCAGGCGATAGATGACGATGGCAAGCGGCGCCGCGCTCAGGAGCATGCCGCGCACACCCCAATCAAACGCCAGCAGGGCGGGAGCCATGCCGAAACTGATCACGTCGGCCAAGGAATCGAACTGCTTGCCCAGTTCGCTGCTGGTATGCGTGGCGCGGGCCACGCGGCCGTCGAGCATATCGAAAACGATGGCGAGTCCTATGGCCTTGGCGGCGGCGTCGTAACTCCCGACGGTGCCTTTGAGCGTCATCAGGATCGCGTAATAGCCGCACAGCAGGTTACCGACGGTCAGAAAACTGGGCAGCAGATAGACGCCGCGCCGACGGCGAAGGGGTTTTTCAGCCGCTTCCGCCAGCCCATTTTCGCTGCCGAGTTCCTCGAGTTCGCTCATGACCATTGCGCCACGATGCTCGACCCGCCGTGAACGGTCTGCCCTTTGCGGACAACGATACGCACCTCGGCGGGCAGCCACAGGTCCACGCGGGAGCCGAACCGGATCATGCCCAGGCGCTCGCCGCACTGGAGGGTCGTACCCACCGGTTTCCACACCAGCACGCGACGCGCAATCCAGCCGGCGATCTGCTTCACGATCACCGGCCCGCGCGCCGTTTCCAGCCGAATCACGTTTTGTTCGTTTTCCACCGAAGCTCTCGCGCGCATCGCCGCGTAAAATTTACCCGGCCGATATTCCACGCTTTCAACCCGGCCAGCCACCGGCGAACGATTCACGTGCACGTTGAAGATCGAAAGGAAAAT
>JAKAOH010000062.1 GCA_021812285.1 Acidobacteriota bacterium | reverse complement strand
AGGTAGCCCCAACGGCGAAACGTATCAAACACCAAATCACGCTCTTCTATAATTGCCTTGGCGGTTTTCATGGTTGTCCGCATGTTCAGTATAGCGAATTTCAGCGCGCCCGTTTTGCCGGGACGGCGCGTGCGCGGTGACGCGCCGGCGCGCCAGTGGAGGACTCGCGAAGGGATGCTGCGCCGGCTACACGCCCGGATACATTTCGAAGAAGGCCTCGATCGATTGCCCCAGCACACGCTCGATATCTTCCTTCCCGCCTTCGATCAGGTGCATGGTGATCGAAGCGGTTTTGCCGTTTTTCAGCTTTACCGTTGCCTCCTCCACCCGATCCAGTTCCTCTGCGGGAAACAGTCGCATTCCGTATACCAGCGCAAGTTTCGCCATTTCTCGTTTCTCCCGGTCTGGACGCGCGGCGTCGGCCGGCGGCCTCCCGTCGAGCCTATTTCGCTTTCGGCGGCGGAGTCAAATTTCGCGTTCCGCCGGCCGCGGGTTGCGCGATAATCGGAACGTCCCTCTCGAGCGGTGGCACATCTCAACGGGAGCGGTCCCGAACGGAGAGGATTCATGAATGTCCGACCGAGCCTTTTCGCTTCCCTCATTCTTGTTTTTGCGGCTGCTGCGGTCGCGCAGGCGCCCGCGGCCCCGGAAAAACCCGCGACAATGCCGGCAATCGCCGCGCCATCGGCGAAACCGGCCGTGATCCAAGTTCCCAGCGGAACCAAAATTCCGCTGGTCCTCGAAAACGCGATTTCGACGCGCACGGCAAAGGCGGGCGATCCCGTCTATTTCGAAACGCTCTATCCGATCCTGGCCGATGGCCGCATCGTGATTCCCGCCGGGTCCTACATGAGCGGGGAAATCCTGCAAGCGAAAAAGCCCGGCCGCATCAAGGGCCGCGGGCTGCTCGTGTTGAGGCTCACGCAACTCATCCTGCCCAACGGTTACACGGTCAACCTGGCGGGAACGCCGCGCGACGCCGGCACCGGCGGCGGCGAAACGATGAATCGCGAAGGCCAACTCAAAGGCCCGGGCGCCAAGGCGCAGGACGCCGGCGAAATCATTCGCAGCACCGTTTACGGAACAGTGATTGGCGCCGCCGCCGGCGGAAACGTTACCGGCGCGCGTACCGGCCTCGGCATCGGCGCCGTCGCGGGTCTTCTGGGTGTGCTCCTGACGCGCGGCCCGAACGCCCAAATGCCGCGCGGTACCACGCTCGACGTTGTGCTCGACCACCCCGTCGAACTGCTCGCTTCGCGCGTCCATTTCACCTCGCCCGGCAAGGCGCCCGATTTGCCGGGTCCGTCAAACCGACAGGCCCGCCGCCGCGTCCCGTTCTGATTCGCGGAAACTCCGCACTCTAAGCTCTCCGCTCTAAATTCCAAGCTTTGAACCAGGGAGAACGCTGCACGCCTGACCCATCAAGGGAGTGGGCGTTTTTCGCCAGCCCGCTCAGGCTTGCGTCGAGGAGGTTTTCGGCGCCAGAAATCGCAGCGGGCTGAAGGCTTCGATGGGCAGGTCGGCCGGCTGGCCGAGCAACCACGCGCGGGCGAGCCGCGCGGTAATCGGCGCCAGCAGTATGCCGTCGCGATAGTGTCCCGTCGCGACCGAAAGGTTTTCGACTTCCGTGGGCCCGAGGATGGGCAGATGGTCGGGGGAATCGGGACGCAGGCCGGCCCAGGTTTCGAGAATGGCCGCCTTTTCGAGCGCAGGAACCATTTCGGCTGCGCCATTCAGGATTTTTCGCAGACCGCCGGCCGTAACGCTCTTGTCGAATCCCGTATTTTCGAGCGTACTGCCGGCAAGCACGCGCCCGTCGGGACGCGGAACCAGATAACCGCGCTCGGAACGTATCATCGTCCGCGGGCGCGCCGCGCCGCCGTCGAGCGCGGCCATCTGCCCGCGTACTGGCCGCGTCTGGGCGTAGCGCGCCGCGCCTTCAATCGCCGCCGAATAGCAGCCCGCGGCAATCACCACGCGAGCGGCGGAAATTTCGCCGGCCGCCGTTGCCACGCCGCGGCACCGGCCGCGTTCGATCAGAACGCGAAACACCTCGGTTCCCGCTTCGATCGCCACGCCGCGCCGCTCGGCCGCCGCTCGCAGCGCGCGTCCCAGCGCACGCGGATCCACCGAAGCCTCCTTGGCAAACCATACCGCCTCGGCTACCTCGGGATTCAGCCCGGGTTCCCGCCGCCGCGCTTCTTCGCCGGTGAGCGGCTCTCCATCGAGCCCCGTGCGAGCCAGAGTGGCCAGAAATTCGCCCTGCGTGTGGTTCGCGCCGCCGCCGAAGAAGGCGACCAGCGAACCCTGGCGTTCGAAATCGGTCCGAATCCCGGCCGCGGATTCCAGTTCCTCGATAAAGGCGGGATACAGGTTGAGCGCGGCGCCCGAGAGGGGAACCAGCGCCGGCAAGTGCGCCGCCTCCGCCGAGGGAGACAGCATGCCGGCCGCGGCCCAACTGGCCTCGGCCCCGGGCTTTTGCCGGTCGAGCAGCCTCACCTTCCAGCCCTCGCCGGCCATTTCGCAGGCGATCGCGCAACCGATCGCTCCGCCACCGACAATCACCAGATCTTCGCTCATCCTTCCCCATCATATACCGGCGGGGCAAGCCGCGCCCGGCCGGGCGTTCCATTACCCCCGTAACAATAAGAAAACCCTGAAAAGATTGGTTTGACTGCGCTTGTGGCTGAGTTTATTCTCTACCTTGTTCCATGGGGCCGATTGTATTCCTGCGGGCAATCGGCTATGGCTGCGTTGTCGTCCGAAGCCGTTGCTCTGAAAATGGGAAGCACCGCGAAGGTGCGTTGTTGGGGCATGCGTGTGAGCGGGCGCTTGTTGACAGATCCAGGAGGGAGCATGTTGCGAAGTGGTGGTCGGGTTGTGGTAGCCGTACTGTTCGGAGTGCTTGCCACGTCGGCGGCTTTTGCCGGTGGCCTTCCAAAGCCCAGAAAGACGGCGAAAGATTCCAAGAAAGAGTTGAGCGTGAGCGCCAAGGCCAACAAGGGCAAGGGCGGCGCCGCGCAAGCGCAGTCGCAAAAGCGGCTCAGTCCGGAAGCGCTGCGAGTGATGAGTGAAGGCGTCGGCAAAGGAGTCGGACAGTGGGTTCCGATGCCCGGCACCGATGGCACGCCGGGTCTTTTCACCATCGACACCGGCGACACTCTCCCGAAAGGCGCTTTCGCCGTCACCGGGTTCGCCCATCGTTACGGCCGGGCGCCGGGTTCGTTAACGATTTTGAATGTCGGCTGGCGCGTTGCCTACGGCCTCACCGACCGCCTCACGGTTTTCGGCGGCTGGGACGCTTACCGGCACATCAATCTGGCCGACCCGGGCGCCTTGAGTCTGAACGCGCTCGGCACCAAGCCAATTTACGACAATACCATTTTCCACGAGCCCTTCTACCTGCAGTCCAACTATCCCGTCTACTCCGAGGATTTCCCCTTTGCGTTCGAAAATAATGGCGGCGTCGGCCCCGTTGTGCTTGGCGCGAAATTCGGAATCCTTTCCGAAGAGCGCGGTGACCCGGTTAGCTTCGCCGTTCGCGACGAACTCTACATTCCCACCAAGACCGGTCAAACGGCCTTGATGAAGGAAGACGGCGTGCAGACCGGCGAAGTAAACGACCTCGTCGGCGTGGACCTAAGCAAAACGTTCGCCAACGTCGTCCAGTGGTCGTTCGACTGGGGCCACCTGTTCACCCGCGATCCCCGCAGTGGCGCGACCCATCTGCTCACCCTCGCCGACCAGGAGCAGATTGGCACCGGATTCGATTTCTTTCCGAAGAGCCGCATCCAGTTGATGACGGAGTACGACGGGGTGATTTACGACGGCAGCGCGACGCCCACGATGACGTTCGGCCCGCGCGATCCCATTGAAGGAATTTGGGGTTTCCGCGTCTATCCGTGGCACATCGTTTCCGTTGACCTCGGCTATACCTACATGCTCAACCTGCACCAGAACCAGGACCGCAGCGGCTTCATCGTCAAGATCAACACCGAATACTGGCCCGGCAAACCCGCTCCGCCCGACGACGTCACCGTGACTTCCACGGCCGATCCGCACTCCGTCCAGCAGTGCTCGGGCAACTTGGTTCATCTCACCGCTCACGGCACCGATTCCCTCGGCCATCCGCTCACCTATACGTGGACGGCCCCGGCGGGCACGATCAAGGGCTCCGGCGCCGACGTCGATTGGGACGCGGGCTGCATCGATCCCGGTAAATATACTTTGACCGTTCGCGACGAGGATCCTTACGGCAACTTCGCCACTTCGTCGCAGGAAGTCACCGTTACGCCGGCGCCGATTCCGCAGCCGACGATCAGCTGCAGCTCCGCCCGGCCCAGCATCCTGCCCGGCGAGCGCGTTCGCATCACCGCCGACGTTCAGGATACGAGCAACACCACGCTCAGCTACACTTGGCGCACCAACGGCGGCCAGATTATCGGTTCCGGCCCGTCGGTCGTCTTCGACTCCACCGGCCTCGCGCCCGGCACCTACACCGTCACCGTCCGCGTCCAGAACGAAAAGGGTGGCGCGGCCGATTGCCAGGTGCAGGTGGTCGTCCAGGCGCCTCCGCCGCCGAAGCCGGAAGCCAGCAAGATCGACCAGTGCCTGTTCCATCCGTTCTGGAGCACGCGCGTCGACAACGTTTGCAAGCGCATCCTCGATAACGTCGCGCTGCGCCTGCAAAACGAAACCGGCGCCCACGTCGTGGTCATCGGCTACGCGACCCCGCTTGCCAAGTCCAAGCGGTCCCGCGAACTCGCCGAGCGCCGCGCCGCCGAGCGTGCGGAAAACGCCAAGAAGTACCTGGTTTCGAAGGGCGTTTCCGCCGACCGGATCGAAACGCGCACCGGCAAGCCCACCGAGGGCGAACCGGCCAAACAGAACAATCGCATCGACGTCATCTGGGTGCCCGAAGGGGCAACCTACTAAGGCAAACCAACCGGACGGGCTCCGTGCCGCAAGAGGCACGGAGCCCGTCTGTCTTTCATTGCTCCTCCACACGGGCCTTTGTTAAGCTGGCCACGGGGATTCGTGGAAACGATGAAGCTGCGCGTCCGTTCTCTCTTCTGTTTTTCGTTGCTGGCTCTGGCGCTAGGCGGCGCGGCGCCCCGGCGCCTGCGCGCGCAGATCTGGCGCTCGATGGGGCCATCGGGCGGCGACGTGGTTTCCTTGGTCGCCGATCCTCATCATCCCAACGTGCTCTACCTGGGCACGACCGACGGTCACGTTTTCGTCTCCCGCAACGACGGTGCGGATTGGCAACTGGACGGCCGCGTCGGTCACCGCCTGGACAGCGTTGTGGACACCCTCATCGTGGACCCGCGCGATTCCCAGCGGCTCTTCGCCGGCGTCTGGACGCTCAATCCGGCGGCCGGCGGCGGCGTTTTCGAAAGCGTGGACGGCGGGCGCGCCTGGCACGCGCTGGGCCTCGCCACCGAGCAGGTGCGCGCGCTCGCCCAGGCGCCTTCCGATCCCGAAATTCTGGTGGCGGGCACGCTGACGGGCGTCTACCGTTCGCCGAACGACGGGAAAACCTGGAAATTGATTTCACCGCCAGGCAGCGAGGAAATCCGCAACCTCGATTCTCTGGCAATCGATCCGCGCAATCCCGCCGTCATCTATGCGGGAACCTATCACCTGCCGTGGAAAACCGTGGACGGCGGAAAACACTGGTTCCCGATCCACTCGGGAATGATCGATGATTCCGACGTTTTCAGCATTCTCGTGGACAAGGCCAATCCCCGCCGCGTTTTTCTGAGCGCCTGTTCCGGCATCTACCGCAGCGACAATGGCGGTCTGTACTGGGTGAAGGTGCAGGGCATTCCCACCTCCGCCCGCCGCACCCTGGCCATCGCGCAGGACCCGCTGCACCACGCCACCGTTTACGCCGGAACCACCGAAGGCCTTTGGAAAACCGTCAACGGCGGCGCTTCCTGGCAGCGCATGACGCCGGCCAACTGGATCATCAACGCGCTGGTGGTGGATCCGCTGCGGGAAGGCCGGATCGTCATGGGGACCGAGCGGCTGGGCGTTGTGGTTTCGAACGACGGCGCCCAGACTTTCAGCGTTTCCAACGCCGGTTTCAATCACCGGCAAATCGCGGCCGTCGCGCTCGACCGCAACGATCCCAATCGTGTCCTCGCGCTGCTTTCCGACGCGCCCGATCCCGTCGTGGTCACCGACGACGGCGGCAAAACGTGGCGCCCGCTGGGCGGCGACGGCTTGCATTGGGAATCGGTGCGCCGCGTTTACGCGGCGCCGGCCGAAGGCGGCGGCGCGAACCGCGGCTGGTGGGCCGCTCTTTCCGCCGGCGGCCTGATGCGCTACGACCGCGTCCGGAACGATTGGTCCCGCGCGGGCGAACTGGTCGGCGAAGCCGCCTGGACCTTTCAGCATGGACGCCTGATCAAGCCCGAACGGAGGCCTTTCGACCTGGTCGTGCGCGGCATGGCCTTCAGTTCGCGCGGCTGGTACCTCGCCACGCGCTACGGCCTGCTGCGCTCGCTCGACGCCGGCGCCACCTGGCGCGAGGTCCGTTTTGCTCCGCTCATTTTCCCTGTCCGTTCCGTGGCCGCTTCGCCCGATGGCCGCCGGCTGTGGGTCGCGACGGAAAACGGCCTCGCCTATTCGCGCGATGCCGGCCTGCGCTGGAGCTGGCACAATCTGCCGCAATCGGCGGGCAACGCTTTGCGCCTGGAAATCGCCGGCCCGGAAACGCTTCTCGCTCTCACGCAAAAGGGCCTCTTCATTTCCTACGATTCTGGCGCCAATTGGCAGCACGCCGCGCACGGATTGCCGGAAGTCCCCATTCGCGACGTCGCCGTCGCCGGCAAAACGCTGCTGGCCTCGGTTGGTGTCGGCGGACTTTTCGTGTCCCGCGATCTCGGCCGTTCCTGGACCCCGGTTCCCGGCGCGCTGGCCGATGGCGATTTTCCCGTTGTCGCCGCGCTGCCCGGATCGAACGTGATTTATGCCGCATCGGCCAGCGACGGTCTCTTCGCCGTGGATCTGGCCGCGAGCCACTCCTCCACGGTGGCCGCGACGCCCGCGCAAGCGGCCCGCCGTCGAGCGCAGCCGAAGGATCCCTGAAACCGTATTGATAATTTGGACAATTCTTTCTTCCTCGCCAATTCGCCCAGCTGCCCCGATTCGTGCATCTTATAAGGAAGTGGTGGCCCGGAATCATTTACATCTCTAGGAGTCTTCGAATGGGGGAGGACAGGCCATGAAAGCGCTACGAAATCTTCATCCGGCTTTGCCCGTCATCGTGATGGCCGCCATCGGGTTTGTCGGTTGTTCGAAATCCGCGCCCAACCAGGCGCAAAATCAGCCGGGGCAGAATTTCGCGCCCAATTCGTCTTCCTCGGCCGACAGCGGTTTTGCGCCGCGCCGCTCACGCTCGGGATACGGAAACGGGAGCGGTTCCGGCGCCGCTTCGGCAAGCCAGTCGCAGGCGTCGCAGTCGCAGACGTCGCCATCGCAGCCCCCCGCGCCGCAGCCGATGGTCGTGACGATCCCGCGCGGCACGGAATTCCGCGTCGCTCTCGACCAGCCCATTGCGAGCGCAACCGCGCAGACCGGTGACCCATTCACCGCCACCCTGCTCAATCCAATCAGCGAAAATGGCATGGTCATTATTCCGCGCGACGCCCGTGTCAAGGGCCATCTCGTGGCCGCTCGCGCGTCGGGGCGCCTGAGCGGGACTGCGGAGATTGAATTGACGCTCGATTCCGTTCAGATCAGCGGCAGTCCCGTGCGGATTCAGACCGATTCCATCACCCGCCTCGGCAAGACCCACAAGAAGCGGGACATCATCGCGATCGGAGGCGGCTCCGCGCTCGGCGCGATCATCGGCGGCATCGCCGGCGGCGGAAAAGGCGCGGCCATCGGTGCCGCGGCCGGTGCGGGTGCGGGCACGGCCGGCGCCGCGGCCACCGGCAAGGAAAATATCATCCTGCCGACGGAAACCACGCTGGTGTTCCGGCTGACAGCTCCGATTCGTCTGACGAATTAAGCGTACAACAGGCGTTTTCTCCCTTCGTTCTTTCCGGCGCGGCTCGCGCAAATTCGCCCAGCCGCGCCATTCTTTTGCGTATCCGCTCGCCGGAGTCGCAATTTTCCTTGTCGGAGCCCTGTGGCTCGCATTAGACTGCTCGCAGCCTTGGGGAAGGCGCAAAAGACTCGGGGAGTCTTTACCAGGGAAAGAGCATTGGAACGGGGCTGGGGTTCAAGAAACTCGGCCGAAGGCGAGGGCCAAAGCCCTTCCGCGCCGCTCATTCCTGGCGAAAGGTTTGCTGCAGTAGGGAAGCAAGTGGAGGCCCGTTGTCGGTGGCGCGCCCGCCCCGAATGGTTGAGCAGACAAGCAAAAAGACAATGCCCGAAACACACTCTTCAACCTCAACGCCGGTGCCGGACACCCTCGCGCTCCTTTCGCTGCTCGTCGTTTCGGATGAGGAGACGGTTCGCGAATGGGTGCGCACGGAGGCGACTGCAATCGGCCTGCGCGCGCACGCCGTGGCCAACTCCTCCCAAGCCGTCGGTTCGCTCGATCGGCAGCTGGCGGACTTGGTGGTCGTGGATCTGGCCACGCCGTCGCTGGGCGGCTCGGCTTTCGTGCGTCAATTGCACGAGGAGCAGCCGGAGCTTTCCATTCTGGTGTTGACCGAGTTCGGTCAGCCGGAAGCGGGACGCGAGGCGCTCACCGCCGGTGCGTTGGAAACGGTTTCGAGGCCGTTCGACGACCTCGAATTGCGCGCGAAGCTCTTCCATCTGGCGCGCACGGTCGCGCTCGATCGCGAGAACCGCGTCTTGCGGGAACAGATGGGCGCCCGGCCCGGCTTCGGCATCCTGGTGGGCGTTTCCCCGAAAATGCAGAAGGTGTACCGCCTGATCGAACGCGTCAGCCGCAACCTCACGCCGGTGCTGATTCTCGGCGAAACCGGCACGGGCAAGGAACTCGTCGCGCGCTCGATCCATTTCCATGGCTCCCGCAAAAACGGCCCGTTCGTTCCCGTGGATTGCACCGGTCTGGTTCCGACCCTCGTGGAATCGGAACTGTTCGGCTACGTGAAAGGCGCGTTCACCGGCGCGATTCAATCCAAGCGCGGCCTCATCGAAGCCTCGGGCGGCGGAACGCTCTTCCTCGACGAAGTCGGCGAATTGCCGCTCGAAATGCAGGCGAAGCTCCTGCGCGTGCTGCAGGAGCGGGAGGTGCGCCCGGTCGGCGGAACATCCACGGTCACGGTGGACGTCCGCGTGATCGCCGCCACCAACCGCGACCTCAAGGCGGAAGTGGAAAAGGGCAAGTTCCGCCAGGACCTGTTCTACCGCCTCAACGTGGTTCCCATCCGCTTGCCTTCTTTGCGCGAGCGGAAAAGCGACATCCCGTTGATCGTTACCCATTTTCTCGAGCGCATTTCCGGCGAGGGCCGCCCGACTCCTCTTTTCTCGGAAGACGCCATGGCGCGGCTTCTTTCCTACGAATGGCCGGGCAACGTGCGCGAGCTCGAAAATGCGATCGCGCGCGCTCTCGCCCTCAATTCCGGCCCGCTCCTGCACGTGGGTGATTTGCCTACCAATTTGCAGGCCCCCGCTCCGGCGCGGCTGCCGCTCGACGACGAGCAAGCCACGCTGGCCGAGCTCGAGCGGCGCGCCATTTTCCGCGCGCTGCATCGCACTGGTGGCGATAAACTCGCCGCGGCTCGCATCCTGGGCATTGGGAAAACTACGCTGTATCGCAAGCTCAAGGAATACGGAGACGCCGACGCCGGCGATTTGCCGCGAAGCGATTCGGTTTCCGGCGCGGGCGCCGGCGAATAGCGGGCGCGGCCCTGCCGTCCTTTTCGCAAGCCAATTCGGAAAAACCCGTCGGGGGCCCCGCCGGGAAACGGCCTCAACCGCCCAGTACTTCGCCGCGTTTGGCCTCGAGCAGTCCCATCACTTTCTCGACGTTTTCCGGTTTCACGCCCGCTTCGGTGAGGGCGTCGCGAAAATGCCGTAGAAACGCCTCGAAATGCTCGGGCTTCAGCCCTTTTTGGCGTGCGTGAGCGTGCGCGGAGCCGATCTCTTTCCCCGTGTAGACAGCCTTCCCGCCGAGCAACATGGAAACGAACATGCTCTGGCCCGAGCGAAGGTGCGCCATGTCGGTCTCTCCGAAAAAGGGCCGCAGCGTCTCGTCTTCCAGAACTTTTCGGTAGAAAGTCTCGACCGCCGCTTGCACGGTTTTCCTGCCGCCGATGGTTTCGTAAAGGTTGTCAATCATAGGATCCTCTGAACGTCACCACGTGCCTTCTCTGGGGGAGAACGGTGGCCGTGCCAGCACGCCGCTGGCCGACCGGCTTGAAAGAAGTCTTCGTAAGTCCCGACGCTTGCCAGGCGAACGCCGTGCCCCGGATTGTGACGCCCGGCTTGCTCTTTCCTGCTTCTTCGAATTTGAATCTGCGCGATATCGTTCCGGCGACCCCCACGCCAGACTCATCGTGTGGAGGCCATAGTAGGGCGCGGCAGGAAACAAGTCAACGCAGCCACGGAATTCGACACGGAGTCTTCCCAAACTGGATCTTTCCTATTTGGATCGTTTGTCCGCCGTTCCGGACCGCCCCGTGATTTTGCCGGGAAAGCGTCGAGTGCCGGCCGTGTCCCCGCCTTCTCTTCGCAACCACGCCCGACACCTCCCCGTTGCTCCCAGAAAATTCTGGAGGGAATAGGAGAATGGAACCTGAGAAACGGATTCCCCTCAGCGCTGTTTCAGCGCCGAGGGCCAATTCAGCAGAAGCGAGATCGAACTGGCAGCCTCAGGATCGGCCGCTGTGGCGGCGATAAACCGCTGGGCGCCGGGCGTGACGTCAAACAGGGGCGCGTTGGTCACGGGTAATTGCAACTGAAAGAGCGGCGTGATGGATTCCACCTGCAAGGAGTTTCCGTTCGGCTTTAGATCGGCCTCCATCAAGCGGTTGCCCATCGTCAGGAAAAACAGCTTGTCGCCCGCAGCCCAGCGCACCATCCAGCCGCCATTCTGGGAGATTTGATACTTACCGCCGGTCGGGGGAAACGGCACAACGAAGACCTCAGGGCGGCCGGTCTCGTAGGAGAAATAGGCGAACCAGTGCCCATCGGGCGAGAAGTTGCCGTCGAACTGATCGGCGTTCACCGGCGCAGGTTGGTATAGCTTGCCCTTTCCATTGAGCGGCAGAATCCATGTTCCCCAGCGTTCATTCTTTTGCTGCTCCTCATTGATGCTCAGGTACCGGCCGTCCGGCGACCAGTCGACAACAAAAGAATATATGACGTTCGGCCCCAATTTCAGCAGCGTTTCCCGCGCCCCGGACCCGTTAGCCGGCTTGCGGCAGAGGGCCTGTTCTCCTCCCATGGTGCACCCATAGGCGACGTATTTGCCGTCCGGCGACCAGGCGCCAAATATGTTTCGGCCCGTGCCGAATGTCAGCCGCGTCCCCACTCCACCCTTCGCCGGGTAGGACCAGAGGGTAGCCGCTGCGGCTAGAGGACTCCCGTCGTCCACCACAACCTGATTCCCGTTCGGAGAAATTTTTGGCGCGATCCATGGCTGCACCCCGCCGACCGTGCCTAGCAAATTTCCGCCGCGGTCGAACCATTCCAGGTGAGCATCGGCCGAGCCGCCCTGGAATGCGAGTACACCGGAGGCGGACACGGAAAAATTATGTGCCTGGGCCAGCGGTGTCGCGTCCCCATTCAGCATTCCGTCGGCCGAATCGAACCGCTGGGCGAAAATCCTGCCGCCGCGGAGAAACAACAAATCGCCTGACGCGAATTCCGGCGAGGCGGCGTCGCTCAGGATGAGCTGCGACTTGCGCCCGCTCAGCGAGGCCATGCGAATGGATGGCTGTCCGTCCGGGCTAAGCGCGGTGTACAGGACCTGATTGTCGCCAGGCAGAAACATCGGTGAACTGAAGTCGCTCTCGCCGCTCGCAGGTTGAATCACAGGTTGTGGCTTACCGCCGGAAGCCGGGATGCTGTCGATCGGACCGCCGCAGTGCGGCACGAACAGGATCGCGTTCTGCGAACTCCATGCCCCACCCACGTTCGGACAGGCGGCGTCACCCAGAGTCTGAACGGTCCCGCTCTCGACGGTCACCTTCTTCAGTTTCTCATCCGCGAAAAATCCGAGTGACCGGCCGTCATCCGACCAGAACGGCATCGAGCCGTCTTCGGTCCCAGCCAATGCCTTCGCTCCGCCGCCTGCCAGTGGCCGTACCCAGATGTTCGTCACGCCTTTCTCGTCGGTCGCGGAAAACGCCAATTCCTTGCCGTCCGGCGAAACCACGACGGGCCCTTTGCCGAAGGCGTAGAAGCGGAAGCTGGTGCCGGGCGGCGGAGGGATGTAGGCCAACGCCGGAGGGACAGGCGTTTCACGCGGAGTCAGCCAAACCCAGACGGCGGCGCCCGCGCCCGCAAGCAGCAGAAGACCAACGAGCACCCACGCGACGATTTCCCGGCGCGAGCGCACCTCCGGGTGAGCCGCCGCGCGAATTTCCGCTACTTCGGCTGTGCCGGAAATCACTTCGTCGAGTGCGATCCTCGCTTCGCCGATAGCTTGCAGCCTCTGTTTGGCGTCTTTTTTCAGGCAGCGCCGCAGCAGACGGAGAATCGCCGGCGAAGTGTTTTCCGGCAATGCCGACCAATCCGGCTCCTCCTTCACCACCGACGCCAGCACGTCCGTGACCGTCTCGCCATCGAACGGCTTCTTGCCGGTGAGCATTTCATACAGCACGCACCCGAACGCCCAAATGTCCGCTCGCCGATCGACCGGCTTTCCTTTCGCCTGCTCCGGCGCCATATAGGCCGCCGTGCCCAAAATGACGCCCGCCTGCGTCGCGAGCCGACTCATCGTTGGCGAAGAGGAAATATCGCCCGCCCCAGCTTCTCCTTCGAGCGCTTTCGCCAACCCGAAATCCAGAATTTTCACCAGGCCATCCGGCGCGATTTTCACGTTCGCGGGTTTCAGATCGCGATGGACGATCCCGCGCTCGTGCGCGTATTCGAGGCCCTCGGCGATTTGTTTGGCCATCGGCAGCGCTTCGTCAATCGGTAGCGCCTTTCGTGGCGCGGGCACTCCTGCCCGCGCGCTTTGGCCCGTCCCTGGGGCGCCCGGACTGCTGCTTCCGCTGCCACTCGAAATTCTCGAACGCGTTTGCCCGCCCGCAATCACCTCCGCCAGTGTCTGGCCCTCGACCATCCCCATCACCAGCGCATGCACGCTACCCGAATCCTCAAATCCATAAATCGCGGCGATATTCGGATGATTCAGCGAAGCCAGGACTTTCGCTTCGCGTTCAAAACGCCCCATGCGCTCGGGGTCGCTCGCAAACGCTTCGGGCAACACTTTCAGCGCGACTTCCCGCCCCAGCTTCGTGTCCCGCGCACGATACACCTCGCCCATCCCGCCCGCTCCTATCGCGCTGACGACTTCATACGGTCCGAGTTTTGCGCCTGCCGCGAGCATCATTGTTTGCTCTTCAGCAGTGCGGGCCAGTTGACAACCAGCGTCAACGGTTCGCTGGTTTTCGCGCTGACCCGCGAGAGCACGACGAATTTTTTCCCGTCGGCAGCGACATCGTAAGGCCAAGACATGGCGGGGCGCGAAGCGTTCGTCTGAAATAGCGCTGATACCTTCCCAACCATCAAACCGCCGTTTTGCTCGGAAATCTCCGCCGCCATGAGTTTATTGTCCGGAGAGAGGTAATAGAGGTCCTTGCCGTCTTGTTGCCAGCGCGGCCATCTTCCCCCACCGCTCGAAACTTCCCACTTCCCGCTGCCGTGCAGGAAGGGCACAATGTAAATTCCCGATTGGCCCGGTTCGTGGGAGAAATAGGCCAGCCGTTTCCCGTCCGGAGAGAGCGCAGGCGTGCCCACATTAAATTGTGGGTTCTGAAGCACGGGAAACGGTATGCGGCTGCCGAACAGAGGCAAGGCCCAGATCTCCTCTTGGAAATGATGAGGCTGCGATTCGGCGCGCTTGTAAATCAGGTAGCGTCCGTCGGGGGAAAACGAGGGCAAGGTTTCGTCGACGTCACCAACGACCAGCGGAGACGTGCTTCCCCCGCCATCGGCAGCCTTCTCATACACATGAAAATGTCCACCTCTCGTCCCTCGAAATGCTATGGTCTTCCCGTCAGGCGACCACATTGGTTCCGCATCCGAGTCCGGCGGCGAGGGAAAGGTAAGGCGAGTTCGGGTCCCCTGCGCGAGATTGTATATCCAAATGCTACTTGTGCTCGCTTCGGGAGAGTACACGCTGACGGCCAGGCTGCGATCATCTGGAGAAAGGCTCGGCGACATAAAATAGCCGGGCGCTCCCACTTCGCCGAGCTTTTTGCCGCTCCGGTTGAACCAAAGGATTTGCGATAAGTCTTCAAGGATACCTCCCGCCCGGTACACGAGAATGCCATTCTGTGAAACGGTGAAATCGCCAAGCCCAAAACTCGGAGACTTCGCGACATTTTCGGCCAACTGTGTCGCCTGACCCGTCAGTTGCAGACTCGCCGCGTCGAATGGCTGCGCCATCAGCGTCCCGTGGCGAGCGAAGATCAGGTAACCAGGAGATGCGTACAGCACATCGGAGTCACCGCGTTCAATCAGCTTTGGCGCACCGCCGTCGAGCGAGCCAATCCACGTGCTTGCTTGTCCCTTTACGGTGGAAACCGCGAGGAAAAGGAAATGCTTGCGATCGGGAAGGAATTGAGGCCAAACGTCGCCCGTCTGGCTGCTTGAACTGAGCAATTTTGTTACCTGGTGACGAGCACCTCCCGATGCAGAGACTCGAAAAAGAGGACTGACCGGATTTGGACCGAACAGGATCGTGCCATCTTGATTCCAGGTTCCTCCGGTCCCTGTCCGGGCCCTGGCAAGAGTCAGTGTGGGTCCGCCGTCAACGCCAATCCGCCGGAGCTCTCCATCGGCGAAAAACCCAATCGAGCGGCTGTCAGGTGACCAGAAGGGGAGACCCGCCCCCTCGGTGCCTGCCAACGGCTGCGCCGTCGCCGCGTTTAGCCGCCTGACCCAGAGCTCTTGCTTGCCGTCGGAGCTCACGGCGACAAACGCCAGCCATTTTCCGTTGGGCGAAATCGCCGGTGGCCCTGCGTGGCCTCTTAAGAACGCGAACCTCTCGTTGGGCGGTGAAAGGATCTGCGAAACGATGGCCGCTGCCGCCGGCTCGCTCCGGGCGAGCCACATCCTGGCGCCAAGGCCGGCCGCTAGCAGTGCGAGAACAGCGACGAGCGACCAGGCTGCAATCTCGCGCCGGGAGCGCAGCGCTCGAACGCCGGTGGGCGTTTCCTCTGGCGAAGCCCCGCCGGACGGTGTTTCCTCAAGTGGGATTCGCGCGTCGCCGATATCGCGCAGCCGTTGCTTTGGATCTTTCTGCAAGCAGCGCTGCAACAGCACGCGAATATGCGCCGGCGTACTCTTCGGAAGCAGCGTCCAATCCGGCTGTTTCGTCACCACCGCGATCAGAATGTCGGTGACCGTTTCGCCGTCAAACGGCTTCTTCGCAGTCAACATCTCAAAGAGCACGCAACCGAAAGCCCAGATGTCCGCTCGCCGATCCACCGGCTTGCCCTTCGCTTGCTCCGGCGCCATATAGGCCGCCGTGCCCAAAATGACGCCCGCCTGCGTCGCCAAATGGCTCAGCGTCGGCGACGTCGACGGATCGGCAGCGGCGGTTTCGCCGCTGAGCGCTTTCGCCAGGCCGAAATCGAGAATCTTCACCACGCCGTCGGGCGTGATCTTCACGTTCGCCGGTTTCAAATCCCGATGAACGATTCCGCGTTCGTGCGCGTATTCCAGTCCTTCCGCGATCTGCTTCGCCATCGGCAGCGCTTCGTCAATCGGCAGCGCCTTTCGTGGCGCGGGCACTCCTGCCCGCGCGCTTTGGCTCGTCCCCGGAGCGCCCGGACTGCTGCTTCCGCTGCCACTCGAAATTCTCGAACGCGTTTGCCCGCCCGCAATCACCTCCGCCAGCGTCTGGCCCTCGACCATCTCCATCACCAGCGCATGCACGCTGCCGGAGTCCTCAAATCCATAAATTGCGGCGATATTCGGATGATTCAGCGAAGCCAGAACTTTCGCTTCGCGCTCGAACCGTCCCATGCGCTCCGCATCAGTGGCAAACGCTTCGGGCAAAACTTTCAGCGCGACTTCGCGCCCCAGCTTCGTATCGCGTGCCCGATAGACTTCACCCATTCCGCCCGCACCCAGCGGCGAAAGAATTTCATACGGCCCGAGTCTTGTTCCCGCGGCGAGCGTCATCGTTGCCCCTTCAGCAGCGCCGGCCAATTGACGACCAGAGTCAGCGGTTCGCTGCCCTTCTGATTGACCGGCGTGTCCACGAGAAATTTCTTCCCATCCCGGGTGACGTCGAAGGGCCTGCCGACGCTGAGAAAAGTGGGGCCAGCCTTCGTTTGGAATAGCGGCGACACCTTGCCAATCACCACGCTGGCGTTTTTCTCGGAGATTTTTGCCGCCATGAGCTCGTAGCCGGCAGAGAGGTAATAAATTTCCTCGCCGCCGCGGCCCCAACGCGGCCATGTCCCTCCAGCGGACGAAACCTGCCACTTCCCGGTACCGTGAAGGAAAGGAACGATATAGATTTCCCGCTGGCCCGATTCGTTCGAGACGTAGGCCAGCCATTTCCCGTCCGGAGAGAGGGCGGGCTGGTTCGCACCAAACTGTGGGCTCCTGACCACCGGGAAGGGCTTGCGATTGCCGAACAGAGGCATGGCCCAAATTTCGGTGTGGGAGCCTCTTTGCGCTGCCAGGCGATCGTACACCAGGTAGCGGCCGTTGGCGGAGACCGTGGCAAGGTCCTCGCTGGCGTTATCGTGAACGAGCGGCAATGTCACTCCCGCGCCATTGGCCGCCTTCTCGTACAGATGAGGTTGTCCGCCCGCCATCGACGAGAACACGATGGTCTTTCCATCCGGCGACCATGCGGGACGCATGGTCGAGTGGGAGGAAAACGTAAGGCGAGTCCGAGTTCCTCCTGCAAGGTCGTAGACCCAGATGTTGCTCGCGTCTGTGCCCGGAGAAAACACGGCGACTGCCAGCCTGCGGCCGTTGGGGGAAAGGGTAGGCGTCAGATAGTCACCTGGCGCTCCGATTTCGCCAATCTGCTTGCCGCTCCGATCGAACCACAGCAATTCCGAGTACAGGTTGAGAGCACCTCCGGCTAGGTAAACCAGCACGCCGTTCTGCGAAATGGTGAAAACGCCGCGCCAGTCGTTAGAATTCACCTCGGCGTGTTCGGCAAGCGGTACTGCACCTCCGATCAGGCGGAGGTTCGCGGCATCGAAACGCTGCGCCATCAGCGTCCCTTGGCGAACGAAGAGTAGATACCCGGGCGCGGCGTACAATGCGTTGGAATTTCCCCGGACGAGAAACCTTGGGGTACCGCCGCTGAGCGAAGTTGCGAACGTCCCTCCGCCTTCCGATGCGTGGGGAGGGGCGTAAAAAAGGAAGTGCTTCCCATCCGGAAGAAATTGGGGCCAGCGGTTACTCATTTCCTGGCGGGAAGCGTCGAGCTTCGTTGCCTGCCGAGGGGTTCCACCCAAAGCGGAAACTCGGAACAAGGGGGACCCGGTACTCGGGGTGAAAAGGATCGTGCCATTCTGGCTCCAGGCGCCGCCACGGCCAACCGGAGCATCGGCGAGCATCAGCGGCGGACCGCCGGCAGCATCTATGCGTTCCAGTTTGCCATTCGCAAAGAATCCGATCGAGCGGCTGTCAGGCGACCAGAAGGGAAAAGTCGCCCCGTCCGTTCCGGAGAGCGGCCGCGCCGCGGAGCCACCGAGCGGTCGCACCCATAGCTCCTGCTTGCCGTCGGAACCCGCGGCGGCAAACGCCAGCCATTTACCGTCGGGAGAAATCGCCAGCGAGCCCACATCGAACGCTCCGGAAACGAAATTGGCGCCGGGTGGCGGGAGAATGTCCGAAACGATAGCTGATGCAGCCGGCGCGGTCGCAGTGCGTGAGGCAATCCACGCCCAAGCAACTGACCCAGCGGCGATCAACGCCAAAAGGGCAACGAGAGACCACGCATAGACGTTGTGTCGAGGGCGTGACGTCGAATCGGCGATCGCCGCCGTTTCCGCCTCCGCCGGCCCCGCAATCGCCTTCTCGATCGTGATCCGGGCCTCACCGACGGATTGCAGGCGCTGGCGCAGGTCCTTCGTCAGGCAGCGACGGAGCAATTCTCGAATGCGCGGAGGGATATCGCCGGGCAGGAGATGCCAATCAGGGTCGGATTTGACCACCGCCGCAAGAATGTCAGTGACCGTTTCGCCGTCGAATGCCGGCTTGCCGGTGAGCATTTCGTACAGCACACAACCGAACGCCCAGACGTCCGCTCGCCGGTCCACCGGCTTGCCCTTCGCCTGCTCCGGCGCCATATAGGACGCCGTGCCGAGGATGATGCCCGCCTGCGTCGCCAAATGGCTTAGCGTCGGCGACGTTGACGGATCGGCAGCGGCGGTTTCGCCGCTGAGCGCTTTCGCCAAACCGAAATCGAGAATCTTCACCACGCCGTCGGGCGTGATTTTCACGTTCGCGGGTTTCAAATCCCGATGAACGATCCCGCGTTCGTGCGCGTATTCGAGTCCTTCCGCGATCTGCTTCGCTATCGGCAGCGCTTCGTCGAAGGGCAGCGCCTTTCGTGGCGCGGGCACTCCTGCCCGCGCGCTTTGGCCCGTCCCTGGGGTGCCCGGACTGCTGCTTCCGCTGCCACTCGAAATTCTCGAAC
>JAKAOH010000061.1 GCA_021812285.1 Acidobacteriota bacterium | reverse complement strand
ACTCGGAAGCGGCGAAATCGTGACGCGCGTTTTCCTACCGCGCGGCGCGAGCGGCTGGCGCGGCGCGTACCGCAAATTGCGCGTGCGCGGCTCGATCGATTATCCGCTGGCGGGCGTGGCCGTGGCGCTGCGAATGCACGACGTCGTGGTGAAAGACGCGCGCGTGGCGATCACCGCGGTCAATCCCGCTCCGCTGCTGGTTCTCGGAATCGAGGCGCAGTTGAAGGGCAAAACGCTGACGGAGGAACTGGCGGAAACGGCCGGCGCGCTCGCCGCGAGCACCGCGCGGCCGCTCACCACGTCTTCGCTCACGCCCGAATACCGGCGCGAAATGGTGCGCGTGATGATCAAACGCGCGCTCGTCAAACTCGCCGGCTCCGCGCCACGTTGAATCCCACTCGCGAAGCGAAACCCGAACCTGCGGCAACGATGCGTTCAGAAGCGCGAAGCGGAAGCTCCGCCCGATCCGAGCGGGGTTTCCGTTGATGCGTGGCGGGAAGGAGCGTATTCTCCCGTGGAGGCCCGATGCTGCTTGAAGCGCTGATTCGCGACGTTCGGTACGCCACGCGAGTCCTCTCGCGCAGGCTGGGCTTCGCGACTGTTGCTGTGCTTACGCTTGCTCTTGGCATCGGCGCGAATGCGGCGATCTTCAGCGTGGTCTACCGCGCGCTGCTCGAGCCGCTTCCCTACCCTCACGCCGGCCGCCTGGTTTTCTTCGGTACGATCGTACCCGCAGCTGATTCCCGTCCCTTTTTGTCCGCCGCATCCTATGTAAAACTGCGCGACGAGCAGACTCCCTTCGCTTCGATCGCGTCCTGGCGACCGGGCGTTTCCGGCTGCGATTTGACCGAGACGCGGCCGATGCGGCTCGCCTGCGCGCGAGCGGAATCCACGTTTTTGCCAACGTTCGGCGTCAGGCCGATTCTCGGCCGGAATTTCACCGCGGAAGAAGACCGTCCCGATGCACCCCGCGTTTGCCTGATCTCCTACGGTTTATGGCAAGAGCGTTTCGCCCGAAGCCGCGGCGTGCTCCACCAGGCGATCTCGCTCGGCGGACAACCGACGCGAATCATCGGCGTTCTGCCGCGCGATTTCGAATGGCCAACGCTCGATCGCGTGGATATGGTTTTGCCGGAAGCGTTGACGGCGGCCGAGCGCACCCTCCCGATGGCCGCGTTCGTACGGGCCTACGCGCGCCTGAAGCCGGGAGTGAGCATCGCGCAAGCGCGAGCGCAACTGGAGCCGATTTTTGAAAGCTGGAAGCGAGCCATGCCGTTGGTGTTTCGGAAGCAGATGCGTCTGGGGCTGCTCACCGTGCGCAAGGACCAGACCGGTTCGATTCGCCAGGCGTTGTGGGTGCTTTTCGGCGCGGCGCTGGCGCTGCTTCTGCTGGCCGCGGCCAACGTGGCGAATCTGCTGCTCGCGCAAAGTGCTTCACGCGAGCGCGAATTTGCGGTACGAGCCGCGCTCGGCGCGGGTCACTGGAATCTGATGCGCTTGCAACTCACCGAAAGCATATTGCTCGGCCTGGGAGGGGGAGTGATTGGTGCGGGCATGGCGTTTGGTCTGCTGCATGTATTCGTTGCGCTCGCCCCGGCGGGAATACCGCGGATCGCGCAGGCGAATTTGAGCGCACCGGTGGTTGGATTCATCGTGGCGGCATCCCTTTTCGCCGGCTTGCTGTGCGGTCTGGCGCCGGTCATTACGGCTTCCAGAGTTCGCCGGCTCATTGCCGGAAGATCGCTCGGAGCGCCGCGCCCGCGTCTAGGCGCGGCGCTGGTGGTTGCGCAGATAGCGGTTTCGCTGGCGCTTGTCGTTGGCGCGGGACTATTCCTCCAGACGTTCCGGAATCTGGAAAATGTGCCGCTCGGAATGCGGGTGAGCCGCGTTGTGGTTGCGAACGTCACTCTGGGCCGGCTTGGTTACAGCCAGCCGGGCGCGGCGGGCGCATTTTTCGATCGTCTGGGAAGCGCGTTGCGCGGGTTGCCTGGAATAACCGGCGTTGCGGTCAGCGATTCGCTCCCGCCGCACGGCGGCGAGCGAGCGCGCCCATTTTTCACCCTTCGCGTCGAGGGACGGCCGGCCTTCGAGAAGGGGACGGGCGGAATGGTCGGCTGGCGCGCCGTTTCGCCGGGCTATTTCGAGATGCTCGGAATCCCGATTCTCCAGGGTCGCGGGTTCGATGGCGCGGACGCCGAGCCGGCGGCGAACAATATTGTGTTGAGCAAAATGCTCGCGCGGCGCTTGTTTCCCCAGGGAAGTCCGATTGGCCGGCAAATTCAACTGCAAACCGCGCAGGAGCAGGAACCGTGGTACACGGTGGTTGGCGTCGCCGGCGACGTCAAGTACGTGACAGACTCGGGAAGAATCGATCCCGCAGGGCCGGAATATTACGTGGCGCGACGGGAGGCTCCGCAACCTGGTTTAGCCGGTGCTCCGCCACCGAATGCGGCGAGGCACGCTTTCTTTCTGGTGAAAAGCCCGCTGGAGGCGGGAACGGTTGAGCGGATGGTGCGCGGCGAAATCGCGTCGCTTGATCCCACGCTGCCGGTGACGATTTCAACGCTCGGCGCGCGAATCGCCCGGTTGCGAGTGCGCCCGCGATTCAACGCCGCGCTGACCGCCCTGTTCGCCGCGCTTGGATTGCTCGTGGCGTCGCTCGGGCTGTACGGGCTGCTTTCGTTTCTGGTCGCCGGAAGAACCCAGGAGATCGGCGTGCGGATGGCGCTGGGCGCGGAGCCCGGCCGTATGCTTTGGATGGTCGTGTGGCGCGGCGCGAAGATGGCCTTCGCCGGCCTGGCAATGGGCGCGGCGATTTCGTTGGCTACCGCGCGACAGATTCGCGGGCTCGTTTACGGAATCAGCCCGGCGGACCCGAAAATCGCCGCGCTGGCCGCTCTGCTCCTGCTGCTCGCGGCGCTGGCGGCGTGCTATTTCCCCGCGCGTCGAGCCGCGCGAATCGATCCCGCGCGCGCCTTGCGGCACGAATAGCCGCTCGCCTTCAGGAACAACCGGTTTCAGCCGCAATCGGCTGCCGGGCTAGGCCCGCGACTTTTATTTCGTTTCGTGAATCTCGACCGATGCGCGCGTCCGCTCCCAATCCACATGCATCGTGCAAACGCTGCCGCTCGGAAC
This sequence comes from Acidobacteriota bacterium, assembly GCA_021812285.1. Classification (GTDB taxonomy): domain Bacteria; phylum Acidobacteriota; class Terriglobia; order Acidiferrales; family UBA7541; genus JAKASX01. The sequence continues at coordinate 15,654 of JAKAOH010000061.1, read as the reverse complement.
GAAAGAGATCGTGAGGTCCTGAATCGTCCGGGAAAGCGGCGAGACGCTCATTGGCAAGCGGGCGAAGTCGTACTGCTCGCCGGGATACGGAATGCCCCATTCGCCCGTCTTTTTGCTGATGATGAGCGTCCAGCGCTCCGGCGTGGGGATCGTGAACAACGTGTAATTCCCCGCCGGAATGCGTTTGCCCTCCACCGATACGCCCGTCGTGATGTCGAACGTGGTCGCCTGATTCGCGCCGAGGCGCCAGACCTTGTCGAAGGGTACCAGCCCGCCGTATATCTTACGGCCGCGCATGCGGGGACTTGAATAATTCACGGTGATCGTTTTGCCGTTTGCGAACCGGCAAGCGGCGTGGGCCGGCGGGCTGAGCGGCGGTTTGGCCTTTTTTTGCTGCGCGATGGCGGGCAATGCCCCGATGAAGAGCGCCGCGAATAGCGCGCTCGATGCCGCAACGGTCTTGCGCATGGTTTCCCCCTCCGAGGGTAGGCGATTCAATCTGGCTTTCCGGTTCCCGCGCGCTTTCGCGCAAGCCAATCTTTTGCCACTGTTGCATCGGGAAGCGTATGGGGCGATTCTACTCCCGAATTGCTAAGATGGCTCTGGGAATTCGCGTCATCGGACAACCCTGCCCGACCGGGATTCGTCACAGCCGGTGGGGCCCGGGAGCTTCAGGATTTCCGGCAACGCGCCTGATGGGGAATGCGCCGCAGCCCAAGGACCCTGCAAGAGGAAATTTCAGGAGCATGGAAATCAAAACGATGGAAGAACGGGCATCGGAGCAAACGAACGCCATGGCTGGCCGCGTGGCGCTCGCCGTCGTGCTTTTCATTTTGGCCGCCACCTTGTTTCCGTTCGATTTTTCCATCAAACTCACCGCCGGTTTGCGCCACGGCCTCTTTTTGTTCTGGCCACAGCTGGTGGGCAAAAACTGGCTGGGCTGGCTGCTGAATCTGTTGTTTTTCATGCCATTTGGCTTCGCCACGCTGTGGTGGGCGCAAGAAGGAAACCGGTGGCTGCTTTCGCACTGGGCGCGAGTCGCGCTCGCTGGCTGTGCGCTTTCCACTCTGGTGGAATACCTGCAGCTTTTCGTTCCCGGGCGAAACTCCAGTTGGGATGACGTCCTGATGAACATGCTGGGAACGCTCGCGGGATCGCTGCTCTACGAGCGCTGGGGCCAGGGCCTGCTGCGTTTTGCTGAATCGGCGATGATGGACCTGCGAGCGATCTTTGAGCGTTGAACGGGCCTGCCCGTGGAGAAAGGTAGAGAAGACAGGTTCGCTCCCCGGTAAGGAATAAGGCTCAGAGCATGGCAGGAAGCGTAGGCGGAATTGAGGATGGTTGCTTAAAAAGGCAACCCCACTTCGCAGAAAGTGACGGATAGTTCTATTCTGCACGCCGCAAGATGCTGACCAATAAAGGGATTTCAGGTGTTCTTCCTCCCGACGACGCCCGCTCGAGGCGCGAATTCCAAATCGGGAAATTATTGATATATTTCTATTTCATAGATAATACAACTGCTTATTCGCCAATCAACTTTGTTGCCGGCAAACAACAGCGCAGCGTCTTCCAGGTCTGGCAACTATTCGCCGGGTAAATTGTATCTGGACAAATGAACGAGAAGTTCGTACTATTAACCAGAAAGTTACCTATTGACGTCGAGTACGTTGGGAGATGGTAAGGAATTGAAGACGATGCCCCACAATGATACACTGCCTCAGATTGGTGCAGGCCGTGTTGTCGGATGGGGTGACATTTTCCTGTTGTTTGGGATTGAGGCGTGATGTTGCGCAGGTCGGCTCGGCTCAGATTCGCATTGCCGGACCAGCGCGGCATTCAGGAGAAAGGGAGAATCGCCATGCGGAAGAGCGGTGAACGCATGACGGAGAAAAGAAACGAAGGCCAACGAGGATCCGAGCGTGGCGCCGTGCATCCGGCCATTCCCGCGGTTCTCATGCTGGTGGCGTTTGCGGTTTTCATGGCCGCCATCGCCCCCCTCGATTTCAGCGCAATGTTTCGCAAGCTTTTTCCTCCGGCCATCCCCGTGGTTCCACACAAACAGGCAGCCGTGTGGGTGAATAGGGACGCCGGCGTTTATTACTGCTCGAACAGCGTGCTGTTTGGGAAGGTTGCGGGCGCCTATATGACGCAGGTGGGCGCGCTGGACCACGGCTATCAGCCGGCGTTGGGAACCTATTGCGGCGGTCCCGCGATGCCGCAAGTGACATCGGAAGCGACAGTGCAAGCCGGACCGCAAGCGCAAAAACCGGCCAAACCCGCGGCCAGCGCTCCGGTGCCGCCAGCGACGAACCCTTCGATTTTTGAAAACCCGAATTACCGTCCGCAGGACCAGAAAGCGCCGGGATCGGGAACCCAGACGCAGACGCCGCTGCAGCCTTTCTAACGTCCCAGGCGGCGCAAAAGGCCATTTTCTCGAACGGATTCGGGCGCGCAAGCGCCCGAATTACTTTCTCCCCGATTTTGCACTTCTCCCCGCTCCACGCTCGCGCGCACTCACCTGTTCAGCGTAGCGGACGATCGCTTCCCGCTGAGCTGGATTGCTACGGGCGAGCAGAGCCAGAATCGCTCTTATCTCATCGCGACGCAGCGCGTGAATCGTTCCTCTCGATGGAACGCAAAATGCCCTCACGTGCCCGAAGATGTCGCGAGTAGAAGGGTGGGCGACGGGAACCGGAACGTCCAGCCGCAGCCCGCGAGGCTGGAAATCCACCGAATCAAAAATCCCTGAGCCCGTCAGGCTTTCGTAGCCGGGACCTTCGGCGCGAGCCAAGCCGTAAATTTTGCGTTCATCCGACTGATAGCAGACGAACAGGTCGCCGGCGCGAACCTGGCGTAGCCGCGCCCAGCTTTGCGGGCTGCGAATCCATTCGCGGCCGCCCATTTGGCAGGAACGCTCGCGGCGCGAGCGAAAGAAATCATCGAAATGCCAGCCGGTGGCTAGTCCCGGCCGGCGGGAATTGACTTTATAGACCCAGGAGTTCATTCCGCGTTCCCTTCCCCGGCGGCACCAACATGATACGGGAAACCATCGCGCCGGGCGATTCGCGTCACACCGATTCTGCTATGCTCGGAGGCGTGCGAAGAGCGGTGTGGTTGGCAACGGTTCTGGGCTTGGCGGTTGCCCTGACGGTTTCCGGGGAAGTCAGGGCCGGGCAACGTTCCGCTCAGCGATACTTCCCGGTCCGGCAGGCCTCTTTCGCCACTGATGTTTCCACCCAAGCGGCGGAGCAGCCCGCCGCGCAATCCGCGACGCAAAGCCGGCAGAATCCCTCCACACTGCTGCCGCCGGGTCAGACTTCGACGGCCACACCCGGGGCTGTGCCGCCGACGCAGGCCACTGCGACGGGAGGCGTGGAAACGATTGTGCTCGATCCGGGGCACGGCGGAACGGATGAAGGAGCGCACGGTTCGGGCGGCATCATGGAAAAAGACATCACCCTGGCGCTGGCGCAGGAAATCGCGGCGCGGCTCGAGCAAGACGGCCTGAACGTGGTGATGACGCGGAAGAGCGATCAAACCCTGTCGTTCGAGCAGCGCGCGGCTATCGTCAACGCGCAGACCAACGCGGTATTTGTGAGCCTGCACGTCGGCTCGAGCGGGCCGATGGGCAGCGCCTGCGCCTACTATTTCGATTTCGGGCAATTGGCGCCTGGTTCCACGCCGCCGGCCACCGGCGGCCTGCTGAACTGGGAGTACGTTCAACTGCCGTGGCAGAGATGGAGCCGGCGCCTGGCCGAATTGCTGCAATCGGAGATCTCTGGACGCCTGCCGCATTCGCCGGAGTTGCCCGTTGGCGCGGCGGTTTACCAATTGCGGGAAATCAACGAGCCCGCCGTCGCCATCGAACTCGAAAACGTGAACGCGTCGAGCGCGGCGGCTCTCGAAGCGGCGGGGCGCCCGCTGGCCGCGGCGATCTGGCGCGCGGTGCAAGCGTTCCGCGCGATGTACCCGGCGGGGGCGCGCTGATGTCGCGGCGATGGAAAATCGTGATCTTTGTGCTGGCGGCGCTGGTGGTCGCCGGGGCGATCTACTGGCCGGTGCTCTACCGGAGCGTCACCGGGCTGAGGCGCAGCTCGGCGACGGAAGAGGCCGAGCGGCGCACCGTGCTCGAACCGCCCGTTTCGACGCCCAGCGACCAGCCGGTGACGGCGCGGATGTTCTGGGCCTCCACCAGCGTCCCGGGAACGCTGGAGGAGACCGACGTGCAACTCAAGCTTTCCGCCGATCCGGGGGAACGCGGCAAGCAGCTGTTGGCGGCGCTGGTAGCCGGTCCTGGCGATCCCGCCAAACGGACGCTGCCGCCCGAAGCAACGCCGCTCGAGTTCTATCTGCTGCCGGGCGGCGTGGCTGTGGCCGATTTTTCGAGCGCGCTTTCGATAGACATGCCTTCCGGCATTCAGAGCGAGCAATTGGCGGTGGAATCCATCGCCGATACGCTCGCGGCGAATATTCCCAATCTGCAGCGGCTGAAGATTCTGATCGACGGCCAGGAAGCGAAAACGCTGGCCGGGCACATTGATCTGACCGGCTATTTCGTGCTGCGCGCCCCTCCGCCGCCGGCGCAGCAACCCGGCGCCGGGCCGAATGCGATTGACAGTCCTTCGCCCGGCCAGCAAACTGAAACGCCAAATTCCCGCGCGAGCGCCGCGCCAAAGAGGTGAACATGGCACGCAACGATGGGCGAGCGCCGGACCAATTGCGGCCGGTGCGGATGACGCCCGATTTCATTCCTACGGCCGAAGGCAGCGTCCTGATCGAAATCGGGAGCACGCGTGTGGTGGTGACCGCGTCCGTGGAAGACACGGTGCCGCAATTTCTGCGCGGCGGCGGCCGCGGCTGGGTGACCAGCGAATACGCGATGCTGCCGCGCGCCACCGAACAGCGCACCGCGCGCGAATCCTCGCGCGGCCGGCCGTCGGGCCGCACGCTGGAAATTCAGCGGCTGGTGGGCCGGGCGCTGCGCTCGGTGACGGACACCGCGGCGCTCGGCGAGCGCACGATCTGGATCGATTGCGACGTGTTGCAGGCCGATGGCGGCACGCGAACCGCCTCGATCACCGGCGGATTCGTCGCCCTGGCGCTCGCCTGCCAGCGGCTGGTGGCGGCGGGAATTTTGCGGTCGGCGCCGCTGACGGATTCGGTGGCGGCGACGAGCGTCGGCATCGTGGACGACGTTCCCATGCTCGATCTGGCTTACGAAGAGGATTCGCGCGCGCAAGTGGACATGAACGTCGTGATGACCGGCGAGGGAGAGTTGGTGGAAATTCAGGCGACCGGCGAAGGACGCGCATTTTCCCACGACGAATTGGGAGACCTGCTCGATCTGGCCGAAAGCGGCATCGAGCAATTGAAAGCCGAGCAGCGGGCGCTGCTGCAAATGGAATTTCGTGGCCGCCGCCGCTAGGCTCGTCGTCGCCACGTCGAATCCCGGCAAGCTCGCCGAATACCGCTCGATGGCCGGGCCATCCGAAACGATCCAACTGGATCTGCTTCCTGGCTTCGCTTCCCTTCCCGAGTTCGAGGAAACCGCGCCGACGTTCGCCGAGAACGCAGCCGGAAAAGCGCTCCACTACAGCCGATTCACTGAGGACCTGTTGCTGGCCGAGGATTCCGGCCTCGTGGTGCCCGCGCTGGGCGGCGCGCCGGGACCGCTATCGGCGCGATGGGCCGGTCCGGGCGCGAGCGACGCCGATCGCGTGCGAAAACTGCTCGACGAAATGAACGGCCGGCCGTCGGGCGAACGGGAAGCTCGATTCGTGGCCGTGATTGCGCTGGCTAGGCGCGGCGAGATGGTGGCGATTTTTTCCGATTTCGTGGCCGGCGTCCTGACGCGCGAGCCGCGGGGACAGGACGGCTTCGGCTACGATCCGATTTTCCTCTTCGAGCCGCTCGGCCGTACCTTCGCCGAATTGACCCGGGAGGAAAAGAACCGGTACAGCCACCGCGGCCGTGCGTTTCGCAAGGTGCTGGCGTTTCTGCATCCGCGCGAAAACGGGCTCTTGCTCGACGCCGCGCCGCCCGAGTGAAGAGCGCCGGAAGGCGCGGACGCCATTCCGCGGTGGGGCTATGCTATAGTGCGCGTCGAGAGAAACATGGCCAAAACGTCAGCGAAAAAGAAAGCTCCAAACAAACGCGACGCGGGCAGGAAAGCCAAGGCCGGTTCGCCATCGGGAGCCGATCCGCGGCGCGTGCGCAAAATCCTGGCCGGGCTGGACAAAGCGCACCCTGCGGCGGTGTGCGAGCTGCACCACGAGAATGCTTTCCAGCTTCTCGTCGCGACCATCCTTTCCGCGCAGTGCACCGACGCGCGCGTGAACAAAGTGACGCCCGGCCTTTTCGCCAAATACCCCTCGCCGAAACATTTCGCCCACGCCGATTCCGCCGAACTCGAGCAGGACATCCGCTCGACCGGTTTTTTCCGCAACAAGGCAAAATCCATCATCGGAGCCAGCCGCCGCATCGAGGAGGAATTCGGCGGCCGCGTGCCGCGCACGATGGACGAAATACTCACGCTGCCGGGCGTGGCGCGGAAAACCGCGAACGTGGTGCTGGGAACGGCGTACGGAATCGCATCCGGCGTGGTGGTGGATACACACGTGCAGCGGCTGGCGCGGCGGCTCGATTTGACGAAGCAGGACGACCCGAAAAAAATCGAGCAGGACTTGATGAAAGCGCTGCCGCAGGAGCGCTGGATTCTCTTTTCCCATCAACTCATCTGGCACGGCCGCCGAGTTTGCCAGGCGCGACGCCCGAAATGCGCCGATTGCGTGCTGGAAAAAGTCTGCGCTTCCAGGGATAAAACGTATTCGAGCGGTTGATCGCCGCGCGGCGGCAACGGGCCGCGTCTTCCGCTACACGCTCTTCAGGTCCCAGATTTCGCGAGCGTAATCCTTCACCGTGCGGTCGCTCGAAAACCTTCCGATGCGCGCCACGTTGCGAATCGCCATCCCCGTCCATCGGCCGCGGTCGTTGAATGCCGCCGCCGCTTTCTCGTGCGCTTCCAGGTAGGTCGGCAGATCGGCAAGATGAAAGTGCCGATCCCCGGAATCGAGCACGGTCTGGCACGCCCAGGTGAAAAGGCCCGGCTCATCGGGGCAAAAACGTCTCGAGGCAAACGAATCCACCAGCCGCCTGACTCCAGCGTCTTGGTCGTAGAGTTCCCTCGGCTGATAGGAGCCGGCGTCGCGCATGGCCCTCAGCTCGGCCGCCTGGAGGCCGAAAATGAACATATTCTCCGGACCGACCTGCTCCAAAATCTCGACGTTCGCGCCGTCGAGCGTGCCGATGGTGACCGCTCCATTGAGCGCGAGCTTCATGCTGCTGGTTCCCGAGGCTTCCGTTCCGGCGGTGGAAATCTGCTCGCTGAGATCGGCGGCGGGGAGAATGGCTTCGGCGAGCGAGACGCGATAATCGGCGAGAAACGCCACTCGAATCCAGTCTTTCGCTCGCGGATCTCCGTTGATGACGCGGGCGACGCTGTGGATCAGCTTGATGATCTGTTTCGCGCGCCGGTATCCCGGCGCGGCCTTGCCGGCAAAGACGTAGGTGCGAGGCGCGGCCGGCGGCTTGCCGTCCTCGACGAGCGCCAGATAGTCGTCAACCACGTGTAGGACGTTGAGCAACTGCCGTTTGTAGGCGTGGATGCGTTTGGCCTGGATGTCGAAGAGGGAGTCGGGGTCGGCCTTGACGCGCGAGGAATGCCAGAGGATGCCGGCGAGTTTTTCCTTGTTGGCGCGCTTTATTTTCTGAAACGCGGACTGGAAGCCCGCGTCGCCGGAACACCTGTCGAGCCCGCGCAACTGATCGAGATCGGTGATCCAGGCGTCGCCGATTGTCGAGGTAATCAGGTCGCCGAGGGCTGGGTTGGCTTCGAGCAGCCAGCGCCGCTGCGTGATGCCGTTCGTTTTGTTGTTGAAACGCTCCGGCCACAACTGGTGGAAATCGGGGACGAGGGCCGTTTCGAGAAGACCCGTGTGGATGGCCGAAACGCCGTTCACCGAATGGCTGCCGACGATCGCCAGATTCACCATGCGCACCTGTTTTGGTAAGGATTCCTCGACGAGCGACATCCGATTCAGCCGGCTCGTTTCGCCCGGAAAGGCCACGCTTACCTGCTGCAGGAAGCGGCGATTGATTTCGTAGATGACTTCCATATGCCGCGGCAGCGTGCGTTCGAGCAGCGGAACGGGCCACTTTTCGAGCGCTTCCGGCGCGAGCGTGTGGTTGGTGTAGGCCAGCGTTGCCTGCGTGATTTCCCACGCCTCGGCCCAGGCGAGTTCCTTTTCGTCCACTAGGATGCGCATCAATTCGGCCACGGCGAGTGCGGGGTGAGTGTCGTTGAGCTGAATCGCGGTTTTCGCGGAAAATTCGCGAAACGTCGAGTGATTCCGCTCGAATCGCCGAACGATGTCCCGCAGCGCGCAAGCCACCAGAAAATATTCCTGGAGCAGGCGCAGTTCATGGCCGCCAATGACGGCGTCGGAGGGATAGAGCACCTTCGACACGGTTTCCGAGGCGATTTTCTGCTCGACCGCCTTGAAATAATCGCCGTCGTTGAAAATCTGCATGTCGAAATCGAGCGAGGAACGCGCGGAATAGAGCCGCAGAAAATGAACGGCGCGCCCGCCGTAGCCGGGAACGAGCATGTCGTGAGGGACGCCGACGAGCAGCTTCCAATCCATCCACATCGGGTTGTAAACGCCGTGGCGATCCACGTCGTGCTCGATTCGGCCGTAAACGGGCACCAGGCATGCCTCGTCCGGCCGCGCGATCTCCCAGGGGCTCGACTGGGCGAGCCAGTTATCGGGCTTCTCGCGCTGGTATCCATCGTCGATTTCCTGCTTGAACAGGCCGTATTCGTAGTTGATTCCGTATCCGTAGCCGGGCATGCCGAGCGTGGCGAGCGAATCGAGAAAACAGGCGGCGAGGCGCCCAAGCCCGCCGTTGCCCAGGGCCGCGTCGGGTTCGCTGCGCTCGATTTCCTCCAGATCCGCGCCCAGCCGCGCCAGCGCCTGACGGCAGGATTCGCGCAGGCCGAGATTGCGCAGATTATTGCCGAGCGACTGGCCGATGAGGAATTCGATGGAAAGGTAATAGAGGCGCTTCGGGTCCGCCTGCCCGTAGCGCTCCTCGGTAGCGAGCATGGCGTCCACCATGCGGTCGCGCGCGGCGAGCGCGACGGCGGCGAACCGCTCGTAAGAAGAAAGATCGGCCCAGGCCTTGCCGAGGGAATATCTGGCGTGGCGGCAGATGGCTTCCTGCATTTCGGAAACGGAACTGGGTGCGGCATTCAAGGGATGGATCCTCGCTCGAGATGGGCCGCGTCAGCCGGAAAACGCGCGCACGGCTTCCTCTCGCGTGGGGAAAATATCGAAGACGCGGTGCATGCGAACCAGTTCGAAGGTGGAGCGCACCTGCTTCGACATTCCGCACAGCTTCAAATCGCCGCCTTTGGCGCTCAGCTGCCGCAGGCAGGAAAGCACCGCGCCCAGGCCGGAGCTATCGATGAAGCGCAGATGGCTGAAGTCCATCACCACGCGCGTATCAGAATCGAGCACCGGCGCGATATCGCGCTTGAATTCGCCGGCGTTGCTGGCGTCCAGTTCATCGACCGGGATTACGGCGATGGTCACGCTGTCCGTCTTTTCGACCGGTATTTCCATGGGCTCTCGCTTTCGCTCCGTTGTCACTCGCAGATTTTAACCAGCTCGACGCAATGCCTGCCACGTTCGTCCCGGTAATATTGCACGCTGTCGGCGCTCTGCGCGATTAGATAAACGCCGAATCCGGATTCGTGGGAGGCGTTCATCTCCGGCAGCCGCACCTTGGCGGGATCGAAGGCATCGCCCAGATGGCGCAGCCGGATGAAAACGCGGCCGGGAAACGCCTCGAGTTCGAGCCGAATCCATTGCCCCGGGCGGCCATGATAGGCGTGCTTGATGATATTGCTGGCCGCTTCGTTCACCGCAAGTTCCAGCGCGCAGGTGCCATTTTCATCCAGAGCGTGGCCGGGGATCGCGCGGCAGAACTCGCGGACGAACTGTCGCGCGCGCCGCAAGTGGGAGAGGTCGCTTTCGAATTCCATTTCCGCGCGCCCGATCGGCGCGCCGACTTCCTGCACGCGTATGGCGACGCTAGTCAGATCGTCGGCCAGGCGATCGGATCCGGAAAAGGAGATGACGGCGCCCCGTATCGCCTCGACCAGCGCCGCGGGATCGAGCGAGCGGTTGTCTCGCACGCACTGTTCGAGCCTCTCGGCGCCGAAAATCCGACGGTCCGGACTGCGGGCTTCGGTGATGCCGTCGGAAAAGAGGACCAGGAGGTCTTCCGCCTGGAGCGGGACGGAAATCTGCTCGTACACTTCACCTTCGCGGACGCCCAGCGGGAGATTATTGCCGCGCAGCAACTCCAGAGCTCCGGTCTGGCCGTGAATGCGGATGACGCCAGTGTGGCCGCAGTCCACCAGGTCGACCCTGCGGCGGCTGGGATCGAGGCGAATGTAGGAAAGCGTGACGAAACTTTCCAGACCGATCAGATCGCGCACGATCGCCGCGTGGGCCAGCATCACGATCTCCCTCGGCTGCGGAATTTCGCGGCCTCTCGACCGGTCGAGCAGGCTGTTCAGCGCCTTCAGGAACTGCGTCTTCGTCGCGGCTCCCAGCAAAGCGGCGGGGATTCCCTTGCCCATCACGTCGCCGACGATCACGTCGAGCGACTGATCCTGATGCTTGATGAAAATGTAGAAGTCTCCGGCGATTCTCTGCGACGGCACGGTGAGCGCGGCGACCTGGAGGCCGGAAATGTCCCTCGGCGGAGGGTCGAGCAGCAGCGTCTGCTGGATGCGGAAGCCGACTTCGCTTTCCCGCTCGCGCGCTTGTTCGATCTGGGCGTTGGCCGCTTCCAGTTGGGCGGTGCGGCGGGCGACGCGCTGCTCGAGTTCGGCGTTGAGCTGGCGCACTTCCGCTTCGGCGCGCGCGCGTTCGGCGCGGGTGCGCAGCGTCGCGATTCCGAAAGCGAGATCGGAAGCGAGTTCCGAGAGAAGCTCAACCTCCTCCGCGCCGAAAATATCGGGCTCGGACGCGTAAATCAGCAGTGCGCCAAAAGGCTCGGAATCGATGAGCAGCGGAATGGACGCGACCGAGGCGTAGCTGCGGCGGCGCGCTTCCTCGCGCCAGGGACCCATGCGCGGATCGGTGGCGATATTCCGCGAAACTATAGCTTGACGCGTGCGGATGCAGCTGCCCGCGGGGCCGCGGCCGCGCTCGTCGTCGGCCCAGGTGGCTTTCACCAGGCTCAAATATCCCGCTTCGTATCCCGCCTTCGCCACTGGGACCACGGATTTGGCCTCGTCCCGCTCCGCACGACCCACCCAGCAGAAGCGGTACCCGGCTTCTTCCACCACCGTATCGCAGACCTGGCGAAGCAGGGTGGTTTCGTCGGTGGCGCGCACGAGCGCCTGGTTGCACTTGCTGAGCGCCCGTTGCGCCCGGTTCATCCGCACCAGCTCGGCCTCGCCGCGCTGGCGTTCGATGGCCGAGCCAAGGACGTTGGCCACGGACTGGAGAAAATCGACTTCGCTGGGAGAAAACGCGCGGCGGCGCGCGGTGTGTGCGCCGAGCACGCCGTAAGGACCCTCTTTCGTCGAAATCACCACCGAGGCTCCACTGACCACGCCGTGCTCGTGCAAGATCGGCGCTCCGTCGAAACGCGTTTCCGTTTGGAGATCCTCGACGATGACCGGCTCATCCACCGCCAGAGTGTAACCAGCCTGCGACTCCCTGCCGAGGCCAACCGGCGCCAGGCCGACGTAACCCGGTTTCCAGCCCACGCCGGAACGCAACAGCAGCGACTGGCGATCGGGCATAATTTCGAGAATCTTGCAGAATTCGACGTCGAGAGTGCGCGCCACCTCGGCGGTGGCGTCGTCGACCACGGCCGCGAGCGAGCGATGGCGCAGGGCCCGTTCGCCCAGCTGCGCGACCACGGACTGCAAATGCGCGACCAGCCGAACCTCGTTTTCCGCCCGCTTCCGCGCGGTAATGTCGTAGACCGTGGCCCGGCTCATCAGGTAGTTTCCGCGGGAATCGGTGACGGCGCTGGCGCTCACTAGAACCGGCAACCGAGTGCCGTCCTTGCGCAAGAGTTCGAGTTCGAGGTCGCGCATTTCGCGCGTTTTGAGAAACGGAGCGAAGGATTCCCAGAAGCGGGCCTGGCTTTCCGGCGCGAGCAGATCGGCGAATTTCATTTTTCCGATCACGTCGGCCCGGGCAAAACCGAGCCAATCGAGTTCGGTGTCGTTCATGCGGACGATCATGCCGTCGGCGTCGAGCGAATGGTAGCCGCAGGGGGCGTGGTTGTAGAGGTCGCGGATTTCTTCGGCCGATTTCCGCAGCGCGGCTTCGGCATGTTTTCTCTGAGTAATATCCTGAACGGTGCCGTGGCCCTCAATGGCGTTGCCGTCCCGGTCGAATCGTAATTGCGCCATCTCGCGGACCCACTTCAGCTCTTCGCCAACCAGAATGCGGTGTTCGACGTCGTAGGGAGCGCCGTGCAGCGCGCTGGTCCAGGCCCCGCGAACGAAATCCCGGTCGTCCGGATGGACGGATTCGAGAAACGTGTCGTAGGTGAGCCGCGCCGATTTGCGCTTTCCGAATATGCGATAGACTTCGTCGGACCACGTCAGGCGGTTTCGCTCCAAATCCAGATGCCAACTGCCGATGCGCGCGATGTTTTGCGCCGTCTTGAGATTTTCCTCGCTTTCGCGCAGAGCCAACTCGCGGCGCCGGGCTCGTTCGGAGAGCTGGCCGGCGGTGATCGCGGTGGTCAAAAAGGCGAACAGGGCGACCCAATCGCGGGGACTGGCGATCGCCTGAGGGTAAAACGGACGTACGAAAAAGTAGCCGAAGCTCAGCGCGCCCAACACGGAGGCCAGCAGAGCCGGTCCGCTGCCCCAGCCGGCGGCGACGAACAGCACCACTAGGAGCATCGCGAGCGTCACGGTCATGCCGTTGACGTGCGCGCGCAAAGCCACGCAAACCGCCGTCACGCCGATGACGCCGGCAACCGCCGTCAGATAACCCGCGACCTTGTTTTGCAAAACCCTGGCTGAAAACCTCATGGACGCGCCGTTGCTTCTACTATACGTCCACCGGAGGCTTCCCCGCGACTGCGTTCCTGACGGCGGTCGCCGCCAGGGAATCTTCCGGTTTCCGGATGCGACCGGCGGACCGGCGCGAGGCCGGCTTGCTCGACCGGGTTTTCCGGCAGGAACGCGGCCTGGATCACCAGCCGCGCCAATAGAGGATTTGCACCACGCACGCGGCGCACAGGCAATAGACGCCAAACCAGTGCCAGCGGCCCTGCTCCAGCCAGCGCGAAAGCCAGCGCAACGCCAGGAGGCCGGCCAGGAACGCGCAGACCATGCCCAGCAGGCTCGGGGCGAGCTCCGCGCCCCAATGGACGGCAACGCCCGCGAGGTCGGCCCGGTGCATCAGGCGCCACGCCTCGCGCGCGATCGCCAGCGGCGTGATTGCAACCACCATGGCAAAACTGAACGATTCGATTTCCGCCCGATTTCCGCCATTCAGCAAACCGCCGGAAATCGTGGAACCCGAGCGCGAAAACCCGCGAAACGGAATGGCGAAGCCTTGCAGCACGCCCATCACCACCGCGTCCAGCCAGCCGATGCCCCGCGCTCCCTTCGCGTTTTCCGCCGCCGGGCGGCGGGCCTCGCGCAAGCCGGCATACAAAATCAGCAGGCCAACGATGAACAGGGCGGGCGCGGTCCAATTCAGCTTGTGGAACAACGCTTCGATGGCAACATGGTGATTTCCATGACTCAGGATCCGCTCGACGAGAACGATCAGCGGATAGCCGATGAGTCCGGAAAAAAGCGAAGCCACGAAAATGAGCTGACAGAAGCGCCGGAAGCGCGCCCACGACGAGAGAAATTCCCCTACCCATCGCCGCCAGAAATAGGCGATAACGGCGAACATCGTGCCGGTGTGCAGCATCACCAGCAACAACGCATTCGCCGGCGTGGACATGTTTTCGTGCAGCAGTTCAGCCATCACGATCACGTGCGCGGAACTCGACACCGGCAAGAGTTCCGTCAATCCCTGGATCAACGCCAGAATCACCACATGCAGCCAGTTCATGCGTTCTCCTCCCGGGCATTGTAAACAAAAAACGGGCGGATTCCCGTTCGCGCTTCGAGGGCGATGCTTCGGAATCACGGGACGGCGGAAATCGGCGCTTGGGGTGAGCCGGCGCCGCGCGGCAGGCGGAGCGGACGAAAAATCAGGAACGGAGTAAAATGGCTCGGGGGGTAGGCGATGTCCACGACAAGTCTGGATTCGCGCGCCGTCGGCAACTGCCTGGCGTGCCCGTACCGCCAGGAGCGGCTCTTTTGCAATCTGTCGCCGGCCGCGGCGCAGGCGCTCGCGGCGATCACCACCCTCAACACCTATTCGCGCGGCGCGATGCTGTTCGAGGAGGGACAGGACTCGAGGGGACTTTTCATTTTGTGCTCGGGCCGCGTGAAGCTTTCGGCTTCCTCAGCCACGGGTAAAACGGTGATTCTCCGCGTGGCCGAAACGGGAGCGGTGCTGGGTCTGGAGGCCACCGTAAGCCGCAAGCCGTACCAAACGACGGCGGAGGTCATCGAGCCCAGCCACGTGAATTTCGTTCCGCGCGAGCCCTACCTTCGCTTCCTGCGCGAGCACGGCGAAGCGGCCTGCCGACTGGCCGAGGAGCTGAGCAATACGCAGCAGGAACTTTTCACCGAGTTGCGCTCGGCGAGGCTGGCGCGGCACACGGAAGAAAAACTGGCCAAATTCCTGCTCGCGTGGAGCGGAAAAACGGCCGCAAGCGACGGCGAGGAGCTGGTGCGGCTCACGATAACGCACGAGGAAATCGGGCAAATTATCGGGGCGACGCGCGAGACGGTGACGCGGCTGCTGGCGGACCTGAAGAGAAAAAAGATTATTGAAACGAAGAGCTCGCGAATCCTGGTGCGGCGAGCCGAATTGAAAAACCTGCTGAAAACCTAGCCTCGATTCCCCGCTCCGAAACCGCCGCAGACACGGCGAGCCGCACCGAAACCCGATTTCCCCCGGCCCGCGCCCGCAAAAATGCCTGCTAGTCTTCGCGCAGATGTAGCTTTTGCCCGCTTTTGACGTCCCGCAGTATTTGTCGCCGGCCGCCGGGCCAAACGACCTCGACCTTTTCGGCCGACGCGGACTGGCCCAACCCGAAATGCAGCGCGGTCGCGTGCTGCGAAAGATAGGAACCCTGGCTGCCGTAGGCGCGCGTATCGGTGCGCCCGTTGGCAGTGACGCGCACGAGCGCTCCGATGCCTTGACGGTTGCTCCGGGTGCCTTCGAGGCT
Source organism: Acidobacteriota bacterium (assembly GCA_021812285.1). Classification (GTDB taxonomy): domain Bacteria; phylum Acidobacteriota; class Terriglobia; order Acidiferrales; family UBA7541; genus JAKASX01. The sequence goes on along the minus strand of JAKAOH010000061.1, from coordinate 246 downwards.
GATTTTAAGCCAGTTCCGTTTCTCGGCTCCGTCGGCGCGCAGCAGAATCAGCGGCCCGCGATTGCAGGAGATCGCCAGGTCCACGTCCCCATCGTTATCGAAATCCGCCACGGCCAGTCCGCGCGCGTTGAGAGGACGATTGATGGCGGGCGCGACGTCGCCGACTGCGTTGTGGAATTCCGTTCCGTCGTAATGGAACAGAAACGGTTTCTGCGGCACGAGCAGGCTGGGATTTTCCGGATCTTC
>JAKAOH010000246.1 GCA_021812285.1 Acidobacteriota bacterium | reverse complement strand
TTCCGATCTACGCGCTCGATGACGGCCTGGTTGGCGCGAAACGTTCCGCTCTGGCGGAGCATGGCGTCCACGAGCGTGGTCTTTCCGTGGTCCACGTGGGCGACGATGGCGATGTTGCGCAGCGGCTGCGTCATGGCGTTATCGGTCAGAGCCTTCTCCCGTAAATCGAGCGCACGCAGTCTTCCAGCAGCCCCTCCGCAAAGGATTTCGGATTGCTAGAGACGAGCGGGAACAAAAGGTGATTGTACCACGTGGCCTGCTAGGGTTGTGGGATCGGCGTATGGTGGGTTATGAATGGTTGCTTACACTTCCCGTCCTGGGGTACTCTCCACCTGGCGTCATGCGGCCCAACTCGACGCATGTTTCCTGCCCCTCAGGCGGAGGGACTATGACCGCCAAGCAAAATTTCATCCTCAAATTCTGGGTTCTCGGCTGGGGCTTGGGCATGTCTGCTCTCTGGACGGCTTGGGAATTATTCGGCCCGTGGCGGCCGCGCCATCTTACTCCAACTTACTTGGTCGTTTTCACCGCGGTGAGTCTGGTGACTTGGCCGGCATTCGGAGCATGGATTGGCCTCTCGATGTGGAACAGCACGGGCGGGAATCCGCCGCCCCCGATCTGGAAGCGCTGGACTAACCGTCCGAGCGGGGCACGGCGCCGGCGGGACGGAACGCTATAAACACCGATGGTGCGGCGCTGGCTTTCGCGACGAGCCGGGCTTGCTAGATCAGGTCGTGATCGGCGCTGAGAGTGGTGTTTTTCATGCGAAGGAGGTGGGTTTTGATTTCGTGCGCCAGATCAGTCCGGGCGGCCGCACGCGAAGGCCGAGCGCGACCAGGTGGTACGGCAGGACGCGTGGGAAGTAGGCTCGAAGGGCAGGAGAGAAAACTCCATGGATCCCAAAAGGAAATATATCCTCTTGTTTGCAATCCGATGGGGGTTATTCTGGTCCGCCTGGATGGCGGCGCTCGATATTTTCGTGCTGCCTGGGCAGCGCGACTTTGTCCGCACTCACGCTGTTTCCTACGCGGCGCTGGTCCTGTCGCTTGGACTCGCGGGGGGAGCGTGTCTGGGGCTGTGGCTTTGGAACAAAAGTGGGGGAAGGCCGGGCCGCAGGGCCTCGCGAACCGGTTCTGAATGAGCATTGGCCATCACGAGGGAAGACCGCGAAGGGGAGGGGCTGGCGGTTTCTAGAGAAAAGGGTTCTCGATTCGCAAACCACCAAACCGCTGTCCCGACTGGAAATCCTCGCTATAAAGAATGTCGCACCGTGCTTCCATTGCGGAGGCAAGGATCAACGAGTCATACCACGCCAGCGAGTGCGTCGAGACAAGCTGCAACGCGCGGCCATAGAGAGCGAACGAAGAGTGCACCGCCAGCAGCGGGCGAAAGGTAATCGAGAGGAACTGCTCCGCCTCCGCGTTTGTCATCGGCGTGGCAAACCGCCGAAGCGCGACGTTGAAGAATTCCTGCACGACCTGGTAGCTGACGACCCCCTGCCGGGTTTCGAGCGCCCGCCGGATGAGGGAGGCGGCGCGGTCGGACTTCTTCGGCGAGCTTTTATCGAAGGAATAGACGAAGATATTTGTGTCGAGAAAAAACCTACCGCTCATTTGCCTCGTCGCGCGTGAAACGGCGCCCGGCGTTGACATGTTTCAGGCGCTTCATCAGCGAATCGAAATCCCTGGCGCTCCCGGATTTCCCGGCGAAATGCTCGAGCCATTCCCGGAAAGCGGCGTTGAGGGTGCGGCGCTGCGCCTTCGCGACGAGCCGGGCCTGCTCGATCAGATCGTCATCGGCGCTCAAGGTGACGTTTTTCATACGAAAACAGCGTACACTGATTTCGTGTGAAATGCCAGGCCAGGCGGGCGCTCGGTGGGGGTTCGCGGCGGGGGATATTGCGCAGAACTACCGGTTCGGCTCGCGCGATATGCCCCAAAGGTGAAGGGCTTCATTCCAGACCCCTGTCCATCCGGCCATTAAACATTGTGGTAACAGGAACTTACGAAGACGTGGTTTTCCGGCGCGCCGGGAAACTCTGGCACGCAATGTGCGATTGGGGAAGTGTTGTTCCCTGGTTTGGGGGTGGGCGTTTGGAGTCTGGACTGCTGGTTCTGGGGATCAGCCACCACACGGCTCCTGTCGAAATTCGGGAAAAGTTTTCGATCGGCGAAAGCCGTCTTTATCCTTCCCTGCACCGCCTGGCCGGATCGGCCGGCATTGAAGAAGCGGTGCTACTTTCCACCTGCAACCGCACGGAATTCATCCTGTGGTGCGCGGACATGGACGCGGCGTCGTCTTCGGTGGAATCGCTGCTGGCCGAGGAATTCTCGCTCGGCGCCGAGGAGTACCAGCATTTCTACCGTTACACGGGCGGCGAAGCGCTGATGCACGTTTTCCGCGTGGCGGCGAGCCTGGATTCGCTGGTGGTGGGCGAGCCGCAAATCGTGGCACAAGTGAAATCGGCTTGGGCGAAAGCGCGGCAAGCGGGCACGACGGGACGATACCTCGATCGCGTGTTCCAAAAGGCGCTGAGCGTTTCGAAGCACGTGCGCAGCGAAACGGAGATCGGCGACGCGCCCGTTTCGATTCCGTACGCCGCCGTAGCGCTGGCGCGGCGACTGTTCAGTTCGCTCGAAAAACGGAACGTCATGCTGATCGGCTCGGGAAAAATGAGCGAGCTTTCCGCGCGATACCTGGTTTCGGCCGGGGTGGGAAAACTGTGGGTGACGAATCGTACGCACGAACACGCCGAATCGCTGGCGCGGGAGCTGGGCGGCGCGGCGGTACGGTTCGAGGACCGCTGGCCGTATCTGGCGCAAGCCGACATCATCCTCAGCTCGACCGGATGCCCGCACGTGATTCTGGGCCGCGAAGACGCCGAACGCATTCGCCGGCTGCGCGACGGAAGGCCGGTTTTCCTGATCGACATCGCGGTGCCGCGGGACATCGATCCCGCGGTGCGCGAGGTATCCGGTTTCTTCCTTTACGACATCGACGATCTGCAGCAGGTGGCGGCCAGCCATCTGGACGAACGGCTGGCGGCCGCGGCCGAAGCCGAGAAAATGGTGGAACGCGAGGCGAAATCGTTCGCCGGCGATCTGGAAGCGCAGCACGTGGTACCGACGATCGTGGCGCTCCGCGCGCGGCTCGAACAAATTCGGCAGGCGGAACTAGATCGTTTCCGGCGCGACGCCGGCGACGGGGCCGATGACGCCCGGGCGGCGCTCGAAGCCATGACGAGCAAACTGATGGACCGGGTGGCGGGCGAGCTGGCGCGCGAGCTGAAACAGGCGCAGCACCGGCCAGAGCAGGAAGAATTGACCGCAGCGTTGCGCCACCTGTTCCATCTGGGGCAACCGAAAACGGAGCCCGCGCCCAAAATCGAGCCGCAAACCGCTCCCGCCGGTCTCGATTAGCCGCGAAAAATCCCGCTTTTCAACACTTCGTTTTCGCCGCCAGGGCGAAAGCCGCGGCGATGGTTGACACCGCTCGGGCGGCGGGAGTAAGGTTCCGCATCATGTTTGGGACAAACCTTTCGAACCGCGCCGCGTTGCGCATTACCACGATGGCATTTTTGCTGGCGGGAATCGCCGCGCCGGCGAAGGCGCAATTCTGGAAGAAGAAGGATTACCAGAAATGGTCGGCCGGGGAATGCCACAAGATCCTCTCGGATTCGCCATGGGCGCAAACCTATACATTCAGCATGGTGCAAATGCCGAACGGCGCCACGCAGACGGCGATTCCCGGCCGTCAGCCGCTTCTTGAAATCGAATACACCGCAATTTTTTTCTCCGCGCTGCCTGTTCGCGAGGCGCAGGTGCGGCTGGGGCAGATCGAATCGCATTACGACAAAATGCCGCCCGCGCAAAAGAAAGCGTTCGACGAGAATGCGGCCCGCTATCTGGCGGTACCCTTCCCGACGGACACCGTCGTCCTGGTGAACTACTCGACGAACGTGGAGTATCTGGTTTCCCCGCTCGCCAGCGCGTGGCAGCTTCAGACGACGGCGACGCTGGAAAATTCCGCGTTCCTTTTCGCCGAT
>JAKAOH010000060.1 GCA_021812285.1 Acidobacteriota bacterium | reverse complement strand
GGCTTCGATCTGCGGCACCGATCTCCATATCTACAACTGGGACGCGTGGTCGCAGGCGCACATCCAGCCGCCGCTGACGTTCGGCCACGAATTCTGCGGCTTCGTCGAAAAGGCCGGCGAGGAAGTTTCCGGATTCAAACCGGGCGATTTCGTCAGCGCGGAAATGCACGTCAATTGCGGCCGCTGCCTGGCCTGCCGGCTGGGCCAGGGACACGTCTGCCCGAACGTGCGCATCATCGGCATCCACGCGGACGGCTGCTTCGCCGAATTCGTGCGGATTCCCGCGCGCAACGTCTGGAAAATCGACCCCTCGATTCCCGCGCATTACGCGGCGATCATGGATCCGCTCGGCAACGCGGTGCACACGGTGCTCGCCGGGCCCATCGCCGGGCACACCGTCGTCGTCACCGGCTGCGGACCGATCGGCCTGATGGCGATCGCCGTGGCGCGTGCCGCGGGCGCTGCCACGGTTCTCGCCACGGAAATCAATCCGCATCGCCGCGGCCTCGCGACGAAGATGGGCGCCGATGCGGCGCTCGATCCGACCGAAGGCGACGTGGTGGCGCGCGTGAAGGAAGCGACCGGCGGCGAAGGCGCCGACGTTCTGCTCGAAATGAGCGGCCATCCGGCGGCCATCCGGCAGGGGCTCGGGATGCTGCGGCCGGGCGGACGCGCTTCGCTGCTCGGCATTCCCAAGGAACCACTCACGCTCGATCTTTACAACGACGTCATCGTGAAAGGCACCGTGGTGCAGGGAATTTTCGGCCGCCGCATGTTCGAGACCTGGGTGGAAATGAACGCGCTGCTGAAAAGCGGCCGGCTGAATCTGGAACCGCTCTTCCACGAGCGGCTGCCGCTCGAGCGATTCGAGGACGCCTTCGGCCTGCTCGAGAAGGGCCAGGCGAGCAAGGTGCTGCTGTTCCCCAACGGCGCCGCCGAGTGAAGCGCCCGGCCGCCGCGCGGCGCTCGCCTATAATGACATTTGCTTCCCCATAAGGAGGTTCCATGGACGCCGCAACCCGCCCGCAGCTTCGCTTTCTGCACGACGAGCTGGAGGAACTGAAAGCCAAGCATTTATACCGCCATCTTCCGATTCTTTCCGGTGAACAGAAAGCCGTCACCGAAGTCGACGGCCGCACGGTCATCAATCTCAGTTCCAATAATTATCTGGGCCTTACGACGCATCCGAAACTCCGCCGCGCCGCGATCGAGACGACGCGCAAATTCGGCGTGGGAACGGGCGCCGTACGCACGATCGCCGGCACGATGAGCATCCACATGGAGCTCGAGAAGCAGATCGCCCGCTTCAAGAACGTCGAAGCGGCCGTGGTTTTCCAGTCCGGTTTCACCGCGAACGCCGGAACCGTTTCCGCGGTGCTGGGCAAAGACGACCTGATCGTTTCCGACGAACTGAATCACGCCTCGATCATCGACGGCTGCCGCCTGTCGAAAGCCACCATCAAAATCTTCAAGCATCGCGACGTCTCGGATTGCGAGCGCATCCTGCAGGAGACGGCCAACTGGCCGGGACGCAAGCTGCTGATTACCGACGGCGTCTTTTCGATGGATGGCGACATCGCGCCGCTGCCGCAACTGTGCGATCTGGCGGAAAGATACAACTGCATCATGATGGTGGACGACGCGCACTCCTCGGGCGTGCTGGGCCGCGGCGGCCGCGGCACGGTGGACCATTTCGGCTGCCACGGGCGCGTGGATATTCAGGTGGGCACGCTGAGCAAGGCGATCGGCTCGATGGGCGGCTACGTGTGCGGTTCGCGCGACCTGATCGAATTCCTCTACCACCGGGCGCGGCCGTTCCTCTTTTCGACGTCGCATCCGCCGGCCGTCATCGGCGCGTGCCAGGCCGCGTTCACGCTGCTGGAATCGCCGGATGGCGAGCGGCTCGTGAAGAAACTGTGGAGCAATACGAAATTTTTCCGCCGCGGGCTGAAGCGGCTCGGCTTCGATACCGGCGCAAGCGAAACGCCGATCACGCCGATCATGGTGGGCGACGCGGCGAAAGCGATCGAATTCTCGAAGGCGCTGTTCGAAGAAGGCGTTTTCGCCCAGGCGATCGGTTATCCCACCGTGCCGCTGGGGAAAGCGCGGCTGCGCGCCATCGTCACCGCGGCGCACAAGCGCGCCGATCTCCAAAAAGCGCTCGAGACGATTGGGCGCGTCGGTGGGCGCATGGGGATGGGTTCGGCGTAGCGCCGTTTCGGCGCCGCGCCTGATTCCCCGCGCCCCGTCGCGCGCCGGGCCACGCGCGGCCGTCTGCTATACTCGCCGTCCTGCAGTCTCCATGAGCGAAACTTCACCAGCCCGGCTCTTTCTCGTCGACGCGATGGGCTATATTTTCCGCGCCTATCACGCGCCGATGGAGCGCCTGCGCACCGCTTCCGGTCTGCCCACGAAGGTTCCGTTCCTGTTCGCAAACATGATGCGCCGTCTGCTGAAGGAGTGGGGGCCGGACTATCTGGGCGTGGTGTACGACGTGGCCGCGCCCACGTTTCGCGACGCCCTGTTCGCCGAATACAAGGCGCAGCGGCCGCCGATGCCCGAGGATCTTTCCCAGCAAATTCCCTACGTGCGGCGCTATTGCGAAGCGATGCGCTTCGCTCAGCTCGAATACGAAGGCTACGAGGCCGACGACGTCATCGGCACGCTGGCGCGCCAGGCCTCGGAGCGCGGGATCGAGGTTTACATCGTCACGAGCGACAAGGATTTCCTCCAGCTCGTCGGCGACTGGGTTCGCATCCTGATTCCGACCAAGGACGATCTGGTTGTCGACGCCGAAAAAGTGCGCGAGATCCTGGGTGTTCCGCCCGAACGCGTTTGCGACGTCATGGCGCTTACCGGCGACACGATCGACAACGTTCCCGGCGCCAAGGGCATCGGCGAAAAGGGCGCGCGCGAGCTGATCGTTCGCTTCGGCTCGGTGGAAACCGCTCTCGATCGCGCCGCCGAAGTGGAAAACAAGCGGTACCGCGAAGCGCTCGTCGGCCAGCGCGAGCAGGTGCTGCTCTCGAAACAATTGACGACCATCCATACCGACGCGCCGGTCAAGCTCGACCTCGCGTCGCTGCGGCGCGGCGATCCCGACACCGAATCGCTGCGCAAGCTTTACGAAGAACTCGGATTCTCGAAGCTCTTGCGCGAACTCGCTCCGCCCGTGGCGAAGAATTCCGGCGAGTACCGGCAGCTCGATTCCCCCGAAGCGCTGACGGAATTTCTGGCCCGGATCCCCGCGGGCCACGCCGCGGCGCTCTGGCTGGAAACCGCTCCCGAGGATGAAGAGCCGGGTTTCGGCAGCCACGCCGTTCGAATCGAAATCTCGACTGAGCCGGAAAGCGCCGGCGTCGCGTGGACCAACGCCGAGGGGAAAATGCTGGCGGCGCTCCGGCCGTGGCTGGCCGATCCAGCTCGGCCCAAAATCGTGCACAACGCGAAGCTCGTCGATCTGCTGGCGGGGACGTCCGAGCCCGCGGCGCTGGCGAACGTTCGCGACGCCGTGGATCTCTATTCGTACCTGCTACGGCCGACGACCTCGCGGCACGGCCTGGACGATATCGTCGCGCGGCGGCTTAACGCGACGCTCGCCGGCCTTCCCGGCGAACGCGCCGATTACCTGCTGCGCGTCGCGCCGCTGCTTCGTGCCGAAGTCGAGGAGCAAAAACTGCTCGATGTGTACGAGAAGATTGATTTGCCGCTCGCTCCCGTGCTCGCGCGGATGGAGCGCCTGGGAGTGGGTGTGGACCGCGCCGCGCTCGAGGCTTTTTCCGCGGCCAGCGAAGCCGATCTCCGACGGCTCGAAGCACGCATCTACGAACTCGCCGGCCACGAATTCAATATCCAATCCACGCAGCAACTGGGCGAAATTCTCTTCGACAAATTAAACCTGCCGCTGCCGCGACGCCGCGGCAAAGGCGCGGTGCGTTCGACCGCGGCCGACGTGCTTGAAGAATTGGCCGATAAGCATCCGCTGCCGTCGCTCGTGATGGAATACCGCGAGTCGGCGAAATTGAAATCCACCTACGCCGACGCGCTTCCGCGGCTGATTCATCCCGAAACCGGCCGCATCCATCCGCGCTTCAGCCAGACGGGCACGTCCACCGGACGGCTGAGCTGCTCGAGTCCCAATCTGCAGAATATTCCGGTGCGCACCGAACTCGGCCGCCAGATTCGCGCGGGTTTCGTCGCGCCGGATGGCTGGCTGCTGGTTTCGGCCGATTATTCTCAGATCGAATTGCGCGTGATGGCCCACCTCGCCGGCGATCCGGTGCTCGTTGACGCGTTCCGGCATGGCGAGGATATTCACGCGCGGACGGCGCAGGAAATTTTCGGCGTCGGACCGCTCGCGCAGACGCCCGAACATCGCCGCGTGGCGAAAGTCATCAATTTCGGGATTCTCTACGGCCTTTCCGCTTTCGGCCTCGCGCGCCAATTGCAGATCGAGCAGAAAGACGCGGCGCAATTCATCGCCCGTTATTTCGATCGCTACCGGGGCGTGAAACAGTGGCTCGATCGGCAGCTGGACGAGGTCCGCCAGACGGGTTTCACGCGCACCCTGTTCGGCCGCGTCCGCCCGATCCCGGAAATCAACGCGACGCAGGCCGCCCTCCGTGGCCTCGCCGAGCGCACCGCGCTCAACACGCCGGTCCAGGGCACGGCCGCCGACCTGATGAAGCTCGCCATGATCGAAACCCATCGCCGGCTCGGCGCGGAGGGACTGCGCGCCAAGATGATTCTTCAGGTGCACGACGAATTGCTTTTCGAATCTCCGGTTGAGGAAATCGAAACGCTGCGGTCGCTGGTGCGCGAGGCCATGGAGCAGGCGCACCCGCTCAGCGTTCCCTTGGCCGTCGAAATTAAACAAGGTCGAAACTGGCGCGATATGAGTTAGGCCCGGCGGCCTGGCGGACAGCAGGGATGGGTCTTGTAACAAGGGTGGTTGCAACCCAGTGTATACAACCGTTCTTCGCGAACCCGAATTTGGCTATCCAATTGCCGTTAATAACCCTTTATATTTCTGTTGATTACGGCGACACCGGCCGGAAAGTGGGGGGTAATGCACTCGCGAAATAGAGGGTTACTCTTTAGAACGAATGTTTACTCCGTAGTTAATTATATTGACACTACTTCCGAGCCCGTGTAGATTGCTCGACGGGGAAGGTTCCGCGAATCTCGACAACGCAACGAAGTATCGGAAGCTCCCTTCTCCGCCCCCTCAGGCCCCCTCACAACCGGGGGTCGCGGCACCGCAGGGCCGTGGCCCCCGGACCTCCTCCTCACCGAGATGTTTGGTCCCCAAGACCGTGCTTTGCTGCGCCCGCAAATCTGCCTCACGGCCCGCGCGCTTGAACTGGCGCCGGGCAGGCGTGGATTCGCGAAAGGTATGGCTGGGGCGGGAGGATTCGAACCTCCACCGTCTGCATTAACAGTGCAGCGTCCTACCGATTGGACCACGCCCCAAGCGGTAATCCCTCCATTCTATACATTCGCGCCCTCCCGCGCAGCGGAAGCGCCGCGTAATTCTCCGCGGCCCCATTCCGCGTCTTGACCCTCGTGCGGTTGCGTTGTTATGTTCAAGGATTACGCTGGCCTTATTCTGCCCAGCCGTAGCGAGGCCGGGTGGATAGGGTCCGCTCCGCCTCCATGCCTCTCGACCGCATCGTCATCCGCCGCGCGCGGCAGCACAACCTGAAGAACATCAGCCTGGAGATTCCTCGCCGCACGCTGACGGTCATCACGGGACTTTCCGGCTCGGGCAAATCGTCTCTGGCGTTCGACACGATTTACGCCGAAGGCCAGCGGCGGTACGTCGAATCACTTTCCGCCTACGCGCGCCAGTTCCTCGATCAGGTCGAACGCCCGGACGTGGATTCGATCGAGGGGTTGTCTCCCTCGATTGCGATCGAGCAGAAAACCACCGGCCGCTCGCCGCGCTCGACCGTCGGCACGATCACCGAGATTTACGATTACCTGCGCGTCCTCTTCAGCTCGATCGGTGCGCCGCGCTGCCCGCGCTGCGGCCGCGAAATCGCGCGGCAATCGCCGGGGCAGATCGTGCAGCGCATCGGCGAGCTTTCGCCCGGCGAGCGCGTGATGATCCTTGCGCCGGTGGTGCGCGGGCGAAAAGGCGAATACCGCAAGCAGCTCGAAAAATACGCGCGGCAGGGCTTCGAACGCGCGCGAATCGACGGCGAACTGCGCCGCCTCGATGAACCCGTGCCGCTCGACCGGCGCCGGAATCACACGATTGAAATCGTGGTGGATCGCCTGCTGGTGAAACCCGGCATCCAGCACCGACTGGAAGAATCCGTGGCGACGGCGCTGAAGCTGGCCGAGGGCTTGGTGACGGTGGCCGTGGTCGGCGGCGACGAGCGGCTCTATTCCGAGCGGCTCGCCTGCCCCGATTGCGGCATTTCCGTTCCGCAACTCGAGCCGCGCTCTTTCAGTTTTAATTCGCCCTACGGCGCCTGCCCCGAATGCAAGGGACTCGGCGCGCAATACCGGCTCGATCCAGCCAAAGTGATCGTGGATTGGACGAAGCCGCTGCTCGACGGCGGCCTGGGGCCCGGCTCGGGTTCGGCGTATCTGCGGCGGCTGCTGGAACTCGCCTCGGAAACGCACGGCTTCGATCTGAAGACGCCATTCGAAAAATTTTCGCGGCGCGTGCAGAACCTGATTTTGTACGGAAATCCGGCCGCGCGTTCCGGCCCGCGTTTCCCCGGCATCATCGGCTACCTCGATCAGAATCTCGATTCCGCGAGCTCCGATCTTTACCGCGACTGGCTGGGCGAATACACGTCGCCCTCGACGTGCCCGGCGTGCCACGGACGGCGGCTGCGGCCGGAAAGCCTGGCGGTGCACGTGGCGGAACTTTCGATCGCCGATTTCAGCGCGCTTTCGGCCGAGGGCGCACGCCAGGCGGTCGCGCGGATCGAAGCGCAGCTCGACGCCCGGCAAAAGGAGATCGCCGAACGCGTGCTCGCGGAAATCGCCGAGCGGCTGGATTTTCTGCTCGCCGTCGGCCTGGGCTACCTCACGCTGGACCGCGCCGCGTCCACGCTTTCCGGCGGCGAAGCGCAACGGATTCGCCTGGCGACGCAGATCGGCTCGCGGCTGCGCGGCGTGCTCTACGTGCTCGACGAGCCTTCGATCGGCCTCCACGCGCGCGACAACGAGCGCCTGCTCTCGACGCTCGAACGCCTGCGCGATCTCGGCAACACGGTGCTCGTCGTCGAGCACGACGAGCAGACGATTCGCCGCGCGAATTTCGTCGTGGACTTGGGGCCAGGCGCGGGCCGCGCCGGCGGCTACCTGGTGGGCGCGGGCACGCCGGATGAAATCGAAAAAAATCCCGATTCGCTCACCGGCCGCTACCTCGCCGGCGATCTCGAAATTCCCGTACCCGCCGTTCGCCGCACCGTCAACGGCAAGCAGCTCACCGTTTGGGGCGCGCAAGCCAACAACCTGAAAAATATCGATGTTCGGTTTCCGCTGGGCCGGCTGATTCTGGTGACGGGCGTTTCCGGTTCGGGCAAATCCACTTTGGTGAACGACATTTTGTACCGTTCGCTCGCGCGGCGGCTGTACCGTTCGGCGGAAGAGGCCGGAGCGCATCGGTCGCTCACCGGCGTCGAGCAGATCGACAAGGTGATCGAAATCGATCAGGCGCCGATCGGGCGCACGCCGCGCTCGAATCCGGCCACCTATACCGGCGTTTTCACGCCGATTCGCGAGCTGTTCGCGATGCTGCCCGAGTCGCGCGAGCGCGGTTACCGGCCGGGCCGCTTCAGTTTCAACGTGAAAGGCGGCCGCTGCGAAGCCTGCCAGGGCGACGGATTGCGGCGCATCGAAATGAATTTCCTGCCGGACGTCTACGTCACTTGCGAAGTGTGCCGCGGGCGCCGCTACAATTCCGAAACGCTCGCAGTGCGCTATAAAAACGCTTCGATTTCCGATCTGCTCGATATGACGATAGACGACGCGCTGCCGCTGCTGGCCGATATTCCCGCGATTCGCCAGAAACTGCAGACGCTCGCCGAAGTCGGCCTGGGCTATTTGCAATTGGGCCAATCGGCCACGACGCTTTCCGGCGGCGAAGCGCAACGCATCAAGCTGGCGCGCGAACTTTCCCGGCGCCAAACCGGGCGCACGCTCTACATCCTCGACGAGCCGACCACCGGCCTTCATTTCGACGACGTGAAAAAGCTGCTGGCGGTGCTGAATCGCCTGGTGGATTTGGGCAATACGGTGATCGTGATCGAGCACCACCTCGACGTGATCAAGCAGGCCGATTGGGTCATTGACCTCGGCCCCGACGGGGGGGAAGCCGGCGGCCGCATCGTCGCCGAAGGCACGCCGGAGCACGTGGCGCGCGTCAAAAAATCGTGGACGGGCCAGGCGCTGGCGGAAGTGCTCGATGGCGCGGCAAAGCGCGTTCCCACGCGCGCCAGCGGGTAAACGTCGCGCGGGCCGGCGACAAACAGGTGGCGCGCGGAGGGTTCGGAAGCGGCGCGGCAGGGTGTCACAGGTGGTCGAGCAAAAAATCCGGTAGGTGGTTTTGTTTCAGCAAGATAATTTTTGCAGGGTGTCACTTCTTGGGCCTCTTTTGCGCGGACGACGGGGCCGGCTGAGGCAGGGTTGGGGGCTACGGAACTTGCGCGCGGGAGACGGTCCGGGGCCTTTTGAAGATCTGGACGCCGGGCTGGCGGGGTTGCGCGATTGGGCAGATGGGCCACAGTGACCGTAGGGTACGGGCGGGACGCGACTGGCGCAAGGGGTGGGTCTACGTGGAATCCTTGCGGGGGCTCGGAGGCTGTGGGCCAATCTCGTTACGGTCTGTATGGACATAGCTGTATGTGATGGTTACGGTTGCCAGGCATGCCCAAAAGACGATTGCTTCGCGTTATAATCCGTGCCAGAGTCGCGCCAATGTCCGAAACTGAGATCGTATTTGCCGTGCAGGAGTCGCCCGATGGCGGCTACGAAGCCAGAGCGCTGGGCCATGGCATATTCACGCAGGCGGAGACGCCCGAGGAGTTGAAAACCGCCGCGCAGGACGCCGTCCGCTGCCATTTCGACGAAGCGAACCGCCCCCGCGTGATTCGCCTTCACCTTCTCAAAGACGAGGTCATCCCTGCTTGAAGCTGCCGCGCGATTTGAGCGGCTAACCGTTCGCTCGGTCGCTTTGCCGCTATGGGTACGGGGTCACAGTGACGGGCTCTGGCGGCCAACGGCCGCGCTTTTTGAAGAAGCCGAATCCCACCGCCTTTGGCGTCATACCCTTCTCAGCGGTCGTGCTCGTGTTTCCAGTCTTTCCTCTCGCGCTTCCGCTCGTGCTTCCAATCTTTGCGCTCGCGCTTTTGCTCGTGTTTCCAGCCCCTGTCCTCGTGCTTCCAATCCTTACGGGCCCAGCGGTCACCGCGTTCCTCGCGGCCGTGGGGTCCATCCCAATGACCGACAAAATACCGGCCTCTCTCGTAACGGGGCGCCACCCAGATGGCCCCTTCATACGGCGGTCTGGCCCAATAACCCCGATGCCATGCGTAGCGGCCTCGGACCGGATACCAATAACCCGCCACCCAGAAAAATCCGGGTCCCGGCCTCGGTGGCAGAACGCGAACCACACGGGGCGGCGGCGGCTGCCCGATCACGATTCCCACTCCCACCGAAACCTGCGCACGAACCGCCGATGAGCAGCCGAAGAGCATCACAGCACACAATGTGGCCTTAATGAGGCTCCTCATGTTGTCTCGCCTCCTCGACAAACCATAGCGCAGTAAAGGAATTCGCCGACGCTGCAAACCACCTCCCCTCACCCAAAGTCACACCCCCTTCTTTTCTTAAACCTCCAGAAGGACGGAATTCGTTGTGGCAACGCGGTTTATGAGACGTTGAGGACCAGAAAAACTGGCCCCTGGCCGGATCTTGGGACAGCGGCCCTCCGGTCGGCAGGTCTTAAGGGCGAACGCTACAGGTGCTTTCTTTGGTGTCTCTTACGGCCCAGACGGTCCGCCCAACCTAACCCACCTCGCCGGTCAGGATGGAGAGCAAGTGGGTTACTCGCAAAAGTTCCCTGATCGAATTGTTGCAGTTAATGACGAGAAAACCGCAATCGGCTTTTCGAGCGGAGACGTAGAGGCCGACGACGGCGCCGAGTCCCGTGCTGTCCATCCGGGTGATTTCCTTGAGGTCCAGGACGATCCGCGTTGACTGAGGAATCAGGTTCTTCCCAAAGGCCTTCAGAGTGTCGGCTTGCTCAAGAGTCAATCTGCCGAAGCACTGGATGACCGTGGCATCGCCTTCACGGTGCGTCTCGAACCTTAGCCTGGCGCCTGCGTCCTCTTGCGGATATGGAGACATCACGGCCTCCGTTCGGGAAATCCACGGTTTTGGAGTTTAAATTCTGAGGCCTTGATACAGCATCCAGGGTTTGAAAGCAAGCGATTCTCGATGTGGCGAAAATGGCAGCGAGGGCGCCGGCTTCGCGGTCTGACAGGGAGCCGCGGGACCCATCGCGAGCGCCAGGAGCGCCGCACCAACCAGCGTCCAGACCCGGCGCTGTCCGCAGCCGGAGGAGTTCTCCTCGGTCTTCCCGGGGTGCTCTGCTGGGCCAGATCCGCCACGCGGAGATGCGTCTAAACGCCTTGGATCGCGCCGTCGAATCTGCGTGGACCGCATCGGCGGCGCGGCATTCGGCTGCGAGGCTACGGCTATTCGCAGCCGGGGATGTATTTCATCACAATCCGCACAGCGGGCGGGTCTGAGACCCGCCCCTACCGACGGACGATCCCTGTTCGAGCGCGGCGACCGCCGACGATCGGCGAGGCAGGACGCGGCCATACCAACGGCGTGCGGGGGCGCGGGAACGCTTGCGCGGGGCTGGCTTCTGCATTTAGAGTGGCGAGGGGAACATGCCGAGCCGCTACGACCTCGCTCCTCTGGATTTTGGCCGCCTGGACCGATTTCCGCTGCGACGCTTGCCGGGAAAAGTGCGTTTGCGCGAATTCGGGCGGGCGTGGCCGGGCGGAGGCGGCGTGGGCGAATTCCTGGAGACGCTGCCGAGGATTCTGGCGGCGGAAAGTCTGCGGGAGATCGTCGCTCGCGTTTCGGCCGCGCGGCGACGCAAGCGCGCAATCCTATGGGGCATCGGCGGGCACGTAATCAAGGTGGGCATGGCGCCGGTGCTGGCCGACCTGATCCGGCGCGGCTACGTTTCCGGCATCGCGATGAACGGCGCGGCGCTGGTCCACGATCTGGAAATCGCGCTCGTGGGCAAAACTTCCGAAATGGTGGAACTGCGGCTGGGCCACGGCGAATTCGGCATGGCCGAGGAAACCGGGCGCTATTACAACGAAATCGCGCGCGAAGCGACGCGCTCGGACTGCGGCATGGGAGAAATGGCCGGGCGCTTGCTGACGGAACGATGGAAAGCGAAGAACGGCGAGGCGAGCGTGCTCGCGGCCGCGTACCGGGCGGGCGTTCCCGTGACGGTGCATCTGGCGATCGGCACCGACACGCCGCACATGCATCCCTCGGCCGATGGCGCGGCGCTGGGCGCGGCGACGCTGGCCGATTTCCGGCTGTTTTGCGCGCTGGTGCGGCGGATGCATCCGGGAGGGGTGTATTTGAATTGGGGCTCGGCGGTGATTCTGCCGGAGGTTTTTTTGAAAGCGGTTTCGGCGGTGCGGAATTTGGGAACGCCGCTGCGGCCGATCACCACGGCGAATTTCGATTTCCTGCAGCACTATCGCGGCAGGGAAAACGTGGTGCTGCGGCCCACGCGCGACGCGGGCTCGCGGGGTTTCGCCATTACCGGTCATCATGAGATCCTGCTGCCGCTGGTGGCCGCGGCGCTGGTGGATCGCGACCGGAAACGCCCCGGAAAAGCGGCCAGGAAACGCAGGAAACGATGAGCGAATTCGATCCTCCGCCGGATTCACCGCACCAGCCGGACGAAAACCCGGCCGCGACGCCCGCTTCGCCGCCCGGCGAGCCGCTTTTCGCCGCGCCGCCGCCCGAGCCGCAGCGCGACTATCCCGAGGACCTTCGCACGCCGTGGGGCTGGGGCCAACTGACGCTGTTTGTGGTCGTCGCGTTCGTGTGCCTGTTCCTGGTCACGACAACGATGTCGCTCATTTTGATATTCGGTTACCACATGTCGATCGCGCAGGTGCGCACCTACGCGACGACGAGCGCGCGATTCAATTCGATCGGGATGGCGATCGCCTACGTCCTGCTGATCGGCTACCTCTACCTGACGGTTCATTCGCGAAAGAATCCGGCGTTCTGGCGGACGATCGGATGGCGGCATCTCAGTTTTTCGCGGATTCCCCGCGCGGCGCTTTACCCGCTGCTGGCCGTTTGCGGCATGGCGCTGGCGGTGCTGGTGCAACTGGGAGCGCTGGCCTTTCCGACCAAACACAACCTGCCGATGGAAGCGCTGTTTCACAGCCGCACCGGAATTTTGTGGCTGATGGGAGTGGGGATTCTGCTGGCTCCGGCGGTGGAAGAGACGATTTTCCGCGGCTACCTGTATCCGGTGCTGGCGCGGGCGTTCGGGATCGAATGGGGCGTGGTGGTGACCGGGACGCTGTTCGGCATGATGCACGCGCACCAGTTGTGGGGCGGCTGGGGCCAGATCGCTTTGCTGATTTTCGTGGGAATCGTGCTCACCTACGTGCGCGCGCGCACCGGCAGCGTACTCGCCAGTTGGCTGATCCATCTGGGCTACAACACATTTCTGTTTGCCGGCTTCTTTATTTCCACGGGCGGATTGCGCCACCTGCCGCCGGTGAACTGAGCGGGAACACAGCGCCCGTTTGCGCGTCCGCAGGCGCGAAAAAATAGCGAGGAGAAACCGTTGTCGTCCGTCGAACCGATTCGTTGGACCGAGCGCGGCGTCGAAATGCTGGATCAGCGCCGTTTGCCCGGAGAAGTGTTGCATCACGTTTACAGCGACTATCGCGAAGTGGCCGCGGCTATTCGCGATATGGTAATTCGCGGCGCGCCGGCCATCGGCATCGCCGCCGCGATGGGTTTCGCCATTGGGGTGCAGCGTTCCGCCGCACGGACCGTCGAAGAGCTTCGCGGCGAAATCGCCGCTATTTCCGAAACCCTGGCGAAAACGCGGCCAACGGCCGTGGACCTCTTCTGGGCGATCGAGCGAATGCAGCGGCGTTTCGATTCGCTGGCCGCCGGCGCGGTCGGCGCTTCCGAAGCGGAACGCCTGGCGGCGATTCGCAAGGGGTTGATTGAGGAAGCGCTGGCGATTCATCAGGAACGCCGCGACGCCGATCAGGCGATCGGCCGGCTGGGCGCGGCTCTATTGCCGCAGCGCGGGCAGGTGCTCACGCAATGCAACGCGGGAGCGCTGGCCACGGGCGGAATCGGCACCGCGCTCGGCGTGATTCGCGTCGCCGTGGCCGAAGGGCGGCATCTGGAAGTGCTGGTTCCGGAGACGCGGCCGTACCTGCAAGGGGCGCGGCTGACGGCGTGGGAATTGCAGCAGGAAAAAATTCCGCTGACGCTCATCACCGACAACATGATCGGCCATTTTTTGAAGACGGGGCGCGTGGGCGCGGTGGTGGTGGGCGCCGACCGGATCGCAGCGAATGGCGATACCGCGAATAAAATCGGCACGTACCAGATCGCGGTGCTCGCGCGGGAGCACGACGTGCCGTTTTACGTCGCCGCGCCGATTTCGACGATCGATCTTTCCATCGCCTCTGGCGACGAGATTCCGATCGAACAGCGTTCGGCCGAAGAAGTCACTCACATCCGCGGCGTGCGCATCGCGCCGGACGTCGCGGCGGCGCATCCGGCTTTCGACGTGACTCCGCACCGGTTCATCACCGCGATCATCACCGAGCGAGGCGTGGCCCGCGCGCCGTACCGGGAAGCGCTGGCCGGGCTTGCAGGGAAGGGGAAACCGTCGTCAACTGCGGGTGACTGAGCGCGGGATGGCGGGCCGGGGCACCCAGGGTGACTGTTACTAAGGCGAAACAATAGCGAAAACATTTCCCTTGACATAGCGAAGAAAAAGCGAATATAGTGGCCCCGTTGCGAGGCGCTCGATGCAGGCTGGGGTCGCTCCTGTCACCCAAACGTCCCGGCGACGCCGTGGACGACCTTTACCTGCCGCTCTATCCCTTTTTTCCACAGAAAAGGGCGGCCCGAGCCCCGAGGGCGATCTCACGGGAGATGCCCACTCCCGACAGCCCTTGGTCGGCATTGCGCGCCTCGCCTCGCTTTCCCCACGCGCCGAGGCCAAGCGCGGCGTCGAATATTTCCTTTTGCCCGTCCGCTCGATTTTGAACCGCTGCGATTCGCCTCGGGTGCCGTTTCCCTGGACCATCAACCCCTACCGAGGGTGCGAATTCGGCTGCCGCTACTGCTACGCTCGCTACACGCACGAGTACATGGAGCTGGACGGGGCGGATTTCGAGCGGAAAATTTACGTGAAGCGCGACGCGGCGTCGCTGGTGGAGCGCGACCTCGATCGCGAATATGCTCGCGGCGAGCATATCGCGATTGGCACGGCGACCGATCCCTATCAGCCAGCGGAAGCCGATTTTGGAGTCACGCGGGGCCTGCTCGATCGGCTGGCGGGGCAGAGCGGGCTGCGCCTTTCGATCACCACGAAATCCGACCGCATCGCGGGCGACATCGATTTGCTGCGCGAAATCGCCGCGCGTTCGGATTTGCAGGTGAATATCACGGTGACGACGCCGCGCACACGTCTGGCGCGGCTGCTGGAACCGCGCGCGCCGCGGCCCGATCTGCGGCTGGGAGCGCTGCGGCGGCTGCGCGAAGCGGGCATCCGCGCGGGCGTTTTCGCGATGCCGATTTTGCCCGGGCTGACCGATTCGGAGGAAGACCTGGACCAATTGGCCCGGGGCGCCCGGGACGCCGGCGCGCTGTGGCTCGGCGGCGCGGTGCTGTTTCTGACGGCGTCCACGCTGCGGCATTTTTTGCCGTTCCTCGAACGGCAATTTCCGCGGCTGGCCGAACGCTACCGGCGTTGGTACGGAGCGGGGAGCGCGGCGCCGGAAACGTATCGGCGGGAGATTCGGGAACGCGTGGAAAGAATTCGGCGGCGGTACGGGCTGGTTTCGGGGCCTTCGCGGGGATGCGAGGGAAACGGCGCGGCGGGAAATGGGGCGCAGCTTGCGATGCGATTTGCGGAGGACTGAGGACGAGCCGGGCCGGCGCGACGGGACGCGGCGCGGTGCGGAGGGCGGCTAAGGCATCAGAATGCGGCTGGATTCGGCCTGGGGCTCGGGCGAGCCGAGAGTCGCACGGAGGTAATCGAAAAAGGCGCGGGAGCGCGGCCGGCCGCTGGTTTCACGTTTCGCCAGGCGAAGCAGGAAGACGAGGAGTTCGAGAATTTCGGCGTCCCTGAGCGCGGCAAAACCGATGCGTTCGGCTGCGGCTTTTTTGTAATCCGCCAGCGTCTTGGCGAGTTCCGCGTAAAGCTGGCGAGCCTGGTGGCTTTCAGGCGCACGCTCGTAATAAATGCCGGATTCGAGCGTGCGGTAGGTTTCGACCATGGCGGCGAGGGCGGCGATGGCGTCGGCGTCGGTCGCGCGAAGCTGGTGGGCTGCGGCGGCGAGCGCGCGGCCGGCGAGAACGATTACCTCTTCGCGCTCAGCGATGCGCTGGGGAGAAACGCGAATTTCCGGGTAGGGAATCTCCTCCGGGCGGAGCGCTTGGCGGTGCTCGCTGTCGTAGCGGCGAGCGGCGGCCAGATGCGGGCAATCCGACGGGCAATCCATGGTGACTTCGCGATAGGTGCCGCAGCAGACGGCGCAGATTTTTTCGCCGGCGGCGGGGCAAAAGCGCTTGGGTTTGCGTTTTTGGCAAAGCGGACAGCTCAAGCCGGCTCCTCGGAAAGGCAAGAACGCGCCATGATGGCACATCCCTGCGGCGCCCGAAAGCGAAACCCGAAAAAAGCCAGGAGCGCCAAACCGGGTCTGGCGCTCCTGGGAACGTCGGGTTTCGCGGCGGATGGGGTTATTTCAGGCGTGGCGAGTGCTGATTGAGCACGCGCATCATGATCGCGGCGCTTCGCGGGATAGACGCACGCCCGGCGGCGATTTCGGTGGCAGAGAGGTCGCGGCCGTAGAGCTGGTGGTTGGCTTCTCTGTCCGGCGCGAGGTAAGAACCGGCGAGCGAGACGCCGGCGAAAACGCCGCGTGCGCGGGAATAGGTGAGAATTTCAGCGCGCATGTACGCGTCGGTTGCGGCCTCGGCGTTGCGCCCCACCGGACCGCCGGCGACCGAAGCGTCGGCGCCCAATTTCACTTTGCTGTGCAGGAGCGATTGCGCGCCGCGATTGTTCATCACGAGCAAGACGAAATCGGTCGCCTGTCCTCCGATCTGGAAGCCGACGCTGCCGCCTTCGAGGACCATCATCACCGGCGAGCCCCACGGCCCGTCGAAATTCTTGCCGCTGCGGCAGCTCATCGCGCCGCGGCCGTAGCTGGCGCCGAAAATGAACGCGCCCTTAATGACGGAAGGAAGCACGATGACGCAGCGCGCGCTATCGAGCAGGCTTTGGGGAATATCTTCGGGGATATTCAGAATTTCGGTGAGCACCGTGCCGCTGTTTTCGAGGCGCTGGTTCACCGCGTTTTGCTTGGCCATCGCCGGAACGGCCAGGGCCATGGCGAGCAGAACAATCCAAGCGTTTTTCATGCTCTTATCTCCCTTTAGGCGGAGTCGCCGCGGTTCGCGTACCGCCGGAATCGTCCGGATGCGGCTTCTTTTGGGATGCCGGCGATGCGCTATCGGCTGCCCGAGCGCGCCCGGCGCTGCTAGATTATAATCGCGAACGCACCCATGCGACCCAATAATCGTTTTCCAAACGCCATGCTTTCTTTTCGGATCCTTCTTCTTTTCATTGGCGGCTGTCTGGCCGCCGTTTCCCTTCGCGGAGCGCCGCCGGCGCGTGCATCGGAGGTCGCGCGCTTTCGCGAAAGCGTGCGGCGGGTATTGTCCAAGCGCGAGGCGCGAGGCGCGGATTGGGGAATCCTTGTCGCCGACCAGCGCACCGGGCGCACGCTCTACGCGCACGATGCCAGCCGCTTCTTCACGCCCGCGTCGAACGCGAAACTGTTCACGTCGTCGCTGGCGCTGGCCGTGCTCGGACCCGATTACCGGTGGCACACCACGCTCGAAACGTCCGGCCACGTCGCGGCAGACGGAACGCTCGAGGGGAATCTGGTGCTGGTGGGCCGCGGGGATCCGAACCTCTCGAATCGTGTTTTTCCGTACAACGGGGTGAAGGAGCAGACGGACGGCCCGCCGGAGGTCGTGATTGCGAATCTGGTCGCGCAACTGGCCGCGAAAGGGATCAAGCGAATCCATGGCGACGCGGTGGCCGACGACAGCTACTTCACCTACGAGCGCTACCCGCCCGGCTGGAGCGTGGACGACATGACGGCCGATTACGGCGCGCCGGTGAGCGCGATCGTGATCGACGACAACACGATGGAAATCGACGTGACACCGGGCGCGCGTCCGGGCGATCCGACGACGATTCAGGTGCTGCCGTTCGCCGCGTTCTATCATTTCCGGAACGACGTCACGACGGCGGCAGCGGGCGCTCCCGCTCAGGTGAGCATCGCGCGCGAACCGGATTCGCTGGACGTCACGCTGACCGGACAGGTGCCGGTGGGTGAGCCGCCGTCGCAGGAATATCTGGCGATCGAGCAGCCCGCGCGGTACGCCGCGGCGCTGCTGAAACACCTGCTCGTCGCGCAGGGAATCGCGGTGACCGGCGATACGCGCGTGGAACATCTGCTGCCCGACCAGACGCCGGGGAAAACGCCGGCACGACAGGTGCTGGCGGAACACGTTTCGCCGCCGCTCGGCGAGGCGCTGCGGTACATCCTGAAAGTGAGCCAGAATCTGCACGCGGAATGCCTGCTGCGCACCGTGGCGCACGTGAGGACCGGCGTGGGATCGCTGCAGAACGGATTGGCGCTCGAGCAGGAATTTCTCACGCAGCTGGGCATCGAGAAAGACGTGGTGTTTTTCGACGGGTCGGGACTTTCGCGATACGACCTGGTGACGCCGCGGGCGGTGGTGAAGCTGCTGCGCTGGGACGCGCGGCAAAGCTGGTGGCCGGTGCTTTACAACGCGCTGCCAGTCGCCGGCCAGGACGGGACGCTGCAGGACCGGATGGGCGGCACACCGGCCGAGGGACGCGTCGTCGCGAAGACGGGCACGCTCGAGCACGACAATTCGCTTTCCGGCTACGTCACCACGCTCAGCGGCCGGCGGCTGGTCTTTTCGATGTTCGTCAACAACGATCCGCCACACGCTCACCTGACTCCATTCATGGACAAAATCGCCGAAGCGATGGTGGAGGACTTCGGGCGAGGACGGCCTCGGCGCCGGGCGAATCGAAACCGGCGCGGAGCCGCGCGCACGGCGCCTAACCGTGTCCACTGACGCAACCAGACCGCAGCCAGCCGCGGGACGCGTGGTCACCGTTTTCGGAAGTTCGCGCGTACGCCGCGATTCCCCGGAGTATGAAGAAGCGCGGCGGCTGGGCCGCGAACTGGCGGAGCGGGGATTCGCCGTGTGTTCCGGCGGCTATTCCGGCGTGATGGAAGGCGTTTCGCGCGGCGCGCGCGAAGCCGGCGGGGATGCGATCGGCGTGACGGCGCGAGCGTTTCGCGCCCGGGCGAACCGCTGGATCACGTCGGAGATTCGCGTGGCCAGCTGGCAAGACCGGCTGTTCGAGCTGGTTCGACGCGGGCACGGGTACGCGGTCTGCCGCGGCGGCACGGGAACGCTGGTGGAACTGGCGGTGGTGTGGGAAATGCTGAGCAAGGGGCTGATGCGGCAGAAACCGCTCGCGGTGCTCGGACCGTTCTGGCTGCCGGTGATCGAGTACGTGAACCGGGCCGAAACGCG
>JAKAOH010000245.1 GCA_021812285.1 Acidobacteriota bacterium | reverse complement strand
ACGCGCGAACTCATCGAGTCGCGGCCGGGGAATCTGTGGCGATACCGCGAGTTGCTGCCCATCCCCGACGACGCGCGGACGGATTTGCCGGTGGGATTCACGCCGCTGATGGAAGCGCGAGAGCTGGGCCGGCGGCTGGGCGTCGAGCGGCTGCACGTGAAGAACGACGCCGTCTGCGCGCCGAGCCTTTCGTTCAAGGACCGCGTGGTTGCCGTGGCGCTCGCGCGGGCGCGGGCGTTCGGGTTGCGCGTGGTCGGCTGCGCGTCGACGGGAAATCTGGCGAACGCGGTGGCGGCGCAGGCGGCGCGAGGCGGATTCGAGGCGTGGGTGTTCGTGCCGGCTTCGATCGAGCCGACGAAGCTGGTGGCGAGCGCGGTGTACGGAGCGCGCGTGGTGCCGATCAACGGCAACTACGACCAGGTGAACCGGCTGTGCTCGCTGGTGGCGGACGAATTTCATTGGGGACTGGTGAACGTGAACCTGCGTCCCTACTACGCCGAGGGATCGAAGACGGTGGGTTTCGAAATCGCCGAACAGCTCGGCTGGCGGCTGCCGGACAACGTCGTGGTGCCGATGGCCGGCGGCGCGCTGATCAGCCGTATCCGGAAAGGATTCGAGGAACTGGTGGCGACGGGACTGGTGGAACGCAAACCGGTGACATTTTTCGGAGCGCAGGCGACCGGCTGCTCGCCGATCTCGACGGCGGTGAAACAAAGGCTGAAATTTCCCGAGCCGCAAAAGCCGCACACGATCTGCCATTCGCTGGCAATCGGGAATCCGGCCGACGGATACCTGGCGATCGAAACGATGCAGCAGACCGGCGGATGGGCCGAGGACGCGAGCGACGAGGAGATCATCGCCGGAATGGAGCTGCTCGCGCGAACCGAGGGAATTTTCACGGAGACGGCCGGCGGCGTGGTGGTGAGCTCGGCGAAAAAGCTGATCGAGCAGGGACGCATTCGGCCGGAGGAAACGACGGTGCTCGCGATCACCGGCAATGGACTGAAAACAACGGAAGCGCTGACGGGGCGGACGCAGCTGTTGCCGGCGGTCGAGCCGAAGCTGGCGGCGTTCAAGGCGCTGCTCGGAGAAATCGGCGCGCCCACGGCGGCAGGGAACTGATGAACGAGGCGAACGAGACGGTCGTCGTTCCGGCAACCTCGGCGAATCTGGGCTGCGCGTTCGATTGCGCCGCGTTCGCGGTCAATTTGTACCTGAAGGTTCGCGGACGGCTGACGCCGGAAGAGGGATTCCGGTGCCGCTATCGCGGGCCGAACGCCGAACGAATTCCCGAAGGGGAGACGAATCTGGTGGCGCGGGCCGCGCGAGCGGCGTGCGAACGCATGGGAACGGAGATTCGCGGCGGCGAAATCGAAATCGAAAACGAAATTCCGGTCGCGGCCGGACTGGGATCGAGCGCGGCGGCGATCGTCGGTGGAATCCTGCTGGCGGCACGGCACCTGGGAAAGCTGCCGGATGAGGAGGCGACGCTGCGCCTGGCGTGCGAACTCGAAGGGCATCCGGACAACGTGGCGGGGGCGTTTTGCGGCGGAATGGCGATTGCGGCGCGGGAAGCGGACGGGCGCGTGAGGGTGGTTCGCGCGGCGCTGCCGGCGCATCTGGAACTGGTCGCGGTAGTGCCCGAACGGGAACTGGCCACCGAGCACGCGCGGGCGGCGCTGCCGGAATACTATTCGCGGCGGGACGCGGTGCACAATCTGCAGCGGACAGCGCTGCTGGTGGCGGCGTGTTTTTCCGGCACGTTTCAATTCGATCCGGAACTGTTTCAGGACCGGCTGCACCAGCCGTATCGCGCGCCGCTGGTGCCGGGACTGGCGGAATCCCTCGCGGTGCGGCATCCCGATCTGGCGGGCGTGTTCCTGAGCGGAGCGGGCGCGTCGGTCATGGCGATCGCGCGGCGAAACGCGGGCGAAATCGGCGAGTTGCTGGCGGCGGAATTCCGGCGCCAAGGCGTCGCCTGCCGCGTGCTGGCGCTGCGGCCGGAGAATCGTGGCGCGCGCGATTTCTTCTCCGGGCAAGCGCGCGGACCCCGTACTTGACGTCGGAACCGCATTGCGCTAGATTTTTCCTAGTCATGCTACTGCGAGCGCAGCATCATCATTCTCACCACCACCACGGGGTCATGCGGTGCTCGCGGGAGTCTAGTTCGTAGCCAGGTATCGCGAACTCAAACAAGGCCCGCCAGCACCCCCGTGCTGGCGGGCCTCTCCTTTTTTAGGGCCGATTTTTCGGGATAGAACGGAGACGAGCGGAGATGGATTTCGAAAAGATGGGCGGTCTGGTTCCCGCCGTGGTGCAGGATGCGGCGAACGGCGAGGTGCTGATGCTGGGTTTCATGAACCGCGAGGCGCTCGAAGAGAGCCTGCGGAGCGGCGACGTCACGTTTTACAGCCGGTCGCGGAAAAAACTCTGGAAGAAGGGCGAAACGAGCGGGCACAGGATGCGCCTGGTGGAATTGCGCGTGGATTGCGATGCCGACGCCGTGCTCGCGCGCGTGGACCTGACGGGGCCCGGCGCCTGCCACGAAGGCTACCGGTCCTGTTTTTTCCGGAGGCTCGGAACGGACGGAACCATGACGCCGGCGGCGGAGCGTACCTTCGACCCGGCGAAAACCTACGGGGAGAACCGGCGATGAATCCGCTGCGATTGGGCATTCCGAAAGGGAGTTTGCAGGAGGCGACGCTGCGGCTTTTCGAGCGCGCCGGATGGCGCATCGCGCTGAATTCGCGGAGCTACCACGCCGCGGCCGACGATCCCGAATTGACCTGCCTGGTGGTGCGGGCGCAGGAAATGGCGCGATATGTTTCGAGCGGAGCGTTGGACGCGGGACTCACCGGGCGCGACTGGGTGCAGGAAACGGGCGCTTCGGTGCGCGAAGTAATCGAGCTGGCCTACGCGAAGCAGGGACTCGGCCGCGTGCGATGGGTGCTGGCGGTGCCGGAAAATTCTCCGATCCAATCGCCGCACGATCTGGAGGGAAAAACCATCGCGACCGAAGTGGTTCGGCTGACGGAACGCTACCTGGAACAGCAGGGCGTGCGCGCCCGAGTGGAATTTTCCTGGGGCGCGACCGAAGTGAAAGTGCCGCAACTGGCCGACGCGATCGTGGAAGTGACGGAAACGGGAGCGTCGCTGCGGGCGCACCGGCTGCGCATCGTGGATACGGTGATGGAATCAGCCACGGTGTTCATCGCGAGCCACGACGCATGGGCCGATCCGTGGAAACAGGCGAAAATCGCGCAACTGACGATGCTGCTCGAAGGCGCGATCAGCGCGATGGGCAAGGTGGGACTGATGCTCAACGTGAGGCGCGAGGATTTGGACGGCGTGCTGGAAGTGCTGCCCTCGCTGAAAGGGCCGACCGTATCGGCGTTGAGCGATTCGGGGTGGGTCGCGGTGAACACGATTCTCGACGAAGACGTGGTGCGGCAGATCGTGCCGCGGCTCAAGGAACGGCGGGCGCAGGGGCTGGTGGAATACCCGCTGAACAAGATCGTGCTCTGATGCGAATCCAGAAACTCAGCGAATTGGCCGCCGCGCGAATCGAAGCCGGGCGGCGGCGACGCGACGAGAACGCGGAACGCGCGGCGGCGCGCATCGTGCGCGACGTCAGGCGGCGCGGCGACCGGGCCGCGGCGGAATGGGCGGCGAAACTCGATGGGACGCGGATGGCTCCGGGGCGTTTCTGGATACCGGCGCGGGAGTTCGCGCAGGCGCGGCGCAACACTCCGGCGCAAGTCGTAAGGGCAATTCGGCAGGCGGCGAAAAATATTCGCCGCGTGGCCGAACGGCAATTGCCGGAGCCGTGGACGATGAACGTCGCGCCGGGGGTGCGCGTGGGTCAAACGTACCGGCCGCTTGACCGCGTGGGATGCTACGTTCCCGCCGGGCGATTTCCTTTGGTTTCGACATTGCTGATGACGGTGGCGCCGGCGCAAGCGGCCGGCGTTCGGGAAATCGTGGTCGCGTGTCCGCGGCCCGCGCCGGAAGTGCTGGCCGCGGCGGATGTGCTCGGCATTCGGCGAGTGCTGCGGCTGGGCGGATCGGAA